>CAJQJL010000146.1 GCA_905478665.1 uncultured Flavobacteriales bacterium
CAATTGGGGAAATGCGACTTATTGGATTCGTCAGCATTTGAAAACGGTTTGGATGCACTGCGCGGAAAGAAAATAGTCATTGTTGGATGCGGCGCTCAAGGGTTAAATCAAGGGTTAAACATGCGCGATTCGGGATTGGATATCTCGTATGCATTGCGCGATTCTGCAATCTTGGAAAAACGGCCTTCGTTTGAGAACGCAACCAAGAGTGATTTTACCGTCGGGAAGTATGGGGAAATGATTCCAGACGCTGATCTAATTATCAACTTAACGCCTGATAAACAACATACCAGTGTCGTCAACGCTGTAATGCCTTTGATGAAACAAGGTGCATGTTTGTCCTATTCTCACGGCTTTAACATCGTTGAAGAGGGAATGAAAGTCCGTGAAGATATTACGGTAATCATGGTTGCTCCGAAATCTCCTGGTTCTGAAGTGAGAGAAGAGTTTAAACGCGGATTTGGCGTGCCAACATTGATCGCTGTTCATCCTGAAAATGATCCGTGTGGACAAGGATTGGAACTGGCAAAGGCGTATGCGGTTGCTACAGGAGGACATAAAGCGGGGGTGCTGAATTCTTCATTCGTGGCTGAGGTGAAATCAGATCTAATGGGTGAGCAAACAATTTTATGCGGTGTACTTCAAACAGGCTCTATCCTTGCTTTCGATAAGATGGTAGAGAAGGGTGTTGACAAGCGTTATGCAGCGAAATTGGTGCAATTCGGTTGGGAAACGATCACTGAAGCATTGAAGCATGGTGGACTCACGAACATGATGGATCGTTTATCGAACCCAGCAAAAATGGAAGCATCTCGACTGTCAGAAATGCTAAAGGAGATCATGCGCCCATTGTTTAACAAACACATGGATGATATTATGTCGGGTGAATTTTCCGCGAACATGATGAAGGATTGGGCAAACAACGATCACGATTTGTTGGAGTGGAGAAAACAAACAGGAGAAACTGATTTCGAGAAAACAGCTTGTACAGAAAAGGAAATCACTGAACAGGAATTCTTTGATCATGGAACCTTGTTGGTAGCCTTCACAAAAGCGGGGGTAGAACTAGCTTATGAAACAATGGTAAATTCAGGCATCAAGGCGGAATCTGCTTACTATGAGTCGCTGCATGAAGCTCCATTGATCGCAAACACGATTGCAAGAAAGAAGTTGTACGAAATGAACCGAATTATTTCAGATACCGCAGAATATGGGTGCTATTTATTCGATCATGCGAGTAGACCATTGTTGACGGAATTCATGAAAACGGTGGATGTAAAGCATATTGGTCAATCGTTTTCTTCAAACAATCAGGTGGATAATGTCGAATTAATCGCGGTAAATCGCTCCATCCGAAATCATCCAATAGAGAAAATAGGAGAGTCACTAAGAACGGCAATGACCAACATGAAAACCTTGGATTTATGCAGTCTTTTAAGTTAGAGAATGTGGAGGAAGCTACATCACGATTGAGTGGTGTGGCTTCCAAAACACCGTTAATGCTGAATGTCCAAAAGTCAAATGAGTACGCGGCAAACATTTACTTCAAACGTGAGGATTTACAACAAGTGCGTTCCTACAAAATTCGCGGTGCATTCAACAAAATATCTTCGCTAACGGATGCCGAGATGGCAAATGGTGTAGTTTGTGCCAGCGCTGGAAATCACGCGCAAGGTGTCGCCTATTCTTGCTTCGTAAAGAAGATCAAGGGAGTTGTGTTTATGCCAGTTCCGACACCACGACAAAAGATAGAACAAGTCAAAATGTTTGGAGGTAAATGGATCGAGACCATCTTGGTAGGTGATACGTTTGATGACGCTTCGAAGGAGGCCAAGCGCTATTGTGAAGAACAGGATATGTGTTTTATTCACCCTTTTGATGACATCAAAGTGATTGAGGGACAAGCGACGATCGCTCTGGAACTGCTGGAACAAGCAACTGAACCGATAGATTTCTTATTTCTTCCTGTCGGCGGCGGCGGGTTGGCTTCGGGTGTTTCAAGCGTTTTCAAATTGTTGTCACCAAACACCAAAATCATTGGGGTGGAACCGCTCGGAGCACCGTCCATGTCTACATCCATTAAGAATGGAAAAAACACCAAAATAGAGCACATCGATAAATTTGTCGACGGAGCTTCGGTTCAAAAAGTGGGGGATTTGAATTTTCAGATGTGTCAGCAAAATTTGGACGAGATGGTGACAGTGCATGAAGGAAAGGTATGTCAAACCATTCTTGATTTATACAACAAGGATGCAATTGTCGTTGAGCCTGCAGGCGCTTTGACCGTTGCAACTCTCGATCAATTCAAAGATGAAATCACGGGGAAGAATGTTGTGTGTCTGATTAGTGGAAGCAATAACGACATCACACGAACAGAGGAGATTAAAGAACGTGCCTTGCTGTATGCGGGTGTGAAGCATTATTTCATCGTTCGGTTTCCGCAGCGGGCTGGAGCTTTGAAGGAATTTATTTCTCAAGTTTTGGGGCCGAAGGATGACATTACACATTTCGAGTATTCTAAGAAACACAACCGCACAATTGGACCAGCGGTCATTGGTTTGGAATTGGGTGGCGATGATAAAATTGAGGACATCCAAGCGCGCATGGAAGCATTAAAGTTTCAATGCGAGTATTTGAATGACAACCCTGATTTGTTTCAGATTTTGATTTAAACGATTACAATTTGATGTACTCGAACGCTAGATTAATTGAGGACTAGTCGGTATACCCAAACTTCCGAAAAGTTAAACTTATTCTTGGGTTTTTATAATTTGGATTTACGAGTAAACTATGTTCAAAATGATCTTGACACCCATTCTCCATGATCAATAGACTCCCGTGTTTTAGCTCCAGAATGGTCTCCTTCATTGTATCATTTTCTCGCAAAGAAAATAAGCGCTCTTCACCTAAACTCATTGCGGGTATTATTGAGGTATCACCAAAGGCAGTTTTATCAGAATGATAGGCTATTCCAGAATTCCCATCAGGATAAAAGATACAAACGCAGGTTCTAAATTCTGTACCTGTTTCACTTTCAATTCGTTTTTTAAGCGAAAGCATCTTTTCCGACCACACCCTGTTTTTCCCCCAAATTGATTCGGGAAATTCGTTTTCTTCGATAAGTTCTTTATCAAGAAACATCATTTTTCCAAAATCAAATTTAAAGGTATCACCAGCTGCAGTTTCAAATTCCATCATGGCAGTAAGTTCACTGTACTCCATTAGGTGTTCAAACAACTCGTTTGCCTCTTCCGCCTTTAAAAAGCATTCATGGTAGCTCGCTACGTCATTAATTTTAATCATCGCGTTTATGGTATAGTTGTTCACTTGCGCTTATGCTGCCATTTATTTTCCCGCCATGCTGTTCGTTCTTGAGTCGTAAGAAATGTCCATGCAATGATAGTACTGGTTTTGTTTCCAGTTGAAATTTTTAGGGTTCTACTACCGGATGGATTGTTCTTATTAAGCAATTTGTAAATCTTTTTAAGATTCGATTCTTTTGAAACTAGAACGGAAAACCAAAAACAGGATTTCGCAATCGCTTGACTTTCAGAAATCATATTGGCAATGAATTGAATTTCTCCACCTTCATACACCAGTTCGTTGGTGTTTCCTGAAAAGTTGAGCTTGGGTTGAACGGCCTTTTTTCCTGTCAGGTTCTTTACTTTTCTGCGTGTGCCTTTCAACGCTTCTTCCACTGATGAATGAAATGGTGGGTTGCACATTGCGATATCAATTTTTTCACCTTCCTCGATGATTCCTTTAAAAATTGACGTCGGATTGCGTTGGAGTCTGCAGTTTACTTTTCCTTTTAAAGATGGATTTGAATCGACAATATTCTGAGCCGATTGAATGGATTTCGGATCAATATCGGATGCGATGAAATCCCAGTCATATTCTGTAACGCCTAGTATTGGGTAGATACAACTTGCTCCAGTGCCAATGTCCAAACAAGTAACACGTTTACCCGTTGGAATTTTACCTTGGTTGCTCTCTGATAACAAATCGGCCAAAAGGTGAATGTATTCGGCGCGACCTGGAATTGGTGGACATAAATTCTCTTTTGGGAATTCCCAGTATTCGATTCCGTAGTAATGGTTGAGAATGGACGTGTTGAGTTCCTTAACCGCCTTTGGATCGGAAAAATTGATTGAATTCTCTCCCCGTTTATTAGGCTGAATATGGTTCTTCAATTTAGGATTAGCAACAGACATTGCCTCCAAATCATACGGTATACGGTTCTTGTTTCGTACATGCAAATTTTGTTTCTCTTCGCTATTTCTCTTCGTCGACATTTGTTGGTGCGCTAACTTATTTCCTCATTTAATTTTTTAACCAACAAGCGATACTTCTTCGATCGCGTGCAATTGGAGGGTGTACTTCATGTTCCATTTCATCACTTCTGAACAAAACCATTCGCCCTCCTAACGGAGAAATATTGATTTGTCCTCTTTCTTTCGGATACAAAGATAACAGCCCACCATCTTTTTCCAGCCAATCCTCATTGAGATAGATGACAATTGAAAATTTTCGTCCTTTTTCATTTTTAAATTGGTCGAGATGTCGCGCATAGAAACTACTTGTTTCATACGATGAATAGTGACTTTCAAAGCTTTTGATTGAGGTAAAACATGTTTTATTCAAATGAAGAATAAACTTTGCGATTTTTTTCAAATAGATCATTTCAAATTCGTTGATACTTTGTTCTCCAATCCAATTGATTTTATCGCCTCGAATAAGTTTGTCTTCTTGTTGATCGTTGTTGTTGCCAATTCCCGAAGGTTTCATCTTTCCTGATTCGGTCAATCGATCGATATTGGCTCCTAGCCCAATTACAGTGCTTGGCAGGATAAAATCATTGCAACAACCGTAGTCATCATCAATGAGTCCTTGAATCAATTTTTCGAATTGCTCAAACTCTAAAGTTTCTTCGTTATCCATGTTTATACCAGTTAAAGGTTCACCTGAATGTATTGGAGTACAAAGAGGGTTGTCCAAAGGACGTTGTTTTACAAATTACTCAGATTGATTTCCGAGTGTTTCGTCTAGTTTTTCAAAAAGATATAGGCATTTAAAGAGGTCGCTATAATTAACCATAAAAGGTATGGCAATAGAAAGATTGACTTCAATTTAAGAACTGGTAAATAATTGATAAATAGATAGGCGATCAGTAGTGTAAGTGCAGAAATGACAATTAAACCTGCAAGAACATTCTGGTAGTAAAAAAACGTTGGATTCCAGAGGGTATTTAAGATCCACTGTACGGCGAATAGACCAATCAATAACTTAGAATTCTCCGTTGCTTTATGCGCATAAGCCATGAAAAAGGCAAAGCAAATCATAATGACGGTCCAAGCGGCTCCAAACACCCAGCCAGGTGGAGTCCAAGGGGCTTTATTCAATTCTGCGTACCATTCTGAACTTACTCCCTTTCCCGTGAAAAGGCCTCCAATGGCAAGCGCCGCGAAGTTGATAAGAAGGAAGATTACAAATTTACCTGTCATGTGATTAGATGTGTACACTGTTTGGAGTCAACCAACGGAGGTGAGAATAAAGATAAACGAATTCATGGAGAATGATAATCAATCTCGATAGACCAGAATTAATTGGGTTCCTCTGTCTATGAATTTAAAGTCGAAACGATTTGAATAGAACTTATAATCGGGTTCAAAATATAAATGCTCATTGGGCAGAATCAAACCGATCTGCATTCATTACTTTAACCCAAGCATTCACGAAGTCGCTGACAAACTTTTCATGATTGTCATCCTGCGCATATACCTCGGCGTAAGAACGGAGCACAGAATTAGAACCAAAAATCAAATCAACACGTGTAGCAGTCCACTTGGTTGCCCCAGTTTTACGATTAACTAGGTTGTACAAATTATCTCCAACAGGCTTCCAAGCATAGTTCATATCTGTTAAGTTCACAAAGAAGTCATTGCTCAAAACACCTTTCTTTTCTGTAAAAACACCATGATTTGTGTCGCCATGATTTGTCCCTAAGACTCTCAAGCCACCAACTAAAACGGTCATTTCAGGAGCAGTCAACCCCATGAGTTGAGTTCTGTCGAGTAGAAGCTCTTCGGGTTTAACAGCATAATCCTTCTTCAACCAGTTTCTGTACCCGTCATGTATGGGTTCCAAGACATCAAACGATTCTGCATCGGTCATCTCATCCGTCGCATCTCCACGTCCAAGGGTGAAAGGAACTTTAAATGCAAAACCAGCTTCCTCTGTGGCTTTCTCTATTGCAGCGCTACCTCCCAAAACGATAAGGTCTGCGAGACTTACGTTTTTGTCAAAGTTTGATTGAATTTCCGTGAGTTTGCTCAATACATTCTGCAAACGTTTTGGCTCGTTTCCTTCCCAGTCTTTTTGGGGTGCCAAGCGAATTCTTGCTCCATTTGCACCTCCTCTGAAATCGGATCCTCGATACGTTCTGGCGCTATCCCATGCTGTGTTGATTAATTCAGTTCGGCTTAATCCACAGTTCAATAGTTTCGCTTTCAAATCTTCTACGTCAGCGTCAGTTAAAACAGATTCTACGGATGGAATGGGATCTTGCCAGATTAATTCTTCGTTGGGAACATCGGCACCGAGGTATCGACTTTTCGGACCCAAATCACGGTGTGTCAATTTAAACCAAGCCTTTGCAAATACTTGAGCAAAATATTCAGGGTTCTTGTAAAAACGTTCAGATATCTTAAGGTAATCAGGGTCTATTTTCATGGCCATGTCCGCATCCGTCATTATCGGGTTTCTGCGCACACCTGGTACATGTGCATCCAAAGGTTTATCTTCTTCCTTAATATCTGTCGGCTCCCACTGCCAAGCACCTGCTGGACTCTTCTTCAATTCCCAATCATAGTTCAATAGAAGGTGAAAATAGGTGTGGTTCCATCTGTCAGGTGTGCTTGTCCATGCTCCTTCAAGACCACTTGAAACAGTATCTTCCGCATTTCCTTTTCCTTTTGGATTCGCCCATCCAAATCCTTGCTCATTGACGTCTGAAGCTTCGGGGTTTGGTCCAAGTATCGAAGCATCTCCGTTTCCGTGTGCTTTTCCAACGGTATGTCCCCCTGCTGTCAACGCAACCGTTTCTTCATCATTCATGGCCATGCGCTTAAACGTCATACGAACATCTTGCGCTGTCCGTAGTGGATCTGGTTTGCCATCAACGCCTTCTGGGTTCACATAAATTAGTCCCATCTGTACAGCCGCTAAGGGATTTTCAAGTGTTTCGCTGTCTGAATGATCTGAGTAACGTGATTTGCCCAGCCATTCTTTTTCGGCACCCCAATAAATATCTTTTTCAGGATGCCAGATGTCTTCTCGACCTCCAGCGAAGCCGAATGTTTTGAATCCCATAGACTCGTACGCCATATTACCAGCGAGTATGATAAGATCTGCCCATGAAATTTTGTTACCGTATTTTTTCTTTACTGGCCACAATAATCTTCTAGCCTTGTCAAGATTTACATTGTCGGGCCAACTGTTCAACGGTGCAAAGCGCTGATTTCCTGTATTGCTTCCGCCTCTACCATCTGCAATTCTGTATGTTCCAGCAGAATGCCAAGCCATTCGAATCATTAAACCGCCATAATGTCCCCAGTCTGCAGGCCACCAACTCTGACTCTCTGTCATCAATTCTTTTAGGTCATTCTTAAGCGCTTTTAGATCCAGTTTTTTGAATTCTTCCGCATAATTAAAATCCTCTCCCAACGGATTGGTTTTGGAATCATGTTGATGTAAAATATCTAAGTTCAGTGCCTTTGGCCACCAATCCATTACATTGTTGTGTGTTTCGGTATTTGCCCCGTGCATAACTGGACATTTTCCTTTTTCTGATTCGCTCATATCTGTCGTGTTTTCTATATTAATTCACTAATTCGTCTAGCCAAAAGTTCTCACTCAAGGAATAAAAACCCTCTTTCTCTCAAGTTACTAAAAGTTCAGGAATGGGGATATGTTTTTAATGCTTCAAATCCGTTAATCGGTACCTACTTTTCTATTTGAATCTTATACTTGCCAAGAAGCCCAGGTGTCCCATCCAACGAAAATTTGGCGTTTTTGACTTTGTTCTCATCAAGGTCTAGCATATAATTGAAAGAAGTCCTAAAATCAGACTTTACGAGAACCGTTCTGTCAAATATGGCGGCTGTTAAATCACAATTCTCAAACCTCGCTTCTGTCAGGTCACAATTAGAGAAATCAACATCCTTCAGTTGTGAATTCACGAAAGAAGTCTTCGGAATTTTTAATTGATAGAATGAAGACTGATCCATTACACAATTCTCAAATTCAAAGGAAAGTCCAAATTCTTTACAGTTTTCAAAGTGTAGTCCGAGGAGCTTGCAGTTTTCAAATTTTACACTTTGGATGTGGGTGTTATTCAACTGACAATTACTCAGGTTACAATCAATAAATTCACAGTCGATAAACTTGAAATTCGACAATACAGCATTTTGAAAATTGCAATTAAAGAACGTACACAATTCATACTCACCAAGCTCTAGGGGAGTGGACGAAAAATCGTTGTGTTCGTATTTTACCTCTTCGTGGTAGGACATAGGTAAATGTACATAACAGTTTGGAAAAAAAGGGGCGGTTTGAACCACTCATTTAGTAACTGAAATCGATAGCGCCATAGAATGAAGATGACTTAGAAGCTTCTAAATCGTGTCAAAAATTGGATAGATTAGGAGTTGTGCAACGGTTACCGCTGTTATAGCTACATTTCCTAGATTGAACTCTTGTGACACGGAATTTTATCACAGAAACAGGGGCTAGATTTCGGTCGTCTTTACACTTGAATGTCCAAGCATAAAAGCCGTTCAACGCTCTAATATCTAAGATCCAAAGTCTAATATTCACTTTCAACCTTCCTCCTTCAACTTTCCCCTGCCCTTAAATCGGTATACTTATCCGAAATGTAGTCCCAACACCCACCAGTCTCAACACAAGAATGCTTGCCTGAAAATCATTCGTGCACCGCAGACTCCCTACATCCCTACGCCGAACCCTATTACGACGACCTCTGCCAGATTCTAACCCAATAGCTATCGGGTCACACACGCGCAGGCGATTTTTGCGTCCAGTCTGTCAATTATTGGGTCTCATTCCAATATCATTACTTCAAACCCATCAAACCTAACTCATCATTCATCAATCATAATTACTCATTCTAGTATCATCATTCCTTTCTGGGTCCAAATCCCTTCTTCCACCCAAATTCCAAAAGCGTCGACTCATATTACGACATCTTTACACTAAATTATCGCATCAAAAAACCAAATTTCAATGTCGTTTAGCCAAATTATTGTTCATTCCAACGGTATGATGAATGCTCCCAGTTGTATGACGGAATCTCCCGCTCATAGTAGAGTCTCTGTAAACCATATTATCGATGCTTCAACTCATATTATCGAAGGTGTAAACCATATTATGCAAGCTTCAACCCATATTATTGTTGCGAAATCAGAGCGGGTGTAATCGCTCGTAACCCTTGTAAATAATGGAGTCTATAGGTTTTTGTGTGCGAAAGGATGCGTGCAGATAACACTTTAACATATATTTAACGCACTTCTTGTGAGCGTTTTCTTGCTCAAGAGTTACAGATATACTAGTGTTGAATTGAAGGTTTCTTAAGAAGCTGCGCACTATACCAGAAAAGTATTGATTTTGAAGAAACGAAGTGTGTCGAAGTGTGTCGAAGTGAATTTTAGACCGGTATACTTATCCGAAAAGTAGTCCCAACACCCACCTGAGATTCAAGAACGGAAACCGTTCCCTTGTGATATTCCTTAACGATTCGTTTTACAAGAGATAACCCAAGTCCCCAACCGCGCTTTTTAGTTGAAAACCCAGGCTCAAAAATGGTTTTCAACTGATTAGACGGAATTCCTTTCCCCGTATCCTTAATATCCACGTGAACCCAATCTGTCGCTTTGTGAACGCGAATGTCAAGCGCTCCTTCGCCTTCCATGGCATCAACGGCATTTTTACAGATATTTTCGACTACCCATTCTATCAATGAGGCATTGTGTTTTGCATGCGCGTGCTCTTCTGTAGAGATCGTGACCTTCACCTTATCAGATATACGCGGACGCAAGTATTCCACTATGTTTTCTACGGTTGCACCAATGTCTGTGTCGTTGAGAAGGGCACCAGAACCTATTTTAGAGAAACGGTCGGTTACTTTTTCCAAGCGGTCCACATCTTTTTGCATTTCAGTGGTGATCATTGTGTCCGTTCCCTGAGATTCCAAGAGCTGAATCCAACCAATCAGTGAAGAAAGGGGAGTCCCAAGTTGATGCGCGGTTTCCTTGGCCATTCCCGCCCAAACCTTGTTTTGCTCGGCTTTTCTGAATGTACTGAAGATGAGGTAACCAATCATGGCGAATAAGCCAATCACTAAAAACTGAATATAGGGGAAGTACTGCAGTTGTTTTAGCTCTGGACTATCGTCAAAATACAATTCGTTGGTAATCCCATTTTTGAAGTCAATAATAATGGGATCGTTTTGTGACTTAAGATCGGCAATGACCATTTCTACGTTACTGGCATCTATGTGATAATCGTCAATGTTAGTTCCAACAATCTCTTTTGTTTTTGTGTCGACAAGCAGCACGGGCACGAGTCCTTCGTTGTTAATTAAGTCTTCATTGAATGCCGTAATAAGGGAATCGCGTTCTTCTTCTAAGCGTACAATTTCCTTCGAATCATTGTAAAAATAGGACATGAAAAACCCTGGATAGACTTCAACGGTGAAGGATGCATTTTTCTTTTCCCATGCATTGGCAAGTTGAACAGTAGAATCTTCAAACAACTGAATAATTTCATCTTCACTCAACTCAGGATGCTCTTTTTTCAATGTATCCTCGTTAAATCCAATATTGATACTTCCTGAGTAATTGTGCTGATCATCCAAGAGAATCACAGGAATATCGTCGTTGCGATCAATAATTCGTTTCCGAAGAAAGTCCTTTTTAAAATCTTGATTGAGCGGCGTATCTTTTGACACTTCCTTGGTCACATCAATCCAAAGCTCCATTTTTTCAGATTCTTTGTCACGCAATTGCGTAAACGTGCGGTTGGTCAATTGCACCAATTCTATTTTCTTCTTGATCGCATCTGCCCATTGCTTCGCCCGCTCGCGTTCACGATCACCAACCTTCCCAACAATACTATTGGATACAAACAATGAAGCACCAACTGTGAGGAGCGCGAAAATCAACAACGCGATTTTCCATTTCTGTTTGTTTGAGTACAAATTCATCTGATCGACTAAGTTAACGAGAATTACCTAAAAAGATTGCAGTCGACACCATGCGCAATTGTAGATCTGTTTTCTTACCACTTTCTCACTTCGAGGACCTCAGGGTTCGGTTTGTAACTTTCCATCTTAAACCAATCCCAATACCTCTTCAACCTGTTCACAAACAGAAACATGATCATAAACCTTCGCCATCGCTTTCAATTGTTCTGAATCGCGATTCTCATCTTCATCCAATATTTTGTCTAACTGATCTGCCAAATCTTGAGCGTCAAGTGTTTCGAACAACTGTCCACCAACTCCATTTTGCAAAATCTCTGGTGTTCCACCCGCATTGCTGCCAAGAACGGGCTTCCCGCTGGCAAGCGCTTCAATAGTTACCATTCCGAAAGTCTCAGCCTTAGTTGCCATTACCAACCAATCGATGGCATTGTAAAAAGTCTCCGCATCTTTTCGATAAGGGCGAATGAATACGCGTTCGCTCAATTCTTTTTCCTCTATGAGCGACTTCATCTGATTGAAATACGCGTCCCCTTCATTCAGCGTAGGTTCTCCGAGCAGAACGACAGCATAGTCTTTATGTTTACTTTTCGACATCGCTTCCAGCAACAGCAATTGTCCTTTCTGTGCATCAAAACGACCAATCAATCCAAAAATGAAAGCATCCACGGGGAGGTCGAGTAATTTACGTGAATCAAGGGTGCTTGGCAAGTTTTCAAATTGACTCAAATCCATCGCAGATGGAATGACAACCAACTTATTTCTAAACTTGGTCAACTCCTCAACTTGTGTTTTTAGCCAGTTCAGCGGACAAGACCAAACATCTATATAACGAAACCGAAGGGTATGCAGAAAATCTGTTTTCTTCACGCCAAGCTGCATCTCCATAAAATAAGAAGTGTGCAGCTTATCACCGAGTTTACGTTTCACACTTGCCGTAATTCCAATATCATACGTCGAACGGATAATCAGGTGAGTAATGGAAGCGTCTACCAATGTCTTGGCCAATACGTGTGCCTTGGCAAAATCGTAGTACTTTTTGTGCTTGTCAATATGAATTACAGGAAGCTGGAAACTGGCTGCTTGTTTATCAATCGGGCTATCCTTTATGCACAAAAAGACAACATCGTGTCCCCGTTTGTTCATCCAATCAGCGTTGCGCAAATGGTTCATTTCAAGTCCACCCCAACTCTCAGAGCTGCACAGATATCCTAGTTTTGCCTTCATATCTTGTAAAATTAAGAGTAACTTTGTCCTGCGCAAACAGCGCGTGAAATATTCCCAAACAGGAACATGAAAAATCCAATAGTCTTATTTATAAGTACGTCGCTTTTGTTAGCGATTATCTTCTTTACCTTGCCAATCAATCTTTTCGATGGAGTGGTTGAATATGAAGAGCCTTACAAGACCTATACCCTAGAGCAGCCACTAAGCCTCTCTTATTTTATTGGAATTGGCTATGATGAGGCAGACATGGTCTACGTAAAGAGTTTTCGCCTTTCTGTAAAGGGGTACATTATGGCCTTTATCTTCATTCTTGGCCTCCCAGCGTTGCTGGCGTATCGTTTACATCTTCGAAAATAGTTCGGCGATTCGGCCTATAAGCCATTTGTTAACCGTTTTAGCAATATTTTTGAATCGACAAATATTTCGGTCGTAGCGTTTTTTGTACCATCAGTACCTCAGAAAATGCCTATTGGTCGAAAAATGAGCCTTGAGTTATTAACGCTGTGTAACTTTCGCTACATTTATACGTACTCTTTGTACCTACCTTCGACCAAAAAATACTACTCTATGTTCGGAAAATTATTTAAGAAAACGGATTACAAGAAGCTCCTCGCGGAAGGTGCTGTGATTATTGACGTGCGAAGCAAAAGTGAATATTCTGGTGGGGCTGTTCCAGGCTCGGAGAATATCCCGCTTGGAAACATTGGCAGAAAAATTGGACAAATCAAAAGTCTGGAAGTTCCAGTGATTACGGTTTGTGCATCAGGAATGCGGTCAAGTGCTGCAAGAGGGCAGTTGAAAGCTGCTGGAATTGATGCATACAACGGTGGTGCTTGGACAAAGATGATTCCTTATATCCAAAACTAGTCGCAATTTTTCGTGGAATAACTGAATCGCCTATTGGGTGAGTTGAGCGCTTGACGCCCTTGTGTAACCTGAGTATCTATTCCTTGAAGTTTAATCCTTTATATTTACCCTAGTTGAGAATTAAACTGGAAGTAAATGGATGAGATAATAGGAATAATAAGTAGATCGTACAAGGGCTATGCCTCTAGATTGTGGGAAACAATTACACACCCTTTTGGAGATTACAATTTCTTCACATTGTTAATCTTGGTTTCTCTAGCCGTTTGGGGTTTGGAGATCATCTTTCCATGGAGAAAAAAGCAACCGAAAATCAGAAAGGACTTTTGGATCGATGCATTCTATATGTTCTTCAATTTCTACATTTTCAATTTGATAATCTTTGTTGCGCTATCCAATACCACGGCCCACTTATTTGGAAATATGATGGAGCTGGTAGGCTTGCCACGGAACCATCTTTTTGATTTTTCACATTGGAACATCTGGGTACAGTTTGTTGCCTTTTTCCTGATTGCAGACTTTGTTCAATGGTCCGTGCATAATCTCTTGCACAGAATCCCAGTTCTTTGGAGGTTTCATCGCGTTCACCACTCAGTTAAAGAGATGGGGTTTGCTGCACACTTGCGGTATCATTTCATGGAGAATGTCTTTTATAAAACAGCACTTTATATCTTTCTAGGCTACCTCTTTAATTTCAAATTAGAGTATGCCTTCTTTTTACACGCAGGAACCATCATTATTGGTCACTTAAACCATGCAAACGTAGGGTGGGATTATGGACCACTGAAGTATATATTGAACAACCCGAAAATGCACATCTGGCACCATGCGAAAGAACTACCATCCTCACATCCAAAAGGAATGAACTTTGGTATTTCACTCAGCATTTGGGATTATCTGTTCAAAACCAATTACGTGCCCTCAAACGGTCGTGATATCGAACTTGGTTTTGAAAAAATCGAAGAATTTCCTGAAGATTTCTTAAGTCAACAAATTGAACCTTTTAAACAAAAATGAAAAATAAAAAACTCCAACTAGCCTTAATTGCCAGTCTAACACTGGGATTAGCACCTTTCGTTCCGCACCCACATATCTGGAAACAAATTCAAAATATCTGGTACAGTCGCCCCATGGCAGGAATGGATTGGGTAGACCTTGCAATGCACGGTGCCCCATGGGTGTTTCTAATCTATGTATTGAGCAGTATGGCTTTGAAAAAGAAATAAGGGTTGATTCTCTTATTTCTTAACCTTCCTTTCACTGAGCACCGAGCACTGAGCGGAGTCGAAGTGCGAAATATGGCCTCCATAATTCAACATTCCTCATTCAACACCTATTTCAACAAAGTCATAAACGACACTTTGCTGGAAATCATTCCACGCAACTCTTCAATACTAACGCGATCTTGTTTCATCGTATCTCGGTCGCGAATAGTAACGGTGTTGTCCTCTAAAGTCTGATGGTCGATCATCACGCAATACGGTGTTCCGATAGCATCTTGGCGACGGTAACGTTTTCCAGGTGAATCTTTCTCGTCATACTGACAGTTAAAGTCGTACTTCAAGGTGTCAAGAACTTCACGCGCCTTTTCTGGTAAACCATCTTTACGCGTCAAGGGCATCACAGCAACTTTGTACGGAGCCAATGCTGGCGGGAGCGACAATACTGCGCGTTCAGAAGCATCTTCTAGCGTTTCGTTTTTGAACGAAGAACTTAAAACAGCCAAGAACATTCTATCCAAACCGATAGAAGTTTCTACCACGTATGGAACATAATTTTTGTTCAGTTCAGGGTCAAAATACTGCAGTTTCTTACCAGAATATTCTTCGTGCTGCTTTAGATCGAAATCTGTTCGTGAATGAATTCCTTCAAGCTCTTTGAAACCCATTGGGAAATTGAATTCAATATCAGCAGCAGCGTTTGCGTAATGCGCCAATTTAACATGATCGTGGAAACGATAATTATCTTCACCTAAGCCAAGTTTATTATGCCATTTGATGCGCTGATCTTTCCAGTACTCGTACCATTTCATTTCCTCTCCAGGACGAACAAAGAACTGCATTTCCATCTGCTCAAACTCACGCATTCTAAAAATAAACTGACGTGCAACAATCTCATTCCTGAAAGCTTTACCAATTTGGGCAATCCCAAAAGGAATCTTCATACGTCCTGTCTTCTGAACGTTTAAGAAATTGACAAAAATTCCCTGTGCCGTCTCGGGGCGTAAGTATATTTTTGCCGCATCACCTGCAACAGATCCCAATTCTGTAGAGAACATGAGGTTGAACTGTCGAACTTCTGTCCAGTTTTTTGTGCCTGATATCGGACATACGATTCCTAAATCAACGATTAGGTTGTATACGCCCTCAAGGTCATTTTTCCCCAAGGTCTCACGCATTCGCTCCTCAATTTCTTCAATCTTCGCTTTGTTGCGCAATACATTTGGGTTGGTTGCTTTAAATTGTTCAACGTCAAAGTCGTCTCCGAAGCGTTTAATCCCTTTTTTGACTTCCTTATCTATTTTTTGAATGTACTTCTCAATATGATCTTCAATCAATACGTCAGCGCGGTAGCGCTTTTTAGAATCTTTATTATCAATTAATGGATCGTTGAATGCATCGACGTGACCTGAAGCTTTCCAAACCGTTGGATGCATGAATATTGCCGAATCAATACCGACAATGTTATCGTGCATTTGAACCATTGATTTCCACCAATAGGATTTGATATTATTCTTTAGTTCAGAACCAAGCTGCCCATAATCGTAGGTAGCAGATAGGCCATCATATATTTCCGATGATGGGAACACAAATCCATACTCTTTGGCATGTGAAATAACTTCTTTGAGGTTGTCTTCTTTTTGCATGTCGCAAAAGTATCAAAATGCAACAAAATGTAGCGAACAAAAAAGCCGATTTCGTGTGAAATCGGCTTTTTAGAATTTATTAATTGAATTTACTTCAATGTCGTTGGACAGACATAATTAGTTTTTGGAATGTTTGTCTCATGAAGAGCACCAAATCCTCCAGCAATGTCTATGAGGTGTGTATATCCATTTTTCATCAGTAATGAAATGGCGATTATACTTCTATATCCTCCTGCACAATGAATGTGATATGTTTTGTCCTTGCTCAATTTATCCAAGTTGTCATTCATGTAATCCAATGGATAATGAATCGAATCCAAAACATGCTCAGACTCATACTCACCTGGTTTCCGAACATCAACAATATTGATGTCTCCATACATTTCTGCTAATTGGAATCCAGAGACCGAAGTAATTGTTTTCAAGTCGTGCCCCTCATTTGCATAGGTATGAACACCACCTTTTAAAAACCCAACTGCATTGTCATAACCGACACGTGATAAACGCGTAACTGTTTCTTCTTCTTTCCCTTCAGGTACGATGAGTACAATTTTCTGGTGAATATCTTCTATTAATGCACCAACCCACATCGCGAACGTTCCATTCAATCCAACAAATAGTGAGTTTGGAATGAAGCCTCTAATGAATTCAGCTTGTGTGCGAACGTCGAGGATCAAAGCGCCGTCTTCAACTTCTTTCGTAAATTCATCGAGTGAAAGTGCCTTGTTACCTTGTGAAAGTACATCATCGAATGAATCGTACCCCATTTTGTTCATTACGGCATTTTTTGGGAAATACTGCGGAGGAGGAAGGATTCCTTCTGTAACCTCCTTAATAAACTCATCACGTGTCATGTCTGCACGTAATGCATAGTTCGTTTGTTTTTGCTCTCCCAATGTTCCAACTGTTTCAGAGCTCATACTCTTTCCACAAGCTGAACCCGCTCCATGTCCAGGATAGATGATTAATTCATCGCTCAAGGGCATAATTTTCATGCGCAATGAGTCAAAGAGCATTCCTGCCAAATCCTCACGTGATAAGTCAGTCTTTACCGCTAAATCAGGTCTTCCCACATCTCCTAAGAAAAGCGTGTCGCCTGTAAATAGGGCCGTTTCTTTTCCTTCTTCATCAATAAGCATAAAAGTCGACGACTCCTGTGTATGTCCTGGCGTATGCAAAACCTTAAGCGTTACATCTCCAATTTTGAATTCTTGATTGTCTTTTGCAACAATTGCATCAAACCCAGGATTTGCAGTTGGACCATAAACAATGGATGCACCTGTTTTTCGCGCGAGATCAACGTGGCCTGATACAAAGTCTGCATGAAAATGCGTCTCAAAAATATACTTGATTGTCGCACCGTTATTCTGAGCAATGTCGATATAGGGCTGTGTTTCGCGTAATGGATCTATGACAACGGCCTCACCGTTGCTTTCAATATAATATGCTGCTTCCGCAAGGCATTTTGTGTAAAGTTGTTCTACTATCATTTTCTTCTGTTGTATGATTGTATTGCAAATATCGGGATTTTATACTAGAGTGAATGTGACAAGAATCACATATAGCTCAATCTATAGATGCATTGATGTGATCAATATAGTTGAGTAGTTTTTCGCGTCCAAATTTGGAAGTCGCTGAGGTAGTAAAGACAGGGGGCAATTCTGCCCAATGTTTCAACATCTCTTTTTTGTAACGAGCAAGGTTTTTTTGCAAAGCGGTACTCGAAAGTTTATCAATTTTTGTGAAAACCATGGAGAAAGGAATTCCTTTTTCACCACACCAGTTCATAAATTCAAGGTCAATTTTTTGCGGCTCTAAACGACTATCTAGCAAAACGAATACATTATAAAGTGTCTCACGACTCCTTAGAAACTCGGCGATAAATTTTTCCCATTGTGAACGCGAAGTTTTGGAGGCCTTCGCATAGCCGTAACCAGGAAGATCGACCAAATACCACTCATTGTTGATGATGAAGTGGTTAATTAATTGCGTTTTTCCAGGTCTACCAGACGTTTTTGCGAGTTTTGAATGATCCGTTATCATATTGATAAGGGAGGACTTTCCTACATTCGATCTTCCAATAAATGCATACTCTGCTTTACCATCTGTTGGACATTTACTGATGTCAGTATTTGATATGACAAATGCGGCTTCTTTAATCTTCACTGCTCTAGGTTTCTGTAAAGATAGAGATTTAACAAAATTTTATTAATTCCAATCGCAGTTTCCTGTACATTTGTTTTATAATCTAATTTCATTCGAATGAAACGTCTCATATATATTGCAGCAATTTTGGTAGTTACAAGTGCTTGTAGCTCTGAAGTAACGATAGATGAAGCAGGAACAGAAACGTCGGCAGAGACGGCAGTTGTTGTGCCCAACAGCATCTTAACCATGGAAGTTGATGGAATGGTCTGTGAAATGGGTTGTGGTGGGACATTGAGAAAGGAATTAAAGGCCATTGGTGGTGTTTCATCGGTTGAATTTGATTTCGAGGATGAGCGAGCAACCAATGTCGCTACGATCTCTTTCGACAATAATATCATTACGGTTGAAGAAATGATTAAGGCAGTTTCATCTGCTTCAGACGGGCAATTTACTGTAGGAGAAACATCTACAAAAAAACTGGAAACAACTTCATCAGCGGTGGAAAGTAGTTCATCTTCTGAAAAAAGCAACGTTGAAGTCGTTACTACCACTACCGAAATGCCAAATTTATTAGACTTAATTTCTGGTTTACTTAATTAATAGATTCTCATCGGTATGGGAATTTTGAATATTCAAAATATTCACTGGGAGATGCTTTTTGATAATTAAAACATCTTAAATATTCAATCATAAACGGTTTAGTTTCATTCCTTACTGGAATGTATTCATTGACAGTTGTTTTCGGACAACTGTTATCTACTTCATGAGCGTTATATGTGTTCATACACGTGCGCGCTCGTGGCAGAGTTTAGACGTAACGTGTTAAATAGAAATGAGAATGTGGAGAACTAAATTTTATTTCAATCAACTATGTTTTGGACTTTTTGGTCTTTTGTTGTTCCCTTTATCGGGTGTTAGTCAAACAACAGAGATCTATTCAACTTCGGGAACATGGCAAGTGCCTTGTGGTGTTACATCGGTAACCATAGCAGTCTATGGCGGCGGTGGCGGTGGCGGAGGATCTAATTCTGGAGGCCTTGCTGGTGGTGGTGGTGGTGCAGGAGGCTATGCTGAGGCAACCTTTGCAGTTAGTCCTGGTGACATGATTCCATATACTGTTGGAACTGGAGGTTCTGGCGGTGGCCCAGCTGGTAACGGTGGAACGGGTGGTCAATCAAACTTAAATCCATTTTCGGGACTTTCTGCTCTTGGCGGAACTGGTGGGTTTTGCGAAAACGCTGGTGGTGGCGGTGGAACAGGAGGAACTGGTTCTGGATGGGCGATAAATATTACAGGTAATAATGGAAATCCGGGAGGAGTAATAATTGGGGGACACGGAGGAAACAATGATGGGCCTAATGGAGGTTCCGCAGGACTTGGTGCAGGTGCAGGACTAAACGGTGGTAATGCTGGTGATTATGGTGCTGGCGGCGGTGGCGGTGGAGACAAGGATGCTGGAGCAAATACTTCTGGTGGAAATGGCTCAAGTGGGGCAGTAGTATTCACTTATACTTCCACAGTAACTCGGCCTGATGCAGGCGCTGATATTAACCTATGTGGCGTGACAAATCTCTCGGGAAACATACCTGATGCTGGATGGACAGGAACATGGTCACTCGTTTCTGGTTCAGCAACAATAACTTCTCCAAATAGTCCGACAACGGCTATTTCGGGAATTGCAGCTGGTTCTTGTGCAACATTTAGATGGAGCTTTACAATGCTAGGTTGTTTGACTTTGACTGATGAAGTGACTATTTGCAACCCTTTGATTTGCAATGATAACCCATGCGGAGCTACACCTATTGGTGTTTCTACAACAGGGTGTTCATATACGCAATATTCAAATAGTGGAGCAACACCTACCACGGGCGTAGTTGAGCCTGGATGTGGTAATTATAGTGACAATGACGTGTGGTTTACTATGGTAGTGCCGGCAAATGGGCAAATAACAATTCAAGCTGTAGACAATGGTGCTCCAGGTAGTGTATATCCAGCTATTGCAGTTTATGAGGGAACATGTACGGATTTGTTGCACGCGGGTTGTGATCAGACGACTTCAACCATTACACCTTCAGAAATTTCTTACAATGGAACTCCGGGAAGCACGATTTACGTTCGTGTTTGGGACTACTTTTATTCGGAAAGCGGATTTGGATTGTGTGCATACACGCATACAAACCCAACCGGGTCGGTTCTACAGATCGGAAG
>CAJQJL010000147.1 GCA_905478665.1 uncultured Flavobacteriales bacterium
AGAAGGCAGTAAGTAGGGTCGTTGCAGCCCAGAAGACCAATAAGGTGAAATTGGCATAACTCGCCAAAATAGAGAGCGCGAAAGCCCACCAGATGTGTTTGTTAATGGCTCCTTTGAAACCAGAGATCAAATAACTCACCGATAGGGTACACAATGCGGCGGACATTCCATAACCACGACAAAGCCCGAAGAAATCCAGCAGGTAGGAGTTAGCGATAAACAACAATGCGCCTGCAAGAAAGAAACTAGATTCCTTCGTGAGGACTGTTTTTAGAATGCGGTAAGCTGCAAATCCATAAAGAATGAAGGAGAGGAGGTTGGGCATGCGAACCACCCACTGTTCACTGCCGAAGAGGAATAAAAAGCCCTTTGTCAGCAGGGTATTCAAAATATGATTGTTTGGCCAAGGATCTGGAAATAGCATGATTTCCCAAACATTGAATTTGCTGTAGAATACGGTTGTTGCTACTTCATCGTGGGTGATGGGAATATGGAATACCTTGTAGGCAATGAAAATGAACACCAATCCATAGAGCAGTATGAAGGCGTACTTATTTACGTTCGAGGTACTGAATTTCATTCTTTCAGTCTTCATATTGATCGTTAGAGCATTGTGAAGTATATTACCAGCAGTGTTCCAGGAAAAACAAAGAACAAGGATACAATTCGTGCAAAGTTAAACCAGGGATTTTGTCGCTTGAAAAAGAAGGTGATCAAGGGGATTAGTAGAAAAACTTGAAATGCAGGAAACCATGTAAATATGGATCTCCATCTGGTTTCTTCCTGCCTTCTTATTTTGGTACCATTGATTTGAATATCAAAGCTTAACTTCTTCCCCGTTCGAAAAATAGGAGAATACGTAATTTCAAGACTGCTATCCACACGTTGACCCCAGTCATTCGATGTTGGAGTGAACATACACCCTTCTACCTCTATTATCTTGTGCCAAGTCCATTCCCATTCTCGATTATATTTCCAATCTTCTTCAGCTAATTTTTTCGTAGAGCCGTCAACGAGCACTTCGACTGTAGAAATTATTGCCATTAACGAACAGAAGATAACAACCGCTTTAAGGATGAGCCATGGCCTACCTGAGGTAATTCGCTCATAAAATTCTTTGTCCTCGCGCTCTTCTTTTTCTTTTTTCTGCCGCATTTTTTCTGCTGCAATGCGCAAAGCTTCTTGTCGGTTGGTATTTCTATTCATGAATCTTAGTTATAACAACAATAATACAGTTTTCTTAGAATTCAATTATTGATTTAACAGTTTGGATAAGACTTCTTGGATACAAATTGCAACCAATAGGCCTTAATTTTCAAGAGAATTGACTCTCAGGGTAATTCCCATTTATGACTGTTAGAAGTTAACGGTTCTCAGCTAAGAAGTCGTAAGGACTTCTTACTAAGGTTGTTTTCTAAAGTTAAGAATAGATTTTCTGCCAAGGTATATTTTACGAAGCATAATGCCCTTATGCTTTTTAGCTGTTGTTATAAGTATTAATTATTTCCACTTACGATATGTTGTTCTTTTAAGTACCCATTTGAAATTATTCCTATCTCTTTTATAGATTGTCTCTTTAATGCAGACCTTACTTTCGGATTTTACATCTAATTCTCTTTCTATTTTTTTGTCACAGATATTCCCATGATAGATCGCGGTTATGAAAATAAAACCAAATTCTCCTACTTCAGATTCTCTTCCCCAATATTCAATTTTCGCAAGTTTATAGCTGTTGTTTCTATAGAATTTGATTGGTCCAATCGCGTGATCTCTTGGCAACTTTTTACCTTCGATGATTAGTTTCCCCTTCTTCAATAGCTGAACATAAATGGTGTCAGAATTATAGTAAAATGAACTATCTAAAGAGTTCATAGCGGATACTGAATAAGAACATTGTCTGTTCCTTAAATAGATACACTTTATTTCGTTGAGGGATAAAGACGAACTCTCAATATTTAGAATTACCGTATCCGATTGGGAGAAGCTCGCAAAACAAAAGAAGTAGAATATGACGAATGTAATCTTCATTACTTATAACAAAAGAATATAGTGCACAAGTGTATTATATCCGCACTATATCCAACCCAAAATAATCAATATCCTTTTATCACCTTTCTTAAAAATCAATGAATTTATTTCTCACAACACAAACCAGTTAAGCGGAGAATAGATAACACCGCGAACATTATTATTCCTAAATAAAAAATGATTCTACCATGCTTACGAATTTCTTCGTTATAGGCTGGAACCTTGGATCCGTTTGGTAGCTTCTTTTTTGACAGCCACAGGCTGTAGCCAAGAAGTATACCAATGAAGCCACCAATAAGGGCTGCAACATAACCAAAGATTATCCATCCTGTCTGTCCATCTTCTGGTTTTTGCAATTCCAGATCCCTAATCTCGCGTTGTTTTTCAATTTCGTTTAAATTGATTTCAATTCCGCGTTCTTCAAGTATTTTTTGACTTAGTAAAACATCCAATTCATTCCATTCGTTCTTCTTTACGAGGATATCTTTTAATTCATCGTCCGTAAATGAAAACAGGTAATAATCTTTATCTATGGAATTTAAATTTTCTTTTGCTAGATCGGTCAGAATGGTTTCCGCCTTTTGACGATCGTCTTCATTAATGTGTACTTCGAACTTGTTTGTTGGAGCTTCTCCCTGAAATACGTAATCTAAATCTCCACTGTCTTTCGTTATTTTGGAGGAGATATTGTTATCAGTTAATATCTTCGATAATGCTTCTGCTTCTTCAAGTGTTGCTAAGTTTCGCAATGATATACTAAGTGGTTTTCCCATATACTCAAAGATATCTCTTTTTCTTATTCATGATAGACGTGTTCTTGCTCCATCAGAAAACCAAAATTCTCCAACTCCACCCAACAAAACATATTTCACTAATTTCACGGTATGACCTCAAAGAGCGTCCAGAATTTTTTTGGTTTTGTAATAATTGGTTGTAGTTAGTGCACGTTATCTACATCATTTAATTTATTAATTAACTCTTTTAGTTCTTCTATTGGAATTTTTGTAACGCAATTTATAGGTTCTTCCATCTCAATAACTAGCACTCCTTTGTTGTCTTCTTCATAACCAATTTGTCTAACCAAGTAAACTAAAGGTTCCTTAATTTCTTTATGTTTTTTACCATCCTTAAACCAACCATAGTCAGCGATATATATTACATGATTACTCTCGAATGTGATGGTTTCTTTTCCATAAGTATTCCATAATGATATGCGCAGCATGTAGAATCCCAATACACCAAATATGATCAACAGCACAATATTTCCAAAATGTAATCCATCTCCCATAGTCAACCGTAGAATAATTCCAAACAATGGCAACGAGAAAAACAAAATGGTGAATAAAAACAAAACGGATCTAACAAACAGAGAGGCTTTTTTTACTCTGAGTTCGAGTACGTTCTTATTTAATTCATACTGTCTATTCATCATGGTTGAACTTTGGGGTATTTTAGATATCGTCCAGCTAAAGATACTTTTTATCTAGTTACATAAAATGTAAAATTCTCCAACTCCACCCAACAAAACATATTTCACTAATTTCACGGCATGACCTCAAAAGCACGTCCAGAAATAGAAATTCGGGGAGCGAGAACAAACAACCTGAAGAACATTTCATTGAGTATTCCGCACAACAAGTTAATCGTTGTGACGGGAATCTCGGGGTCAGGGAAGTCGAGCCTTGTGTTTGATATCCTGGCCAAAGAAGGACAACGAAGGTATTTTGAGACATTGCCGTCGTTTGCGCGACAGTTCATGGGGAAATTGAATCGCCCTGATGTGGATGCCATTGAAGGACTTTCTCCCGTTATTGCGATTGGACAACAAACAAGTGGAATGCATGCGCGTTCTACTGTGGGGACATTGTCAGACATTTATGATTTGTTACGCTTGTTATTTGCCAGAACAGGAACGACAGATAGAGACATTGAACTTTCGCGCGCATTGTTTTCCTTCAATTCAGAAGTAGGAAAGTGTAAGCAATGCAACGGCATTGGCAGGGAGGAACAAATTGATTTAAATCGGCTCATCGTATTTCCAGAAAAATCAATTCGTGAGGGGGCGTTAGCGCCAACATTGCCCAATGGGTACATCATGTATTCTCAAGTAACGATTGACGTGCTGAATCAAGTGTGCGAAGCGGAAGGGTTCAGTGTGGATCTTCCATGGAATGAACTCACGGAGGAGCAACGTCAAGTAATTCTCTACGGAAGCGAAAAGATCAAAGTGCCCTTTGGTAAGCATAGCCTTGAATCGCGGTTGAAATGGACGGGAATTAAGGCGAAACCACGGGAAGAAGGTTATTATAAAGGAATGCTACCGATCATGTCGGATATTCTTCGAAGGGATCGAAATGCGAATATTCTCAAGTATGTGCATTCGGTAAGCTGCCCAGCGTGTAATGGAACGCGGTTGAACAATGATGCCTTGAGCGTAACCGTTCATGGGAAATCAATCGCGAAAATCGTGACCTTGGAATTGAATGAACTGAAGGCGTGGATTGACATAAATACGTGGAGATCTGTAGGACAGCCGATTGTAGCGAAAATTGTAGCTCAAGTTGATTTATAGGAAGACCTGGGCTTGGGTCATTTGACGATAGATCGTTCTGCAAAGTCGCTTTCTGCAAGTGAGATTCAGCGAATTCGCGTGGCCAATCAACTATTGGTGCCATTGAG
>CAJQJL010000148.1 GCA_905478665.1 uncultured Flavobacteriales bacterium
GGATTGCCAAGAAATTGCTTAAGCTAAAGGATAAATCGGTTGAATTCTGCATTATGGAAGGTGAAGGCCATCATGTCTTACATCGCTGGTTGGTGCCTTATGTCAAACTATTAAACAGTCTTAAGCAGGCTGAATATGTCGACGATGAGATCTTGTATTTTGAAGAGCTTAAACGCGCAGTAAAAGAATTCAATACCTATTTCGAATGACTTTTTTTTAACAGATAAACAATTGTCTTAAAACACTTTGCGCATCACTACCTAAACACTAGATTCACACTCTCCCCATCAACTACTACCGCAGAACACACGCGCAATAAATGCAACGCTATCCTCCTCCTTTTAAGCATTTAGTGCATTTTTTCGGTTACCATTAATTGTATCAACACCCCTATTGAATGACCTAAAATTTTAGCAATCAAATGAATATATCATAGGTCTGATCCAACATTTCACATTTATTGAATCCGAAATATGCTTAATTTAAGCAGTTCAAATCAATCTTATTCATTATGGAAAAGAACCTTATATTTTTTAACCTTGACATCCTCGATAAAGCCCGCGACAAGTTCGTTTCGCCGCTAACGACTAAACTGGATGAAGGAAGTATTTTTAAATCTGTAATCATTTTCGGTTTAAAGCTTGCCGCTTTTGTCGCCCTTCTCGGCGGAATTGCTATAACAATAAAGCGAATGCTCGGTGACCGAGGGTTTATCAACCGACACATTTCCAACGAATACTTAGATCAAGCGCATAAAACTGGAGCGATTGCTGGACTTGTATGCGGAGTCGTATTAAGTTTGATTGTTGCCTGGGCATTGTATGCAATTATCATGAAACGTACAACAGAACTGAAGGCTGAAAGCTATGACGGTTTAATGCACTTCTTTTATGCGAGGGCTGTTCCTAAGTTCATTGTTATCGCAGGAGAAGTTGTTTGTGTGTTAATGATATACGCTGCACTACTTTCTCTGGTTGCAACCTTAGCTGGATCAGCCGCTTATGCTCCACTCGGGCAAGCTAGCAGAGGCATTGTTCGCATGTTCCCAGGAATGGATTTTATTCCTATTCAACGGATGCATTTTGTTGGCAATTATGACTTCTTTGCAATGGGAGTAAAAATGAGTCTTATGGGCTTATTCCTCTCGTTTATAGCATTGTTAGGATTTTATATCTACAAGGAAGTTTATTCCTTCATTATCAAATTGATCATCATTTTGGTGCGATACCTACCAACATTCTCAATTCCATTGACCATAAAGAACAAAGGTGCCGCTAGCGACACTTCTACACCTACGGATTCATAAAGGAATTAACTGAATTGAAAAAGGTCATCTCGTGGGATGACCTTTTTTCGTTCTACGGATACTTAATTAGCGAGACAATACAATCTTCCCTGTGACCCAATGTTTGCCAACTGGATAACGCAAAAGGTAAATGCCCGAAGGATAGTTCAAAAGAGAAATGCGCTTCTTGCGTTCAAGTTTAAATGAAATCTCTTGCAATAGCTTTCCGCTTAAATCTGTCAAATAGATCAAGTCTACATTCTCTGAAGTCTCAATATTTACAATATCTTGAGTTGGATTTGGGTAAAACTTCCACTCGATGCGTTCGATTGGGTTGTCTGTTTGTAAACTATCTATGGAAACATCAAGACTATCTGCCCTTCCCAAGCTATCAATATTCGCTATTAGACTGTCAATGCGCTCAATGCTATCACCTTCATAAACATTGTCAACATGCAAGTAAGGGTATTGAACAAGGCTGTCTGGATAGTCAAGATCAAAATCTGGAACAGTTTCTTCGCAAGCTGGATAGAACATATTGTTCTTAATAATCGTCGTTAAGCGCTCAGACAAGAGCTCGACTTCATACTCATCTGTTGTTGGCTCGATATGCGAATTACCGATCCCACTGTGATCTGTCAAGAAAACGTATTTCCCATTTGTGCATAGCGCAAGAACACGCATTAAATATTCTCCGGATTTGTTGATCCCACTTGCCGCAACAGGAATGATCTTGATTCCTTTGGAAGCCGCTTTAGTCGCAAGTTTCTTCATTCTCTCCACGGTCTCTACATCGCTGTGAGCCTCTGCATCCAAAACCAAAAACAATATGCGTGATCGTGCTTCCTCACTCCAAGAGAGCTCATCAATCGCAACTTCCAATCCTTTATCTACCGCTTCTGGTGAATCTCCTCCTCCATTAGCTCCTTGCTCATCAATAAATACGAGCGCTTCTGAAAGTACATTTGTAAAGTCTTTGTGCTTGGTCAAGTACTCATCCCCTTGATCACGATAGAATACACTTGCGTAACGCAAAGCCACATCTTGATAAATGTTTTGTGAATTGTAAATAACTGAGTTTAGGTCACTCTTGATAAAGTTGATTTCATCGCTCATACTTCCTGTCGCATCTATTACAAATGCAACGTCCACTATATTTTTCGTATTACAAGGAGCATCTAAAACCAGTGTGTTAATACCGTTCTTGGCCATTGAAGGATTTCCAATTCGCTTTGTTTTTCCTTCGTGCTCAACGATGATATGACTCACCTCAGACAAAGTAGTCCCAAGAGCGCCCCACAATTCTGCTTTCCCCGTATTGTCTGTTATGGCCAGCCACAGTGTGATGTTATTCTTACTCATCAACGAGACAATTGCACCCACCATTGGGCTTTTCTGTTCATTCATCAACTGAACGATATAGCGTTGCTGTGGATCCATACGCCATGTCTTTTGATGGATAGCCAAATCTTTCACGACCATATCGTTCCAAAGATCCCATTTTGCAAAATCGTTGATTTCTCCAGAAGTAAGTCCGGCACCAGTTTTTCGAGTGCCTGGACCAGGAATTATTGAAGGAAGTACACCGCTAATTGAGCCACGATACCCAGCAACACCAAGGTCCTTATCACTCGCAGCCCCTGAACTCCATGCATATGTTCCACTATAACCATCTATCATTCCTGCCATATCTACAACAGGCGTAGGTGACGGTGCCTTTCGTACTTTCTTTGATTCATCGCGCTTTAAAGAGAAATCCCCAACTTCATCCCCCTCTACGTGAACAGTTTGGGTGATTGGCTTGTATCCTGCATACATAATCTTCACTTCATACATTCCAGTATCCTTAAAGCTGATCGCATAATTCCCCAGCTCATCTGTTAGGACA
>CAJQJL010000149.1 GCA_905478665.1 uncultured Flavobacteriales bacterium
AACCTCAGAATCAAAAAGGTTCTTTGAACAACCCAATGTCACCACATTTACCTTATTCTTTTTGAGCGTCTTTGTTTTCATGGGCACAAAGGTAGTGTTTCGTAGAAAGATATAAGCAGAAAGATGCAAGTGAGTTTCGTTCAACGATTGCCGTTGAGCTTTTTACTTTTAATTGACTATTCCAAGCAATGGTATTATATTTGATCTTGGCTAGTGAATCAAAAAGCAGAATTATGAAACTATTGAGTATTCTATCCCTAAGTCTTTTGTTGTTTTCATGTGGAACAACTGAAGAGGCTATCTCAGTCACTAGCTCAGACGATCAACCGATTGTAGAAACAGATGTTACCGACAAACCTCAACGCAACTATCAAGTGAAAGCAAGAATTGGGAAACTTGGGGAATCATCTCCTTTCACCATTGACGAAATGCGCCTTGATGGCAATACTTTGTTTGCGACAGTTACCTATTCAGGTGGATGTGCAGAACACAAATTTGAGGTTGTTGGAAGTCCAATGATTATGAAATCATTACCTCCAAAGCGATCTGTTCAAATCGGTCATGACCCAAATGGCGACAGCTGTCGAGGGATGGTGACACGAATTTTGGAAATAGATTTAACTGACCTTGCCTACGATCCTACTCCTGGAAGTGAGATTGTGTTAATGTTCAGTGGTTGGGACGAAGGAATAAACTATATACTAAAGTAATTATGAAGATTGGAGTTTTACTCTCAGGTTGTGGCGTGTATGACGGCGCAGAAATTCAGGAAGCAGTATTAACCCTATTATCCATTGAAGAAATGGGAGCCGAAGCGGTTTGCATATCAGTCAATGAAAATCAACACCATGTTGTAAACCATGTGACAGGTGAAGAGATGGAAGAATCGAGAAACATGCTCATTGAGAGTGCTCGAATTGCTCGTGGAAACATTACCGACATTCTAGAAATTGACCCTGTAGACATTGATGCATTGGTTATTCCTGGTGGATTTGGGAGCGCAAAAAACTTCACCACTTGGGCATTTTCAGGACCTGATGGAACAATTTTACCTTCAGTTAAATTGTTGTTAGTCAACATGGTTAATATTGGAAAACCCATTGCGGCGCTTTGCGTTAGTCCGGTAGTTGTCTCCAAAGCCTTTGAAGGATCAACTATTTCGCCATTGATGACAATTGGCACAGATAAGGAAAGTTCACCTTATGATATCAAAGGATTTTCTGATGGAATGGAAAAAACAGGAATGCGAACAGAAATGAAATCGATCAGTGAAATTTGCATTGATAAAGAGAATAAGATTGTAACGGCTCCATGTTACATGATGGATGCTTCGATTCTTGATATTCGCAAAAATGTGCGCTCTGCGCTCGAAGCCTTAAGAGACTTGATATAATTTCTGACATACCTGACTTAAGTCATAAAAACGGGTTAAATCAACTAAATGTTAACAATATTTTCGATGAATTGTTAGAAACTCTCGTCGAAAATTCAATAATTCTGCCCTAGAATACGTTAATTTTGTATCTCAATTAAAGCGTTACGCTATAAACTTAAATTATGGATGTATTTGGTAAGAAAGGAAATAATGCCAACCTTAACGAATCAATCGGTCTAACTAACCTCGGAAATCAATTTTGGAATTTAAGTCCTTCAGAACTCATTGAAGACACGATCATCAATGGTCAAGGGATGTTAACAGACACTGGAGCTATTGCAATTGAAACAGGTGAATTCACAGGAAGGTCTCCGAAGGATAGATTCATTGTGTGTGATGAGAAAACAGAAGATGCTGTTTGGTGGGGAGATATCAACCTTAAATTTTCACCAGAAAAGTTCGACGCTCTGTACAACAGAATGAAGGCGTACTTGAATGGTAAAGATGTATACGTTCGTGATGCATATGCTTGTGCGGACGACGATCACAGATTAAACTTACGTGTAGTTACAGAATACCCTTGGTCGAATCAGTTTGCATACAACATGTTCCTACGTCCAACGGATGAGGAAATTGCAAATTTCGATGCTGATTGGCACATTGTATGTGCACCTGGATTTATGGCTGATCCTGAGATCGACGGAACACGCCAACACAACTTCGCAATTCTGAACTTCACAAAGAAAATGGCCATTATTGGTGGTACAGGATATACTGGGGAGATTAAGAAAGGAATTTTCTCTGTATTGAACTTCATTCTTCCACACGAGAAGAATGTTCTTTCCATGCACTGTTCAGCGAATGTTGGAAAAGATGGAGATACTGCGGTATTCTTTGGTCTTTCGGGTACAGGTAAAACGACTCTATCTTCTGATCCAAACAGAAAATTGATTGGTGATGATGAGCACGGATGGGCAGACAATACGGTTTTCAATTTTGAAGGAGGATGCTATGCAAAGACCATTGATCTTTCAAGAGAGAATGAACCACAAATTTACGATGCCATTAAATACGGTGCGATTTTGGAAAATATTGGATTCGAGGATGGGACTTCCACTCCTAACTACGAAGACACGACGATTACACAAAATACGCGCGTATCGTATCCAATTTACCATATTGACAATGTTATGACTCCTTCAATTGGGGGGGCGCCTAAGAATATATTCTTCCTTACATGTGATGCATTCGGTGTATTACCTCCGATTTCAAAATTGACTAAGGAACAAGCGATGTACCATTTCATGTCTGGATATACAGCGAAAGTTGCTGGAACAGAGATGGGAATCACTGAACCACAAACAACATTCTCTGCTGGATTTGGAGAGGCTTTCCTTCCGTTGCACCCAGCGAAGTATGCTGAGTTGCTTGGATCAAAGCTTGACGGAACCGACATCAACGTTTGGTTGGTAAACACAGGATGGTCTGGTGGATCTTACGGTGTAGGAGAACGAATGAGCCTTAAGTACACACGTGCATTGATTACCGCTGCGATGAATGGAGAATTGGCAAATGTTGAATACCAAACACAACCAGTATTTGAATTGGCCATTCCTACTTCATGCCCAGGTGTTCCTTCGGAAATATTGAATCCAAAAGATACATGGTCAGACAAAGGAGCATTTGACGAAACAGCTAACAGCCTGGCTGCACAATTCGTGAAGAATTTTGAAATTTACGAAGAAGGTTCAAGTGAAGCTATTCTTTCTGCCGCGCCAAAGGTGATGGTGAAATAGAGCCAAAATACTTATTGAAGGTCCCTTTCTGGAAAGAGAGGGACTTTTTTTGTGGCTACTTTGACCAATCTTCTTTTCGAAGATGATACCTCCGATCTGTGCAATTTCCTTCTTCATTGAAAAATTCACGCACGGGGCTTAGGAATTTGTCCAATATTTTCATCGACCTGGGATTCGCAGTATTAACGTCAGCTGCTATCATTTCTAAGCCGAGCGTGTTGAATGCAAGATCTATTAATCCGATGGTCGCTTCCGTGCCATAGCCAACACCCCAGTAACGCTCTCTGAATCTATACCCCAGTTCGTCATCATTTTCATCATTCTTCAAGATGGCGCAGAGTCCAATAAACTTCTCCCCTCCTTTAATGTCGATTGCCCAAATTTTCTTAGATCCCTTGTGGTCAAGCTTCAGCAGATCAGCCAAATGAGCATCACTTTCTGCCCTGTTCATTGTTTTGACGGGCACAGGATTCATGACATTGGGATTCCCCATCATGTCAAAATAGTTATCTGTATCAGATTCCGACAACGGGCGCATTATTAATCGCTCAGTTTCAAAGGTTATCATGCACCAATCTTTTTAGTTATAAATGCTTCATCAGATAAACGTACAAATCAACCATACTCTGCATATCCTTCTTAAAGACTTTCTCATCTGGGGAGTGTACATTGTCTTCTGGAGCACCGACAAAGCACCAATCAATGGGCAAATCAGATTTCTGTAGCATCCCACCATCGCTTCCTCCAGCCGATTCTACTTCTATCTGAAAATCTATACCCGATTCCTTTGCAAGCGCTATAATTTTATTCAAATACGATCTTCGCGGTAAACCTGCATCTCGCATAGAAACGGCAACTCCTCCTCCATGCTTCACACCGTTGGTCACCCAAGTAATGTCTGAAATTAACGCCTGAAAGACACTGTGTTCTTTCAATAAATAACGCGCACAAAAAGCTACTGAATTTCCTCCATGCTCCTCGTAGGTAGAAAAAACAATGGCACCATTCTCTAAGGATTCCGCTACTCTTAGTGCATTCCAAACCCCCAATCGGTTGTCCATATATGGCGATTGGATATATTCGTTGGTCTCCCTAAAATCAGGTTTAAAGGTCAAAATTGTTCCTCTGTCAATCTCGCGATCAAACACATATTGGAAACTACTATGTCCGTCCTCTTCCTCAATCACCATCGTCTCGGTAAGAATTTCACCCTGACTGTCAGAACCTACTAATTGCATTCCATCAATTGTCCTAGGTCCGCCAATTTTAATCAATTCTTTGTCGTAGCCGGTCGAAAAACCAATGCTATCCATGTGCGCATAAATTGCTGTGGTTGGCTTTCCAAAAACAAGAATAATACAGTCTTGAAACCCTCGACCCTCAATAATTTCAGGTTGTACTTTCCATTTCTTCCCCTCCGTTTTAACATATTCTAGAATGAATTCTTTCATTCTTCCCTCGTCGCTTGCAGCGGAACGCACTTCAACTAATCTCTCTAGTAACTCCAAGATCTATTTTTTTTCTTCAAATTTATAAAATCCCACTTCTCGTTTCGAATACTTTAATGTTTCGAAATAATCTTCCATTTCTTTATAGGCTTCACCTAGTTCAAAATCAACACTCTCATCCGCGATAAATCCTTTAACAACATAAATCTCGTAAAACTTGCCATCGACTGCTATCTGCACAATGCCGTCATTGATCATCGTATTGAAAAAATATTCTGGCAAATCTCCAAACTCAACGTGACGCGCAAACTTTCGATAGTTCACAAAAATACCCTCTCCGTCATAATGCTTTTCACGCAAGTTCTTTGATGTCCATGTATACAATTTCCAATCTTGGTATTGAACCTCTACTGTTTCAGTATTCTTCCCTTCTGTTTTCTCAAATCTCAAGCGATGAAGTTCGGTTTCTGTATTTCGATCTATTTGTTTCTCTTCAAATTTCAGTTTATACTCCTTTGGTGAGAGCAAATCATACTTCAAACTATTCTTAAATGGTTTTACAAAGCCCAAGCAAACCTCAAGAAGATGTGCATCAAACTCCTTCATTCCATCTCCCTCATTCACATAACTTCTTGCTCCATCATTGCAATAAAAGGTGTAATCAAAACTCTTTCTATTGATTTCCTTCTCAATGATCAAATCACAAACGTTGTCTAAAAATACCGTATCCTTACTCTTTGGATTTACAATCATGACAGATTCAAAATACGTCCCTCTAATCTTACTGTCTTTCTTACTAATATTAAGACTTGATCGTTCAATGATACTTTCATACAATTCCATCTTATTGACAGGTTTGATATCTACCTCCTCCAATTCCTGATACTCAGGAGTGAGAAATACAGTATCTGCATAAGTTGTCAACTGAACTGTAGTATATCCAAAATTCCTAGCTTCCAACGGGAAACTTTCATCGTGAATCTTTAATTGCCCAAAGTCATTTGTCAAACCAATAAATGATCCGCTTGCATTATACACCTTAACCTTCGGTACAGCAATTTTGTAAATCGCATCATAAAACACTATTGTTTTCTGTCCAAATGACAATTCTGCGAGCAGTAAAAAAATAATTAATTGAAATAGTTTCATATAAACTGTTTTATGCTGAGTTCAAAGAAAAGAACATTTCATTAAATAGCTGGAAGTTTCTAAAATTAGATCTTTAGAACACGCCTAATTCTTCAATCTCCATCGATTCAAAATTCTTCAATTCTCCGACTATCTGATCTGCGTTCTGTAGCACTAAATTAGTTGTGACTGAACATTGCGCTTCGAAGTGTTTGTCCTTCAATGCCAAATCATTCTTTTTAAGCAAATTCATCACGTGTGGCATGTCATTATAGTCAAAACCAAGTTTGACCCAGCGATAAACCTCTAATTCAACGATCTGACCATTTTCAATTGCATCTTTTGCAGCACTTCGATAAGCATTAATTAATCCACCAACGCCTAACTTCGTACCACCATAATAGCGCACTACACCGATTACCACGTTGCTTAAGTCGAATGCTTCAATCTGCCCCAAAATTGGCGGACCTGCAGAATTACCTGGCTCTCCATCATCATTTGCTCTGTATTTTGACTTATCCACTCCGAAGCGATAAGCGTAACAAAGATGTCTGGCCTGATGGTGCTCCTTCCTCCATAGCTCCAATAACTCCTTTGCCTCTTCTTCCGAATAGCATTTGTGGGCAATCCCAATAAATTTGGAGCCTTTTTCCTTGTAGAGTCCTTCTGACTGACTGGAAATTGTTCGGTATTTAGAAATGCTGCTCACGAATGCTTGTCGTTCTACAATGTTACACATTTACAACCTTGCATCTAAGAGGTTGAGTGTATTTTAGCAATCATAATGGCGGCAGATTAGATAAATTAAGCAGAATACAACCCATAAAAAAAGGAGCCGAAGCCCCTTTTAACTGTTATATCCAATTGTTTAATCATTATCTGAATTGATGTCTTCATCCAACTGATTCCCTACATAGGTCCCTTTAATAATCTGATCCTGGAAATCACGCATTCCACCTGGTGAGTGCGGCATCAAGATTGATGAATTTTTTGAATTTGCACCAATGTCCTTAATTGTATCAAAGTACTGCGTCATTAGTACAAACTGCATAATCTCTTCATGTGTAACATTGTTCAAAGACTTCTTGAAATCCTCCACAGACTCTTTAAATCCACGTACAATTTCTAAACGTTGCTGAGCAATACCTTCACCTGATAATCGTTTTGCTTCCGCCTCGGCTTCCGCTTCTTTCACAATACGAATCTTACCAGCCTCTGCCTCTTCCAAAGCAGCTTCTTTCTCACGTTTAGCAGCATTAATTCTATTCATTGACTCCTTAACTTTATGGTCGGGATCAATATCAGTAATTAAGGCTTTGACAATTGTATAACCGTACTTTTCCATACTGGAAGCAAGGTTTCTTTGAACTGCAACTGCTATATCATCCTTTTTGGCAAAGACGTCATCCAGTTCTAATTTAGGAACCTCAGCACGTACATCATCAAAAATGTAAGATGCAATCTGGTTCTTCGGATTGTCGAGTGAATAATAAGCCTCTTTCACCATATCCCTGCCGACGTGGTACTGTACCGAAACCTGCAAATTTACGAATACGTCATCCAAAGTTTTAGTCTCAATAGAGACGTCCAATTGCTGAACACGCAAATTCACAACCGCCGCTTTTCGATCAATGAAGGGAACAATGAAGCTCAATCCAGAATGGGATATTTTGATAAATTTTCCAAATCGTTCAATTACATAAGCCGTCTGTTCCTTGACCATAAGTACGGCCTTTATAATTAAAACCAGTACGAATACCCCAATTATCAAGGGCAAAATCAAATCTTCTTCCATAGTATTTTAAAATGTTAAGTTTCATTGAAGATACAAATAAAGATGAGGGTATTACTACCACTCACTATAAAGTAGTTATAGATATTTTATATCTACATATAATTATTATCAATTATTTCTATACCCTCATATTACGATCTTTGAGTATAACTTTTAAAATATCAATTATGAACACACAGAACGTATATTTAGAACACGCGAATATCACAGTTAACAACCTTGAAAACTCGGTTAAATTCTTCCAAACAGCTTTCCCTTCCTTCAAAATTCGCGGGGGAGGAGAAGACAATGGAAAAGAATGGATTCATCTTGGTGATGACAGCACTTACTTAGCTCTGAACAGTCACCGAGACAGAAAAGATACCAATCAACATGAAAAGGATTATGACAAAAATGGTTTCAACCATATAGGGTTTGTTGTCGGCGATGTAGAATCTTTGGCAGAACGTCTGCTTGCCGCTGGCTTTGAACGCGATTACCCAAAGCAAGTTGAAACATTCAGAATTCGCGACTACTTTACAGATGCAGATGGGAACGAATATGAGTTTGTTCAATACTTGAGTGATGATATTGCGGAGCGCAATAGTTTTGCTTGATTTCGAGAGCCTCATCTGCAACTATGAGTAAAGACACTCGAAGCTCACAAAAAAAGGCTGTCAATTTTGACAGCCTTTCTTTTTTATTGTATCGTTAATTTCTTTTCGAGGTCTTCTAAATAAGCTCTGAATTGCTTATCCGTTTCTGAAAGGTTGGTTACCGTACGACACGCGTGCAATACTGTAGCGTGGTCCTTTCCTCCACAATGCGCTCCAATGTTTGCCAATGAAGACTTTGTCATTTTCTTTGAGAAATACATGGAGATTTGTCTCGCCTGCACCACTTCTCTCTTTCGTGTCTTCGACTTAAGAATCTCCAATGGAAGATCGAAATAATCGCAAACCACTTTCTGAATGTATTCGATAGATACCTCTCGTGCTGTATTCTTCACGAACTTGTCTACCATTTGCTTCGCAAGCTCTATGGTAATTGCTTTCTTGTTAAGAGATGCTTGTGCAAGAAGCGTATTCAATGCACCTTCCATCTCTCTAACATTCGTATTGATTGAATAAGCGAGGTATTCTGTTACGTCTTTTGTAAGGTCGATGCCATTTCCATACATCTTCTTTTCCAAAATCGCCATTCTCGTTTCAAGATCTGGTGCACTCAAGTCTGCCGAAAGCCCCCACTTAAATCGAGACAACAAACGTTGTTCCATACCCTGCATTTCTACTGGTGGTTTATCGCTTGTCAAAATAATTTGTTTTCCATTCTGGTGTAAATGGTTGAAGACATGGAAGAATACATCCTGTGTCTTTTCCTTACCAGAGAAGAATTGTACATCATCAATGATCAAAACATCGATCATCTGATAGAAATGTATAAAGTCATTTGTTGTTTGGTTCTTGATTGCATCGATAAACTGATGAGCAAATTTTTCTGAACCTACATATAAAACAGTCTTATTTGGAAACTGGTCTTTTATTGAAATACCAATTGCATGTGCAAGATGCGTCTTACCAAGTCCAACTCCACCATAAATCAGTAATGGATTGAAAGCTGTTCCTCCTGGCTTATTCGCAACGGCATATCCTGAAGCTCTTGCCAATCGGTTGCAATCACCTTCAACAAAATTATCGAACGAATAAGATGGATTTAAATTGGAATCTACGTTCACCTTCTTTAATCCAGGAATGATAAATGGATTGCGAATTTGATTTTCACTTACATCAATCGGCATTGATACTGGAGCATTCTTCAATGACTTCATATTCAATGCTGGAAGTTTTACAGTATATGGAATTGAATTGGTTGTATTGTTCTCCATTATAATACTATACTCCAATCTCCCTTCTGTTCCTAGTTCTTTTTGGATTACCTTCTTAAGGAGTGTAATATAATTCTCTTCCAACCACTCGTAAAAAAAATGCGAAGGAACTTGAATCGTCAAAACATTATCCTCAAGTTTAACAGGCACGATAGGTTCAAACCATGTCTTAAAAGCTTGTAAAGAAACATTGTCTTTAATTACTCGCAAACATGCATCCCAGATTCCATCGTGTTTTCTACTCATGTTTTGTTCTTGTTTTATAAATTCCTGCAGCCAAAATTCAGCGAAATATTACTGTTTTCAGCGTAGTTAAGTTATTGGTTAATCGAGATGACAAATATTTACATAAAAAAGTTAAAAAAAAAGTCAAATGTAGGTTGATTTTTTGAAAAGTTTTACTTCCTAAAATTTTAACACCTTAGCAAGATTTTAACTTTAGAATCCCATTCATCGCAACCAACTTGTTAACCCTCAGAAACCTAAATACACTCACCTGATTGACTACATAAAGAGCTTTATAAAAATAAGCTTTTATATTTAGAGTTCTACATCAATCTAATCATTATTTTTGGTTCAACACTTACGAACAATGCAAGTAGATTTCAGCAACCAAACAACACTGCGTGTGCGCTACGGCGAAACAGACCAAATGGGTTACTCTTATTACGGTAATTATGCTGAATATTTTGAGGTGGGAAGAGTAGAAGCGTTGCGCGAAATCGGCATGAGTTATAAAAGCCTCGAGGCGCATGGGGTAATGCTACCCGTTTCTGAAATGCATGTCCACTACAAAACGCCTGCAAAATATGATGACGCATTGAACATTGAAACAAGAATTGTGGAAATAAAAGGTGCACGCATCTCTTTCAATTATACGATTCGGAATGAAGAAGACGCTATTGTCGCCACAGGCTCTACAATATTGGTGTTTGTATCTAAAGAAACTATGCGTCCAATTCAGCCTCCAAAGGTATTCACAGACGTTATTGAGAAATACTATGTTTAGTATTAAATCTCAACGGAGAGTCACTTTTTTTCGTTACATTAATGTATGACCACAGAGAACAAGCAATGGAACTTTTTAGACTACATCGAAGCCTTTTTTCCGCTTCAACTTCTGATTGCCCATCTTAAATACAATCTGTTTGCGATTTTTTTCTGGTCAATACTATTTCTAATTGTCAATGACAGTCTAGGCTATGCATTCGGAATTCCACTTTTATTTCTATCTCCAGAATATTTAGGCGAAGTAAGTTCTTGGTCCTTTTTTCTATTGGGCTTATCTCTTGGGGGGTTCTCGATGGGCTTCAACACATACTCCTACATGAAACTGGGGCCACATTTCCCTTTTCTAACAACACTGTCAAAGCCATTTCTCAAATTCTGTATCAATAACTCCCTCATCCCAATTTCTTTCATCATCTTCTTTATTGTGCGAATAGTGCAGTTTCAAATCTATGAAGAGCTCGCTCCAATCAGTTCCGTCATATTATACATCTTCGCTTTTTGCTCTGGTATAATTGTGTTTCTAGCAATTTCATTTCTTTACTTCTTTCGTGTAGGTGTAAAACCTGATAATGAAAACGCAGCTGGCAACATACCCAAACCCATCACGTCTGTTATGCACAAACGTGAAAAATGGTTTGACCGCTTTAGAAAAAAAGACGATCGGACATCGCTTTATTTTGGCAAGTGGTTTCGACTGATACAAAGTCGAAGTTCCAAACATTTTGATCAGGAACTGGTAGAGAAAGTGTTTGCTAAGAATAAAATCAACGCTTCGATTTTTGAGATCATGACGATCAGTATCTTTTTCATCTTGGGAGCATTTAACAGTTATTCTGCATTTGAAGTACCAGCCGCTGTAAGCATTGTACTTCTTCTGACGATTTTTCTAATGCTATTCAGTGCACTTCACTCTTGGTTTAAAGGTTGGCTATACCTTATCATGGTAATCGTTTTGTTTGGAATGAACTTTTTCAGTCAAAAAACTGGAATGTTCAATTATACAAATTACGCCTATGGACTGGATTACAGCAACCCTTCAGCCGACAGCTACACGATAGAAAAAATTCGACAAATCTCTTCAAATGACGCCGTTCAACAAGACGCGAAAGAGTGCTTTATCGAGACACTAAACGCTTGGAGAGTACAGACGAATGAAGAAAAACCAAAGCTCATAATCATCAACACATCTGGGGGCGGATCTCGAAGCGCCTTATGGACGATGATTGTTTTGCAGAATGTTGATGAACATTTGGACGGAAAGCTAGCCAAACACGTTCAACTAATCACTGGTGCATCCGGAGGAATGGTTGGCGCAGCCTATTTTCGAGAACTACTTCTGCGCAGCCGTAAAGGGGAAATAAACAATCTCTACGATCCAGCGTACAGCGACAACATGAGTAAAGACATGTTGAACAGACTTTCATTTATGGCTTCGACGAATGATATTTTCATTCGCTACCAGAAATACGATTACAACGGATTCAGATATACGAAGGATCGCGGTTACGCCTTTGAGGAGCAACTTCACAAAAACACAGACAATGTACTTCGTCATAATCTTGGGTATTATGAGCAGTACGAGCGAGATGGAACAATTCCAACAATGATATTCTCTCCAACAATAATCAATGACGGGAGAAGACTTCTTATCTCTTCTCAGCACACTGATTTCCTTATGGCGTCTTATGGTGGTGCGAATTATATGACTTCATCTAATGAGAATATTGATTACCACAGCCTTCTATCTCATCAAAACACACAAGACATCCGATTTTCGAGTGTATTAAGAGCGAGTGCTACATTCCCTTTCGTGATGCCTATGGTGACATTGCCTACATATCCTGAAGTTCAATTAATGGATGCAGGGATCCGAGATAACTATGGAGCCAAGACGATGATGGAATACCTCTTCTCCATGAAAGATTGGATTAAAGAAAATACTTCAGGAGTAATTGTTCTCCAAATTCGAGATACAAAGAAAGTTCTTGATGACGAGACCTACCGTCAGATTTCTTTCATTGACAAAATCACACTCCCATTCGGAAACATGTATAAAAATTTCCCGCGGGTTCAAGACTACAATCAAGATGAGTTAATGAATCTTGGCGCAAATTCGCTTGGTTTTCCCATCGATTTAATATCATTTAACCTCCGAGAAAAGCAGGGAGACAGAATTTCTCTTTCCTGGCACTTAACTAAACAGGAAAAAAAGCGTATCAATAACGCCTTTAAGAGCAAGAAAAATCAGCATGCCTTGGCCCAGTTGAAAAGAATTCTATAAAAAAGGGAACCGAAGCTCCCTTTTTCAATTATCAACTATTCTTTTCTAGTGTCGATATAACTTCGCAATAGAAACATTCTCGATAAACACTGAGCTATTTCCTGCACAAACATTTGCACTCTTGTTTCCAGTTACTCCGTAATCAAATTTGATTCTCTTACCGTCTACATTGAACGATTCAGGTAAATTTACTGGATTCAAACGAACTACTTTAGACCCTTGCTGCACTTCTATCCACGTACCACAAGCATTCGCGTCTGCTACATGCACTACGCCTACTACTTGATACCCTGTTTTTTGTTCTGTAGAAACAGCCTGTAATTTAGCCGTTTTAAGCTGTGGCCTTGCTTTTTCCTGGCTGTAACCGTACGTTACTCCAAGTAACATAAAAGCTAAAATAAACATCTTCATATCGTTGGTTTTAATGATTTGATTGTTCCTAATCGAATATCATGCCAAGATAAACAATAGAGGCGTATTCACAAAAAAAAGAGGGAAACCTAAGCTTCCCTCCTTCCATTAACCTGTAATTGTTAATAATTGATCCGTGAAAGTATAAACGCACATTGTCTTAAAAAGTTTCACTTTTTTCAATCATTTTTTTTTTGAATTAACATTTTGGCATTAAAAAGTTTTTTTACCTCACGTTTTCAAGGCTTTAGTCGTTTGTAACTTTGAGGCATTGAATTCTGAAAAATCCATACAAGCATTGGTTCGGCTCATTGATGATCCGGATGATTCAATCTTTGAACACGTTCGTGACGAATTGATTGGTCATGGTGCAAAAGCCATTCCTTTTCTTGAATCCTCGTGGGAAGAAGATGACTATGGACTTCTATTCCAATCACGTGTTGAAGATTTAATTCATGACATTCAGTTTCAATCGATCAAATCTGAGCTAAAGGAGTGGATCGAATCGCCGCACAAAGATTTGCTGACAGGCGCATTAATTGTTTGTCGTTACCAATATCCAAACCTTGATGAACAGGTTGTACAAAATAAAGTACAGGAAATTCGCAAGGACATTTGGTTGGAAATAAGTGAACGTCAAACGGCTTATGAAAAAGTGCGCGTCTTCAATAAGATCTTTTACGGAAAGTACCATTTCACAGGAAACTCGAAGGATTATCACTCGCCGTTAAATTCTTTCATCAATACGGTGATTGAAACACGAAAAGGAAATCCATTGAGTCTTTGTTTGTTGTATTCAATCATTGCTCAATCATTAGACCTTCCAATATATGGTGTAAACCTTCCAAATCACTTTATTCTCACTTACCTTGATGAGGACAATATCAATCCCATCATCAATACAGAGAACAAACACGGAAGTTTGTTTTACATCAATGCATTTTCAAAGGGTGGAATTTTTGACGAATCGGAGATAACACAATTCTTAAAGGGGCTGAACAAACCAGAATCTCGTGTTTACTTTGAGCCATGTTCAAATTCTGCAATCATTGCACGTATGCTTACAAATCTTGTGGCATCATTTCAACAAGCAGGAAGTGCAGAAAAGGTCAGTGAACTTATCGAATTGAGAGATTTATTTGATCTCAAACTCTAAATCGTACGTTTTTAAGGCTTTGAATAATTTGTTGTTCAAGTCAACCTTAATTGTCTTTGAAGGCATTCGTACCTCTACTCCGTCCAAAGGATCGTAGATGGTAAAATGAACAGGGCAACGTCCCGAATTCTCATTAAACAAATTATTCAAATCTGAAATCATGATTTGATCCAGCGATTTTGTTGACACCTTCAGGTGAACCCCATTTGCTTTCGAATCCTTTAGGTTGTGCAAGAGATCAATGGAATGAATCACAAACTCCAGTTCAGTTCGTCGTGGCGGAACCTCTATTCTACCCTTCATGGATGTACTATTGGTGATTATAATGCAGATGGATGGCCAGATATTTATATATCCAATACTATGGACGGAAATTATCTATTAGAAAATAATACAGGGTTTACATTTACCAATAAAGCCTCTGAGGCAGGT
>CAJQJL010000150.1 GCA_905478665.1 uncultured Flavobacteriales bacterium
GCACAATATGGTATGGATTCTGTGATTTCTTTAGTAGATGATATTCTGCTTGAGAAATTAAGGAAAATGTACAGCGAGAAATTTGAGGTTCCTTACCACGAAATTTCTGATAAAATAGAAGATTTTCGAGCGAAACGAATTACCTCCTATTTAAATCTAATCAAGGGATTGGCAGAAAAGAAATTCGACGAGTTCAAGAATACATCGATTGAAAAAGGAAATGGGATCAAGGAATACCTCGGTATGCTTCCTGACAGTTCTTCCATTCGTGATGAATTCAAAAATATCTCCTCTGAATACTTCAACCTCGATAAAGTCAAGAATTGGGTGAAGGAAAATTTATCAATTGGGAGCATTGATGTGAACATCATGACCAAGCTCGACAAAGAGAACTACCATAAAAACGAGAAATTACCCATTGAATTCAACGATGCACACGCCGCTCTCCGTGGCTATGCCAACAGCAACTTGGCTTCATCCATGATTCTTTCGGCTGGAATGAGTCCGCGATTGTACAGCTATATCGAACAATTTGAAGATTTTTATCCAGATGAAAACGGCGAACTGAAAAAGAAGATTGTCCTAAAAGTGAGTGACTATCGTTCTGCATTAATTCAAGGGAAATTTCTTGCAAAAAAAGGATTGTGGGTTTCAGAATACCGTGTTGAATCAGGACTAAATTGCGGAGGACATGCATTTGCAACCGACGGCTTTCTACTCGGACCAATATTAGCTCAATTTAACTCGAACAGAGATGAACTAACTGAATCGGTGCGCGCTATTTTAGAACAAGCATTGATCAATAAAAACAAAACTGTACCACGCACCCTCCCTCTTAAAATTACTGCACAGGGAGGTGTAGGAACAGCTGAAGAGCACGATTTTCTACTGGAAGAATATCAATTAGACTCTGTTGGTTGGGGAAGTCCGTTTCTTTTAGTCCCCGAAGCAACAAACGTAGATGAACCAACATTGGAAAAATTAGTCGATGCGAAAGAAAACGATTTATACCTCAGTAATATTTCTCCCTTAGGTGTACCATTCAACAATCTTCGAGGTAATACAAAAGACTTGGAAAAAAACACGTGGATTGACAAAGGACGACCAGGAAGTTCATGTCCCAAGAAGTTTCTTGCTTTGAACAAAGAGTTTACCGAAAAAGGTATTTGCACAGCATCTCGCCAATATGAGTACCTGAAAATTAAAGATTTGGAGCGCCAGAATCTATCCAAAGAAGAATACCAGAATGCCTATCAGAAAGTCATTGATAAATCATGTATCTGCGTTGGACTAGGAACCTCCGCACTATTGGTAAATGATATCGACAACAAGGTAGAAGGTGAAGGTGTCTCCATATGTCCTGGCCCCAACATGGCTTACTTTTCTAAGGTCATGAGTCTTAAAGAAATCACAGATCACATTTATGGAAGATCGAATGTTATAACACGAACGGACCGGCCAAATTTATTCGTTAAAGAACTACGGATTTACATTAATTACCTCAAAACCAAAATTGAAGAATTGAAGATCTCCTCGACTGCAAAACAAGAGAAACATTTACTCACTTTCATTCAGAATCTTGGAGAGGGAATTCAATACTATGAATCTCTGTTTACAAAGATGAAAGATAAATTCGTCGAGTCTCGATCTAGCATCCTCTTAGAATTGAAGTCAAGCAGCGATCTCATGAAAGCCATGCAATTGGAAATTGGCTGTTAAAAGGGCGTTAAAGAATTATTCCTACATTGTTGAATGCATTATTCTAAAAAGAAAAAATGGAAAATCCGCGTGCATATAGCATTTGGTCTTTTTGCCCTTGCCACAATAGCAACGCTTAGTGGACTCGCATTTATTGCAGGTGAAGTCGATTCGTTTAGTGAGTGGGCCTTCGCTGCGAAAGAAATGCTATTTGGCACACAAATGCTCAGTTTTCCTTGGGCAGGCTCCACAATAATATGGTTGATGGTTCGCAAATACTACCGCTTATTGCCCGAAGATCGTTACGGCGTTTGAGCTATTAAAAAAATAGCCACACCCAGTTGGTTATGGATGTGGCTATCGAAAGGTAGTAATCTACGGGTAAAATCTATTCTACCTTTAACACATTGAATATTTGTTGAGTCCCCTCGTTTGGCGCATAAAATTTAAGCACCCACTTTCCAGGTGAAAGACCTCTCATATCTAGCTGTCCTTTATGCTGGTCCTCCACCGTAAATCGCGGAATCTCTAACACTTTTCTACCAGCTGCATCGAATAGCCCACCTGTAAGTTCCAAGGTCTGATCAGTTTGAATTTCATAGAACAACTCATCATCTACAGGATTTGGATAAACCGAGATCTCCCCAGAGAAAGTCTCTTCATTTAAGCCCACACCATGGTCATCACCTTGTTGAAAGCCTTCCGAAACTATCAAATTCGGGTTTTCCGAAGCGTTAATTGCCACTTCCCCAACTGTCCAGGAAACTTCCATCGAAGCGGTTGAACTATGATTTCCGGCGCTCCCAACAACATCTCGCTCCTTCGTTACCTGAGAGAAACTCAGAATAGGAACCAGTAGCATTGGAAACGCACTAAGAATTATTTTCTTCATATTCCTATTGTTATTGGTTAATAGCTTCTTTCAATTGCTTCACTTCTTCCTTAAGTTGAGTCACTTGCTCGTTTAGTTCTTGAATCGCACGGATTGAAATCACGGCAAACCCATCATAAACAACACCCTTGTAACCATCTTCCATGTCACGAACAAGATTTGGGAATACCTCTTGTACTTCCTGCGCTACGAATCCCGTAGAACGAACTGCTCCTTCTTCGTTGTCAATGTAGTTGTACGTTGCTGGTTTCAAGTCCATGATCCGCTCAAGTACTGACCCCATATACGTGATATCTTTTTTTAATCTACGGTCTGATGACTGCGTATACGCTCCATCTACTGAAGAAATATCAGCTCTAAACAAGTTGTTATAATAGAACTTATAGTTATTTGTTGTTGTTCCAATTCCGTTCTCCCAATAGTTTGTAGCTGATTGATGCTCTATTCTCAAGCCTTTGTTCGCTACATCCTGCTTGATGTGCAACATCATATCTGGCGTAAGCTCATTGATTCCTACGTGACCATTTTCTAAAATTCTCATTTGAGATGTTCCATTAGTTCCCAAACTCAATGACGCAGTTGCTTCATCGTTGATGATGTATGCATTTCCACTTCCACTCATTCCCATTCGCAATCCAGACGCTGGACCCGAAGTGTTGTCAGAAACACGGATGTAACTAATTCCTGCATCTGAATGAACCGAAAGCTTTTGATCAGGAGTACTTGTCCCAATACCAACGTATCCGTCAACAGGCTCTATAACCATCGCTGAAAATGTCGTCCCCGATGTTTTTACCATACGTAATGTTCCATCTGTCCAAGATGCCAATCGCCATTCCAATCCACCACCTGTGTTCTTTAATCCCAAAGCTGAACCATATCCTGCTGTGCTTTCAAGGCTTAAACCAGCACCTGGCGTGTCTGTCCCGACACCAACATAGCCGTTGTTGTAATACGCGTTACTTCCATTCAAAGCCCATGGTCCGGCAACATCCGCTGTATTAGCATGTATTGCGTAAGGAACTGAAACCAATTGACTTGTTCCCAAATCAACATATCCTCCACCATCGTCAACTTCAACTTTAAGGTTCTGCACATCACCACTCCAAGCTATTGCTGAAAAAGTTCCCATGGTTGGTGTTCCCTCTCCAATTTTTAACGAAAACTGACCATACGAATTCGTCGTTACGGTGTGAGTTTCTTCATAGCCTAGAACGCCAGCACCTACACCCGAATAAATACCTATTCTGACGTCAAGATTTTGCGTTGCCAGTAAAATTCCCGCTCCATCGCGAGCTACCGCTTGATAATTGATTGCATCGGGTGCCTGAGCAAACCCTACTGTTCCCGCGAGAACCAATGCCAGTGATACTAAAATTTTTTTCATTTGATTAGGTTTAAGAGTTAAACATTCCACTAATTTCTTAGTTATTCACCTGTGTATCAATGATGAAAGTTAGTGATGGAAGTAATGTGTATCAGTTGGTTCGCATCTCGCTGTCTCTCAGTCCTTGGAAGATTGTACTTTTGTTCCACCATGAGCAATGAAAGACACGTATTTAAAACCTATTTCAATTGGAGTTCTGGTAAAGACTCAGCGCTCGCCCTACATTATCTTATTAAGAATTCACATTATTCTGTGGAACACCTTCTAACATCTGTCAACGCTTCTGTAGATCGTGTGAGTATGCATGGAGTACGACGTGCATTGTTGGAACAACAAATAGAAGCTATCGGGATTCCAGCTTCAACTGTTGAGCTCCCCGAAGAACCAACAATGGAAGTCTACGAAGAGAAAATGACCGAAGCTCTGAACAATCTCACTGAGAAAGGGCTAAAACATGCTGCATTTGGCGACATATTTCTGGAAGACCTCAAAAAATACAGAGAAGATCAATTGAAAAAAATGGACGTTCAGGCCCACTTCCCTCTCTGGAAAAGGGACACGGCTGAATTGATTCGTGAATTCATCGACCTAGGGTTCAAAACTGTTGTTGTCTGCGTCAATTCAGAATTTCTTGATGAATCCTTCGTTGGAAGAACAATTGACCGAAATTTTTTGAAAGATCTCCCAAAAAATGTAGATCCATGTGGAGAAAATGGAGAGTTTCATACCTTTTGTTTCGACGGACCTATTTTCAGCCATCCAGTGAACTTTACGATTGGCGAAAAAGTTTTTAGATCCTACAAGAATCCAAATTCAGAAGACGACCTTTGTGGTAAGAGCCTTGGCTTCTGGTTTTGCGATTTAGTGCCTTTGGACTAGCCGAATTATACTGTATTTTTAGAATTCACCCAAATGTAAAATCATGCCAATCGATTACAAATCACTTAATAAAGAATCGTGGAATGCGCGTACAGGTACGCATATTGTTTCAGATTTTTACGACAATGAATCCTTTATTCAAGGACGTAATGCTTTGAATGGAATTGAGCTGGACATGCTCGGGGACGTTTCAGGGAAAACAGTATTACATCTCCAGTGTCATTTTGGTCAGGACACCATTTCATTCACACGATTGGGTGCAAAAGCTACAGGTATTGACCTTTCAGATAAAGCCATTGAGACAGCTAAAGAACTGGCAAAAGAAACAAATTCAGACGCCACCTTCATTTGTTGTGACATCTACGATTTACCCAATCATCTCGAAGGACAATTCGATCTCGTTTTTACCAGTTATGGAACGATCGGATGGCTTCCAGACATGGATAAATGGGCTGGAGTTGTCAATCATTTTTTAAAGCCAAAAGGTGAATTTCTGATTGTTGATTTCCACCCCTTTGTTTGGACATTTGACGACGATTTTCAGCGAATTGCGTACAACTATTTCAACGCTGAACCCATCCATGAAACACAAACAGGGACATACGCCGAAACTGAGGCCGATCTTCAATTGGAATATGTCACGTGGAATCATCCAACAAGTGAGGTCATGAATGCTTTGCTTAAACAAGGGCTTACGATTGAGGTATTTAATGAGTATAATTACTCACCTTACGATTGCTTCAAGCAAACGGAAGAATTTGAACCCGGTAAATTTCGAATCAAGCATTTCGGAGATAAGTTTCCAATGGTATTTGCTTTGAAGGCGAGGAAATCATAGATTTCTTTGAGTAGCTGTTAGTTTAAAGTTATTAGCTGGGCATCCTCCCCCTTGCCCCCTCCAAAGGGCGATTTCCTAGAGAACGGCACCTATGGTGACGCACCTACTAATTAACAAGCTGAAGGAGTCCTGGTTAGCGTGATTAAATTTGAAGTTGATTTCGTCCATATAAGAAGCTAAGTTATTAGGATGAATCTGGTGATATTGTCCTATTAGAGCTCTTTTTATGGTAGAGAAAAATCCTTCTATTGAACTAAGATTATATCCCCCTATTGCTTTTTGTTTTTGCTCATGATTAATAGAAATATGTTTATCAAACTCCTTATCTAATGTTCTATACGGACCAAATCCATCTGTAATCAAAGTACTTTTTGGCTTGATTTTCTTCCTCAAAATTGGACGAATGATTTCCTTGTTAGCCTTGGGTATTACCTGTAATAGAACTTGGCCTCCTCTTTCTATCATTCCTAATACTGGGATTTTATGAGTCATTCCAGACTTAAAAGGATTCCTTTTCTGTTTTTTATCACGCGTCATATTTCCTAACGCACCACCAACATACGTTTCATCAACCTCTACAATACCTGATAAGGTGATGTCCTCTTTCATTGCATTACGCAAACGCATTTGCATGTACCAGGCAGTATTCTTATTGACACCAATTGTGCGCGCTAACTGTAAACTCGATATTCCCTTTTTTGCATGAACGATAACTGATATTGCTAAAAACCATTTGGACAAGGGTAATTTGGTATTATGGAAAACTGTACCGCAAGTGGAACTAAAAGAGTGATTACAAGTTCCACACTTCATGCGTAACTCTGTTGTTCGTTTATAAATCGTTCCACTGTTACAATTAGTACAACAGATCCCATCTGGCCAGCGACGAGCGATTAAATAATTATGATAATCCCATTCCGTTTGAAAACCCGTTAAAATCTCGTGTAAGTTCATTGTTCCTTTTTTGAAACAAATTACTCACATACAACAGAAACTATTTACGTTGTGCCAATAAGTAGGAAATCGCCCTCCAAAGGGGGAACTGTTCCTTCACAGCCTATTAATATTTTGAGTTTTACTTTAGTAGTTTTACCGCTAACTTTACCATTTTGATCTAGGAATTCAATGAACCGCCCAAATCTTGGGTTTCCCCCTTTGGAGGGGGCAAGGGGGAGGATTTTCCTTAATAATTGAATAAAATGGTAAAATGCAGCATGAATTGTTTATTCCTAGCTATCTCCAATTCAGCATTAGTTGTTATTTTCACACGCAAGGCGTCGTAGATATAGATGTATACTTAACCACAAACGTTCCCAAAAAACAAAACAATGAAAAAAGTCATAGCTCTCATGGTTGTCTTTCTGTCAACTGCATATTTCACACCAGTCCAAGCGCAGGAGATTGAATGGGTCAATTTGGAACAAGCGCAGAAGCTCAATGAAAAGAAAGAAACAGCAAAGTGGATTATTGTTGACATGAACACTTCATGGTGCGGCCCATGTAGAATGATGGAACGCAACACCTTTACAGACAGCGGAGTAATTGAATTAATGAATGCGAATTTTCATGCTGTAAAATTCAATGCAGAAGGTCCCGATGATGTAACATTCAACGGAAAAGTTTACAGCAACCCTGGTTATGATGCAAGTCGAGGAAGCGGACGTAATGCAATGCACCAATTAAGCTCACATTTCAAAATTTCAGGATATCCGACGCTTGTTGTAATTGATGAAAAAGGAGAAATCTTACAACTTATTGTTGGGTACCAGAGCCCTGGAAATATGATCTCTGTTCTTAATGGTCTCATCGAAAAGCAATCGAACGAATGATTAATGCCCGATTAAAAGCACTACGCGCAAAAATGCAGGAAGATGGATTGGATGCCATTATTTTTCCATCCAATGATCCTCACCAAAGTGAATACGTTGCAGATTACTGGAAAATTCGTGCTTACTTTTCAGGTTTTACAGGCTCTGCTGGGACGCTTGTCGTTACACAAAATGAAGCAGCATTGTGGTCAGATTCCCGTTACTTTTTGCAGGTAGAACAGCAATGTTCTGAGAGTGAAGTTGAATTGCACAAGCAGCGTATTCCGCATGCTCCAGAGCACATTCGCTGGATTTGTGAAACACTCCCAGAAAAGAGCACCATTGGCATTGACTATCGCTTGTTCTCCTGTGGAATGATAGAATTCATCAATTCTTTTGCAGCCACAAAAGACATTACACTTAAGGATATTCCGACACTCATAGAGGAGGTATGGAAAGACCGCCCAGCACAGACCAATGCTCCAATTAAGGATCACCCTATTGCTTATTGTGGCGAATCGCGCGAAGAAAAATTTGGTAGAGTCCATCAACTCCTTGAAGAAAACAAAGCAGACTATCTCCTCGTTTCTGGACTCGATGAAATTGCATGGTTGTTCAATATTCGCTCAACTGATGTTGACTTCACCCCACTTGTCACGGCTTATGGACTCATAGGAAAAGATTCGTCCGTTCTTTATTCAAAAGAATCGCGCTTTGACCAACGGTTGCTTGCTGATTTAAAGGCAGCTGGGGTTCAACTTGAAGACTATTCGACTATTGGGAATTCATTAAGTAAACTCTCCAAAGGAAGGCGAATTATCACGGATCAAAATGCTTTGAATTACGCTTGTTTCGCTGCCATCGAAGGTGAAATTGTCTACCAACCGTCTGCAATTCAATCGTGGAAGTCAATTAAAAACGCTACGGAAATTGAAAACGCCAGAGACGGAATGCGCAAAGACGGAATTGCCCTGACGCGCTTCTTTATTTGGTTAGAAAACTATCTGGAAGAAAACACAATCACGGAATACGAACTCGGTCGCCGACTCGAAGAATTTAGAAAAGAGCAGGACTTATACACTGGACAATCTTTTGCAGCAATTGTTGGATACAAAGCAAACGGTGCCATTATCCACTATACCGCTCCGGAAAAAGGTTCCGCAACGGTAAAAAATGAAGGTGTTCTTCTCATCGACTCTGGCGCGCAATACCAGAATGCAACAACGGATATTACACGAACTATTTGGCTGGGAGGAACTCCATCTGATGACTTGAAAAAAGCCTATACACTTGTATTGAAAGGTTATATCGCGTTAGAAACATTGCGGTTTCCAAAAGGAACGATAGGTATGCAACTAGATTCTTTTGCACGCATGCATTTGTGGCAACACGGCATGAACTATGGGCATGGAACTGGACACGGAATTGGTCTTTTTAGTATGGTTCACGAGCCAGGACAAGGTTTTGCAAATGGAGCAACGACGTCGCGCGGAACGCTAGCTCATGAAGAAAACCAATTTACAACCATCGAACCAGGTTTTTACAGAGAGGGTGCATTTGGCATTCGAACGGAAAATATTGTTGTCTCCAAAGTTGTTGACACAACGGATTTTGGAACCTTTATGGGATTCGAACCCATTACTGTATGTCCGATTGACACAACGCTAATCGATCATGAGTTGTTCACCGTTCAAGAAGTAGAATGGATCAATGCTTATCATGCGAAAGTGTATGCAGCTCTTAAAAATGACTTGAATGCTGAAGAGCAGAAGTGGCTGAAAGAAAAGTGTAATCCACTCGTTCGTTCGTAGATATACAATCATAGGTATTTCCTGCAGTTTTCACACCGTATTGCGCGTATATGTACCTGGTTTTTACCCATTTCATGGTGTACGTCGTCAACGATATTTAAACTTTTTCGCTTAAAAAATAAGTCTGAATTTCTAATTAATTATGTCATTCTTGAAAATGGAGATATCATTGAAAAAGTTGCTCCATTAAGCTATGTTTATAAGACAGTAGATGAGTTTGGACAACAAGAATTCTTCAGTCGGAAATCACGTTTTAAATCACGAAACTATGGAGAAGATGGAGACTACATTGGAATTGACCAAAGTGGATTTTACGTTGATGGCTCGGTTGGTTATAATTCCTTTCCTATATGGAATCCATTGGTAACTGGGACAGCCAAACTAATGTAACGGCCTACACCGATTCTTTACAGCGCTATTCAATGCCTATGGTGGGAGTTAAACTAGGAATAAAGAAGTATTTCAACTCCCCTTGGAACAATTTCACTTCAGGGTTTCAGATCCAAGTCCGTCGCGCTTACTCTATCTATCCTGAATTTACTTCTAGCCAAACAATAGGTGTTGGATACACTGGAATCTTGAGGATCAAAGAACAACAAGGGTTGGAGCTAAATGCCAATATTGGTCTGAGCGGAATTGGATGGAATTTTGAGGAACTTGCTGTCTTCTTCTTCGATTTTCTTCCAATCTATATCAGTGAGGATTATACATTTGGAGCCCTAATTTCTCCAGAAGTGAAATACAGACATCGACAATTTTCCATTGGTTTGGAATATGCCTATTTCTTTGATCTTCGAAATACTTCAAGTGACCGAAATGTCAAGTATAGTTCATTTTGTCTTTCACTCGGAAAGAAGTTCTAATCACTTCACCCCAATCCAGCCCTCGATCGTACTAATAATATTCTTGCGATCACCTTCACTGAAATGACGAATGCGGGTTCCATGATTCCCTCCTTTCAAAACGTACTTTCTCAATCCTCGCGCTTTGGCTTCATCTGAAAGTTCGACAGCCGTTGCGCTCCAAGTGTCAAGTTCACCATAAATAAATAGCATTGTTTTTGCCGAATCCTGAATGAATGAATTGACCTTTTCCATAGGACTTGGATCAAAACGAACCTGCATACTGCCAGGAACCGTGAATTCAAAATTGTATTTATCCTGAGAAACATACGACTTGAAAGGACGAATGTCATAATCGTAGATTCCCATTTCTGACATCGCGGCGTAGAAGAACGAACGTTGCTTTTCAACACCACTGTCCTCAAAGAAGGAAATGCCTGAAACGGCCAAAACATGATCCAATAGTTCTTTATCACTCACACGACTGCTTGGAATATCTTCGAAAGATGCTCCCCATTGCCAGAAGGCGAAAGAATATTCTAGAATATAATACTCTAGTGCTACTTCTCGTGAAAACGACCACTCATACCCTCGCTCATCAGCAAGCTTATTCAGCTCTTCTAAAAGTCCATTTTTTCGTTTGAAACAGGTGCGTTGAAAATCTTGAATTTGCCTTCGTTCGTCTTTCGTTCCAACCGTTTCCAAAAAATTCCAAATTCGTGGATCCTCACGTTTGAAGTTCAAGGGAGCGACATAACAAACACTTGCGTCAACATCATCAGGGTACATTGACCGGTGAATCATTGTCGTTTGTCCGCCTTTACTGATTCCAGTAGTGATAAACTTGTTTTCAGGATAGATAGCCTTTTTAAGCACAGTAATTATCGCGTGCTGATCCATGGCCGCATTTTGAACCGTTAAGGTCTTCCATGGCAACGGACCTTCCGGTTTAGATTTTTCGAAATATCGGTGTTCGATAGTGATTTGATTTCCCTTAAACAGGGTCGCCAATTCTCCAGACTTCGCTGTGTAAATGTGGTAGCCCTGAAGTTCAACAATAACCGGTGCATCATCCGAAGCGTGTGCTAACAATACGCGTTGCTTGAAGGTAGGCGAACTAGGATCCGTTGGATCAGTGTGTTGTTCAAACCACAATTCATAATGCTCTATGAAATGATCATCTGTTTCAAGAATTCGCAGATCAACAATTTCTGGAATTGCCTTGAGCTTTCTGTGAAGCACGGGAACATGACTCGATTGTGCATTCGATTGAGCCGAAACGGTTATCTCTGGCAGCTCTTTTACTGTTGAACAACTTGCAATTATCAGGGCCGTTATTAACGCCCAACTATAAAACCCTATTCTTTTCATCTATCTATAAATCTTTCAGCGGATCATTTGGAGCAATCCACATTTCATCTTACCACAAAACCATTCCTGCCCAGTTTCTTCCGGAACCACTGTATTGTGAGAACCAAAAGTAGTGACTTCCTTGACTTCAACGTCCATTGTGGTATCTAAAATAAACTCATTCGTGTTTTTTTCTTCTTCATTGAAGCTAAAATTCATGACTTTAATTAGGTTTTTACACCATCTTAGAATGTCTCTCTATTTTTATTGAAAAAATAAGAACCCTTGTAAATGCCCGCTATAACTGCGTTATCGAAGATTCCCTTATTTAGACTGAATAAAAATACCACTTTTAGGGTATTGTGATACGTGAAGTGAATGTCTTTCTTTGTCCAAAAAACAAAAGCTTACTCATGAAAAAAATCATCGTCACAGCACTCTTGGCCTTTTTAAGTACTTCTACACTTTGGGGACAACTTTATCTGGACAGCACAGTCAATAGTGCCACGAAACGAATCTTCTTTGCCGATCCGAAAAAATTATCGGTGGGCAGTTATGGTGAGGCACATTACAACGCTCCTATTGAAGAAGGAAAATTCAGAAATGGCAAAGCTGATCTTCACCGTGTGATTCTTTTTATGGGATATAAGTTCAATTCTAAATTGCAATTTTTTGCAGAAATTGAATTT
>CAJQJL010000151.1 GCA_905478665.1 uncultured Flavobacteriales bacterium
ATGGAACTGCTACTAGAGCAAGTAGTACGCCAATGAGAAAGGATACAGAATCAAGCTTTTGTCTCGTGCTGAAAAGGTGGGCGATAAAGTCGTTGGTTTTGTGGCGCCGCATTATGTGAAGAAAGAGCATTCTGCCTACGGTGTCGATAATGAATTTAACGCTGTAATTGTAGAGGCTTTATTTTCTGATAAACAATTGTTTATCGGTAAGGGAGCTGGCAGTCATCCTACAGCGAGTGCGGTGCTTTCAGATGTCTCTGCGCTCAAGTTCGACTACAAGTATGAATACCGAAAAACGATTGAGAACCAAGCCTTGGAGTTCACAAAGGATTTCTTTGTACGCGTCTATTTAGGCTCTCCTTATTTAGAAGTCATTAATCAAGTTGCCTTTTACAAGATTGATGAGGTGTATCAAAGTGAAGAATACGTTTACCAAACGGGTTGGGTGAAATTCAGTGAACTGACAACGCTCGACTTTAACGGTTCCAAGGATCTGTCTTTAGTGATTCTTCCCGATCCTATTCAAAGCAGTAATCGTTTTATGGAAAAAACTTCGGAGCGACTATCAACCCTTGAATTGACACCGTTATGAGTTTACTTCCTTGGTATATCGCAGGTCCATTGATTGGATTGATCGTTCCGCTTTTGTTGATTCTTAGAGAAAAACAACTCGGGGTTTCATCCTCCTTTCGCTATGCTGGAAGTTTTGTCTTGCCGAAATTGAGCTATTTTAACTACAAGAAAGCGAAGGATGCTTGGCAAGTTCAATTTTCGTTGGGTATTCTTGTGGCTGCAGTTGTTTTCTATTCCTTCGATTTGGTGGTTGATCCAGAAATTGATGCTTCGCTCGACTACGGTTTGTCGGCCTTGGAGATTTATTCGCTGGATAATTGGTGGATCTTTCTCTTTGGAGGATTGGTCATTGGTTTCGGAAGCCGCTATGCAGATGGTTGTACTGCGGGACATTGTATCATGGGCAATTCATTGTTCGCCGGTTCATCATTCGTGACCACCCTCGGATTTTTTGCAGGCGGTTTGTTTGTTTCACACGTGGTCTTTCCACTCATCTATTCGCCATGAAGTTTTTGATCACACTTAGTTTGGGATTTCTATTTGGTGCTGTGCTGATTTCTTCGCAAGTCTTTCATTGGTACCGAATTCAAGAGATGTTTCATTTCGATTCCTTTCACATGTTCGGTGTACTTGGTTCGGCCATTGCCACTGCAGCCATCTCTATTGGGCTCATCAAGCGTTATAAGCTGAAGTCCATTGCTGGAAATTCCATTAAGCCGCAAGCCAAAAAGCGTAAACCTTTTGGAAATATTCTTGGAGGATTGCTCTTTGGCATTGGTTGGGGATTAACAGGAGCATGCACAGCGCCCATCATCATTTTGCTTGGATTAAAATGGAAGATTGGACTTTTACTTATCGCGGGTGCCTTGTGTGGGACGCTAATTTTTGCGATTATTAAACCAAAATTGCCAGAATGAAAATCGAATTGAATAGAGTAGAGCGACCAATGGTCTTTGAAGTGATCAACGAGGTCGGTGCGAAATGTACCATGGATGCCAGTGTATCAATTGGAGGGAAAGATAAAGGACTTCGGCCAATGGAATTACTCGCTAGCGGACTAGCAGGCTGTGTCGCAATCGATGTGCTTCTGATTCTTGAAAAGCAGCGAATGGATACCGAACTGTTTAAGATTGACCTTGAAGGAAAGCGCGTCGAAGGAATCCCTTCACCGTTTGAATCCATTGTGATGACCTTTGAAGTAGACGCATCCGTTGATAAAGAAAAATTGAGCAAGAACATTCAGTTGGTACTGGATAAGTATTGCTCCGTCTCTGCCTCGTTGAAGGAGGAAATAAAAATAACTTACGTAATTAAATAGAATTATGAGAAGACCAGAAACGGATGCCATTCGCATTCAGGCTGAACGTTCGGCGAACAATGAGCATTCAGTTCCCTTGTACCTGACGAGTAGTTATGTGTTTGAAGATGCAGAGGATATGCGTTCGCAGTTCGCTGAAGAGAAAACGGGACATATTTATTCGCGCTACGCCAATCCCAATGTTGAGGAGTTTAATAGGAAGATGGCAGCATTGGAGGGAGCAGAATGTGGTTGGGCAACAGCAACGGGAATGGCTGCAGTGTTCACTTTCTTCGGCGCACTATTGTCTTCGGGAGATCATATCGTTTCGTGCAGATCGGTTTTTGGTTCTACACATAAGCTGTTGACAGAGGTTCTACCCAAATGGCAAATAGACCATACCTATGTCGACTTTGATGATTATGAAGGATTCGAAAATGCGATTACTGCGTCAACGAAGTTGGTTTACATTGAAACACCGAGCAATCCAGCGTTAGACATTATTGATATCGAACGCCTCAGTGAGGTGTGTAAACGAAACAAGGTGCTTCTTGTGGTCGACAATTGTTTTGCCACACCATTGCTTCAACAGCCCATTAAGTTAGGAGCAGATGTCACCATTCACTCCGCGACAAAATACATCGACGGACAGGGGAGAACGCTTGGCGGTGTTATTTTGAGCTCGCTCGTGATCATTGAAAAAGTAAAGAACTTCGCGCGACATTCAGGTCCAGCTATGAGCCCATTTAATGCGTGGATTCTCTCAAAGTCCTTGGAGACATTGGATGTTCGCTTGGAACGTCATTGCAACAATGCATTGGAAATTGCAAAGCGATTGGAAGGACACCCAGCCGTGGCGTTTGTGAAATATCCATTTTTAGAATCACATCCACATTACGCAATTGCCAAGAAGCAGATGCGTCAGGGAGGCGGGATCGTTACGTTCGAATTGAAAAGCGGACTCGAAGGAGGAAAGAAATTTTTGAACAGTTTGGAGCTCTTTTCGCTAACGGCAAACCTGGGAGATGTTCGGAGTATTGCTACACATCCGGCTTCAACAACGCATTCTAAATTGAGTGCAGAACAGCGCATTGAAGTAGGAATTACTGACGGTATGGTGCGTTTGTCCATTGGATTGGAGCATGTTGAAGATATCTGGAAAGATTTGAACGGAGCTTTGTGATTGCCTTCTAGTCTGGAACGGTATTTCTAGGACTAAAGAACGTTCATC
>CAJQJL010000152.1 GCA_905478665.1 uncultured Flavobacteriales bacterium
ACAGGTGCTGGAGCAAGCTTTGAAGTCGATAAAAAGTTTGGTCCATTACGTGCCTACTTGTATGCATACCTAGACATTGCAGCGAAAGTGGCATTTAAGCCAAAGCAATTCGGTGGATCAATTGCGCTTGGAGGTGGAGTTGACTTAAGTATCTTCGGACTTGGATTCTCTGTGAGTGCAGCCGCATCTTTGGCGGCAGAAGCTCCTGAGCCATTCATTGTCACAGGTAGCGTAGAAGCATGTATTCGTGTGCTTAGAAAAGACAGATGTGCGAAATTTGAATTCACTTGGGACTTCAACGATAATGTTGATACTTCAGAAATAGGCGTAATCATTCGAAGCGAATTAGGAAATGCCGCACAAGCTGTAAATATCCAGACAAAAGAGACCTTTGCTATTAACTTTGTAAAAGAGAGTTCAGGACTAATATACAGAGGTGGATCAAACCCATCAAGCTGGCTCCCTCCTGCTCCAACATCAACAAGTTGGAACGGAAGTTTTGACAATCATATCATTCCTTTGGATTGCTTTATTGATATTGATTTCAAGAATGGAATGAATCCAAATGGAAATGCAAGTACAGAGCGGATTGGTAAAAATGGTGGCGCGAACCACATTAAGTTTGCCGCTCCTCAAAAAGGAAAAACGCCACGTGTGAAGCACGACTTCAAAACAGAAGAGGTCTTCATCTATGCATGGAACCCTTCACTTGGTCAATGGGAAGAATATGATATCTATGATGCCCTTACTCCTATGGACGATCTTGCATTTATTGACCCATTGGTGATTGATGCTCTTAACCTGAAACAAGGTTACTGGCAGCTTGAGCAAGCAAACAAATACAATAAACTACGTCTTTTGGCCCAAACTCCTTTGAGTTATATGACACAAACCTCTGGTGAGTTTATTCCTGAAAACAATGGGATAACTGCAGAAACGATTTTCTGCGAAGAGGAGGCACGTGAGAAGTGTTGCGTGAATTTTAGAGATTACATAAAAAGACGAAAAGAAGAAGTGAAGGAGCGAACCGCCAACTTCACCAAGTATGTTGAATCTGCGACAAAACAAGCACTTGTACAAAATGGCCCGTCAACATTTGCAGTTAAAGATTTAGCAACCATTCCTGCGAACGACGTACACTTCTTCCAGAAGTTCAGCTTTGAAGTAATTGGTGATAACGGAGCGATTGTACAAACAGAAATTACGCACCTAGGAAACAACATCGCTCTGGCAATAACAGACGGAGATTGTCTTGAAATTACTTTCAACGAACCGATGGTGTGCATCGATTTTACAATGTATACAGAAGCACAAAATGTGACTGTAGAGTACTACCAGTTTGTAGTTGATCCAAATGCACCATCTGGAATCAATGTTATTGAACAACAGTTACCACATACAGATGTTTTCACCGCGCAAGATTTGAATGCCGTCGTACAATACCTCGACGAAGACAATCCGGTAGATAAGATTGTGATCAAGAACGGTGATTGTGTCGTAGGTAAAGAACTCACAGCATTGTGCGATCCTGAAATTACTCTTGAAGGTGAGCAACTAGAGATCTTCCTGAATACTATGGCCGTAAAAAATCACTTCTTACGTGCTAGTTTTGTGATGAACAGTCAGACAGATAACCCTATTTACGATGGCGTATTTATGAATTCTGCACTGTATCAATACCCAGGAGGAAAAGAGGTTCCTTTAACATACAATCTCGACTTGCACACAGACAATGAAATACAGTTTAGTATCTACGATGAGAATCGTTATAAATGTAAATTCTCACTTGCCGCAGAACAAGGAATAGTATGGAACAATGTTTCTTCTATGTCCAACCTGCGTCCAGATCCTTCACGACTAGTACCAGGGGCAAATTACTATTTCCTTATCGACGCACAAATGTCAGATGGGGCTGTAATAACCTTAACCGGAAGAACAAGTTGTTACAACGTCATCAATTGTGTGCCAGATTGCAGCACATATATCTATCAACTATGTTTCATTTCAGATGAGGACTACGCCTATAACTCAACGATTCCGAGTGCAGCAGCAGTCGCAGATGAGACACAAAGCATGATGGATGCACTCGAAAAAACGTTCCAGCCAATTTGGCGTCCGAACACGACGTTCGCAGTTGCCATTAAAACCAATGAAGCAGTAAGCGGTGGTGGATCAAACAACCATCGTAATACCTTCTATTATGGATTCAGAACAAAAGGACCGATTGGTCACTTCCACAATTACCTCGATAATTCAGATACTGAAGTGATTCGTGCAGATTATCAGAACCTTTTGGATAATAATCAGGAGGACAGCTATAAGCTGAGTAAACTGCAGCATTATATCGACTATAGAAGATCGTATCCAAATGCAGATGGAAATTTGTTAAATGCAAAGCCCCTCTTCTATTGCGACCCAAGACTTCTGTTATTCTTCCAGAAGCAATACGTATATGCCATGTTTGGCAAATGGGATGCATTATCAGGAAATGGTCAAGTAAATGGTGGTATGGATGTCGTAATTCAAGATGCTATTGAGCCGCAGATTCCACCTGTTCCTACTTTATCATGGTCATTGGATGATTTTGCTATCAAAGGGCAGGATTTACAAGCACTGAATAACATGATTGTCAACAGTGATCCTTCAGATTGTCCACCCGAAACGCTCGATCAAAATAGTGTGAACGCACAGATTGACATTGACAAACTTGAACCATTGAAATTGTACACGGCTATCTTCAGCAACACATACCAGCGTGACGGTGATGCTGGAACACCTACCACAACACGAGAAGTGCACCGTTATCCATTCCGTACATCACGCTACGGTTATTTCATCGATCAGATAAACAGTTATCAATTAGCTATTGACCCTGATACAAATGCGGTGCTTAAGGAAGCGATTTTCGACGTAGGAAATGTCATTCCAGCAGCAAACATTGTGTTGGGCGCAGGAATGATTCATCCGACTACACCAACAGATGACCTTCTAATCGATTATGCCGACCTTATTGAACGTGTCTTACAAGGTGCCTTCAAGCTTGGAACGCTACATCCAGCAATCAGTACAGAGTTCAATATTGTGAAGAACACTGATACAGGTGGAAACCTACTCGGAATCTGGATTCGGTGTCCTGAACCATTCAATGATCCAAAATTACCAGGCAATGAGATGGAAACTACAGTTCGTTTGTCTGTAAATAGTGACAGTGAATCGAACTACAAGGCAATTTTCTCAAAAGATGCGAGAGAAGTGTTCATTACGAATCAAAACGGTTCACTGAACATGCCTTATGGCGAGTATGCCTTCACATTTGATTACAGAGAATGGGATGGTCAGCAGTACATAACTGCCTCCTCAGTTCCCGTGAACTTTACGATCAATGCAACAATTTAATTTAAGAACCCGACCCAAACAATTAGATTATGTCCACTTTTTTTAATAATTACACCAAAGCCCCCGGAGTTCATTTCAACAGTATCGTTGCTCAGAATAACCAGGCCCTCACCTATATTGTTGGTCAAATGGCTGCGGAAGGATTGTTTTCTCTTTTTTCGGAAGAAGGAAATACTATCTGGACGAAGCGCTATCACCTCCCAGAGGGTGAATGCAATTTTCTCAATGCGGTTAAGGCTTCCAATGGAGATTTTCTCATCCTTGGAACTGAAAGTATTCGCAATTCAGATACCGCCATCGTTATCCGAGTTGACACCACTGGACGCTTAATTTGGGCAAAGCGATATACACACGAAGAGTCGTCAACGGCCTTTCTTCGCTTAATCCAAATTGGTAATACAGATGCTGACGATTATGTTTTTGGAACACGCATGAAGGGTAAAGGTCGTACCGAAGACTTTTCTATCATAAAAATTGATGGTTCCGGAAACGTTACGGCTGCCAAAGATATAGTCCCTGATAGCGATGAACGAGCGTTTGGACTAGTGCGCACTACAAGCGGATTTGTTGTATTTGGGGGAATGACAGAAAAGAAGGATTGGGACAACTTCTTTATTCAATTTGATACCTCGCTGAATTTGGTATGGGCTAAACTTGTTGGAGATAAAGATTCTCAGGTTGCAAGAGATGTACTTTACATAAATGACAAAGAGTTTATCGTAACGGGCGAGCACGGGCGAAAACAAGATAGTTTTGTTTACCGATTAGATCCGAACCTGTCTTCTGTACCTGTTAGTATCCTAGACCTAACAAAAGGAAAGGATAGCGGATTCAAAAAGTTGGGACGTATTAAAGATATAGCCGGGGCAGCTGAAGAATTTCTTTTATTATCACAGTCTTCCATAAACGATCCATCTACATTCACGCGTTTTGGCAATAACCTTGCTCCGCTTTGGCACAAAGAAGTAGATGTAGATTCAAAACACGAGTTTAAAGATTTATGGATTCATGACGACGGAAATGAGCGGGTTAGAGCATGTGGAGACGTTGGAGTAAAATTGGACGAAGGACTGCTAATGCGCAGTACTGATCAATTAGAAATTTGTGTCGCAACAGATCTTCCAAATCTTACTCCCATCCCTGTTCAGTACAAAATATCAACTTGGCAGCCACCAATAAAAGACGTGCAAATAAAAGTTGAGGAAATCCCGTTAATCGAAAGTCAGGATGAAACAGAGAAGGAAGAAATGTGTCCTTCTGCTGTCATTGATCTTTCTGGAGAAACACTTGTTCAGTCACCATACGTTTATTTGCAGGCGGCAGGGTCAGACAATAGTGATGATACACCTACGGGTTACCATTTACGTTGGGATTTTAGAAAAGTCCTTTCCGATAAGCACATTGCCAAAGGTTCACTATCTGGAGATTTTGGACTCTACCCTGCAACGTACGACTTCAACAAGAACGATGACTACGTCAAAATCTACAGAACTGAATTTGTCGAGAATTACTATACAGATCTCGATTTCGCAACACAGCCGACAACTTTCAATGTCTCTGGAACAGTACGTGAATGGCAATACAGCAACCTACTTCCAACAGGAAATACTGGAGGGATCCCTGCAAATGCAATTATCTCTTTTCCAGATACTGCTGCTTATGACACCTTGGCTGGAACAACAAATCCAGCGACTTCAGTTCTGGACTTTCTCAAACTCTATTCAGGTGAGATCAATGTTCGTCTTGAAGATAAACTATCCTTTCGCATAGAATGGGGATTGGGTCTGGTTGACCCCGCAGCCATAGCAACTGCACAACTTCGCTACGAGACAATTTCTCTGGAAGATTCTCTGGACGAAACAAGTAAAAGTCTACGTGAAAGAACAATCTTAACACAACCTGACTTTACTGGGACACCTATCACTTTATGTGAAGATATTGAGTCGTTGCGTTTTGATAGAACAAATGCATTTACACAGTCGATTCGCTTCTATGCATACATCGATTACCTACAAGGAACCAACGAACAAAAAGCGTGGGAAAAATTGAATGACTACGCATTGACCTTGAATCAAACGAAAGCATACAAACGCTTGGAGGACTCTCCAACGTTCCAAATAGATGGTTTGTGGCCAAAATTCAATGAGAGTAACAACACCACGCAAGCGTTTAAAGTAAGCGTGCCGAACTATCAAAACAGATGGTCTGACTCAGAAGGATTGAATTATGGTGTAGAACGATACCTGGATTTATCTCAAGTATCAACCAATTTTACTGCAACTGAAACGGTTACAGCTGACCCTATTGGCAGTTTACCTGATAACAGTACCATGGAAATTAGTTATTTCGATTTGCTCCAAATAGCAGGGATCGATTACCATATGGGGCGGATGCTTGGATTAGGACACATTGATGCCAAGAGTAATGCTCAATCCGAAGATCGCTACATCTATTTGATGGAATACGATACCCTAGGAGATATTGAAGACGGTGGTGGAGCACGTCCTCTGAAGCATCTTTATATGACGCCCCACTTGACGATTCTTGATTTTAAATATCCACCTGTACCCACATTGCAAGACCCTCCCTCCTATGGGCTGGCGGTTGACAACGGAACAGCAAATCCTTCGTTAATAACAGACCCTCAAGGTTATACGCCTTTTGCCGATATACGCTTTGTCAACATTAATCGACAGAAATTCCAATACGAGAAGGACTTTGAAACTTTCTTTCAGAATGTAGATTCATTTACACTTTGTAAGGAAGCTGAGCCTGTTGCCTTTGGAATGGAATATTCACTTCAAGGCGAGCCCTGGATTAAACCAGAGTTGAACCATGACCGTGTGTACAATGATGGCTCAAACTTGCCTGAAACATTGATGATTCCAAACGCTGGTACAAACCCTGTTTATCGTCATCAGGAGACCGAAGAAGGTATTCATTGTTATGCGATGTACAGTGTCAACTGGTTCTCGCGCCCTTCAGTAGAAAGTACTCCTGTTTGCACGGACTATACCAAATTCCCGAAACGAAATACGATTATTCCACCAATGAACCTCGCTGTTCAGTTAGTTCAATCAGAGGCACCACCAATCTTAACAACTTCTCAGGAACAAACAAATTATGGTAACATTGTTGGAGACAAAACCTATTTGCGTGTTTCCTTCGATTGGAATTATATTCATAATCAGGCACATCAGTTTGCGCATAAAGCTCAATTTTTCTTCAATAAACAAGAAAAACAAATTGTAAAAGGAGAGATTACGGGGATCACACAGTTGACAGAAAACCGTGTACAGGTGACCACTACATCTTTTGATATTTTAAGTACCTCACCAATCACAACAGTTCAACCAAACATTGCGCCAGGCCGTGAAGATCATTTCACGGAAAGTTTATTCGCGGTGGATGGATTGAATTACCGTGTTGAACAAGTATTGGATACAACGGCAACATCGGGAGACAATCCAACATTTATTCTCCACAAGATACGTGAAACCAACTCAGTAGAAACGCCTACAGGATCTAATGTTTGGCTGACAACAGAGACATTCGTGGAGCCTGTTGTAGGGGGACGTTTCCTTGTCGTAGAAAACATGGGGAACGCGAAAAACTGGGATAACAAATTGGCAAAAACTGTTTATCTGGAAAGCTTCAGTACCAACGATTCATTGAAAGTTGATGGTTCAACAAACAATGACGGGAAATATACCATCCTCTCAGTAGACCTTGTTGGAGCACAAACTGAAATTACAGTTGCTGAGGCTGTGGACGATACGATCACGGATGGAAGTATTGAATATGATAAGATTGATCACGTTTATGCGTTTAATACGACCAACAACGGTTTCTTGATTGCAGGTGATGTTACTGCAGATTTCGCAGGACTTACAGATTTACGTTTGTTTGCATCTCTGGATAATGATGGAGATTATACAATCGCTTCTGCTACCTTCAACGGAACCGACACAGATGTCGTTGTGAATGAATCCATTTATCTCAACAGTGCACCATCGTGTATTGCTCTGAAGAAGCAAGTGATAGTTCAGGCGTACGACACAGCAAATGATCTGATCATTCTCAATGGAGATTATACAGCCGAAATTATTCCGACATACAAAGAAGACCGTCCAAATTTAGATGGTACCACAACTGAACTGGTTATGGGAGGATTTGTTGGCGAATGCACAATTACTGAGGAACCCGACGTTTACGATCCTTCTAATGTCGTGGGCGCAGCAGTTCCTGGTGACCCAATATCTGGTTCTTTGACTGGGGTATACACCTTCACATTTGTAGGTAATCCACTGCCTGCTCACATCGATCCAGACGTGGCTTGGTTCAGAGGTAAAGTCCGTGTTTTGGAAGACGACAACTACCTTCCTACTCCCCTCGACACCCGAACAGTTGCGAAGATGAAAGAACTCGATGTGTGGAACGTTTATGAAGATTCAGGAAACCTAATTCTCGTTGTTAAAGATCCTGCCTTCCAGGTAGATCCGTCAACGCTACCAACGACATATACACCTTCTGGCGAATATGTGCCAATAATTACAGGATCGAATATAGAGATCAACTACCACCCTTCGTACATGTTGTACTTAACGGTAGATGAAACAACAATCGAAACAGGAACCACTGCAAATGAATTCAATGAAGATTCGATTCTTCCCGATTTTGGAGAAGGCTCGCGCAGAACCTTCCTTGGAATTCGAGCAATAGATGGAATTAACAACGATCCTCTCGTGGACGATTGTGCTTCTCACGTTGCTACGCCTGCCGCAATTGTTGCTCAGGAAATTAGAAATCCTGAACCACCTCTTCCACCAGCAGGTCCATTGTATGCAACACGTCCTGACTTTTACGGAAAGGCGACATACTCTATGGACATTGGATTTACAAACATCCCGTACTCAGTATTGGTCTACAAGGCCAACGAGCGAAAGATTTTGGATACACTTTACCTTCCAGCAACAGTTGATACGATTATACAAGGATTAGCAGCAATACCGCAGCCCGACGCCTATTTCACACAACGCTGGAGCGATCTCGTGAATGTTGTTTTGGAAACTTCTGGACCGAACATTGGCGAATTCAAAGAATATCCAGGAAGTACATTTAGATTTGAGATCCCAGACAATCCAGATTACATTCTTCCAGAAAGCTTTACGGCAAATGCACAGATAAATCCATTCAATGGAAGCGATGCACCAGGATCAGCAGCATCGTTTAACATACCTGAATTAGGTCTAACGGTATCAATGGAAAAAGCCGTTAAGGATGCCATTACGGGTGCATTTGTCTCACAGACAGAGAACCCAATGCTCTTCGATCATATAAAAACAGGCGATCGAACAAGCAATGCTCCGCCACGACTTCGCGATGACAATGGAGATTTAATTGCTCCGAGTGCAAATCATCCCGATTATGAACCATTCCCATTTGCAGTGAGACTGACAGGTGGAGATTTACGCTTCTGCGATTACAACATTGACGGTGGTTCGGACAGCATCTATTTCTACTATGCTATGGAACTCTCGGATCGACAAATCAAGAGTGATCCGAGTGGAATTGTAGGGCCGATTCAATTGGTGAATACCAGCCCTGCTACCCCTCCAAGTATTAAAGAAGTAATTACGCAAGTTGAGGATCAGGAAAATTCAATAGATACAGCTGTACTTTTCGAAATCGAGGAATATATTTCAAGTGAAGGAATCAAACAAATTGATGTTTATCGTTCTATTGACCCAGTTGACGCAAAAACTGTTCGTACCATGGATTTGGTAACTGAGATTGCTATTGACTCAGGTACAGGAACGTTCGATATCTTTGATGATTTCTCCCCTCTTCCTTATCCATTGTACGGTGAAGATGTGCACTACAGATTAGTTGCAATGCGAGAAATAACATTGGAAGACGGAACGACACAAGAACTTATTCCATCAAAACCATCCAAGTTGGTAGTTGCCAAACTTGTAGATCCCATTAATCCTGTTGCGCCTGATATAACGGTAAGCATTGGTTCATTAACGACTCAAGCACTTGAGGATGTAGTTCTTAGTTGGCCACAAGTAGCGTACAATGCAACCTATACTCTTCAAATGGCGGATTCGAATGGAAACTGGGTGAATATTTATCAGGTCAAATCTAACGATCCAGTGAATCAGTATCCTCCAATCGTTGGTGGCTCTCCAGATTTCACCAACTTCCCGGAAACGGAGATACTCAATCGCACTGATGATAATGGTGTCGAAATCGTACATCGCTTCCGAGTGCAAGTAGAAAACTCAAGTGGTCTCTTAAACATTGAAGACAATCCTTTGTTGATCGGAATAGGTGTTGACGAACTGATAGCCTTAGGTGCACCTGTGGACTACCAAGACGGATTTAGCTTTACACAGACCGAGTTGAGTTCTGTCAAAGTGAACGCGGGAAGCAATCATCCTAGCCAAATGACATTTACGGATATCATTGGTGCGGCTCTACCAAATGGCCATACGGTGCTTGCTGAAATTAAAATCTTTGTAACGGATGATTTAAGCAATACATTTTCTAAATCAATTACTACACCTGGTGGCAGCGTTACATTTAACCATGGGGAAGGTGGACTCGAATTGGATAATACCAACCCGAACAGATCCTACACTATTGAAACCATTACGATTACAGACAGATGTGTTGGAGGTGCGTATCAAAAAGATGTACTGAATTATGTTGCAGGTCCGTGTTACGACCTTCTTGGTTTGACCGAAGTACTGAGCTTCATTGATGGCAATGGTTCTTCTGGTAATTTGGCTGAAAGTACAAGTGTTGAGGATGGATACCCAGCTCCAAACTCCTTAACGTTTACGGATGTGAGTAATCTAGGAACACTGCCATCTACACAAGTGTTTAATTCAATGACCGTTGAACTCTCTGATACAAATGGAAATTCGCATCAATTAACGATTAGTTCTGCCAGTGGATCTGTTACATTTAATAACGGCGACGGCGGACTTGATCTAACGCCGACCAATGCGAATGGACAACTGCTAGTTAAGGCTATATTGTTTACAGATGTGTGTGCAATAGGTGCCGAATTCAGTCATACCTTGTCGTATGTGTCTGACCCAGCTCAAGACCTTTTGGCTATGACGGATGTTATTGACTTGTCTGATGCAAATGGTAACTCTTTCTCACCTATGCTGGCAACGGAAACAATCAATACTGGGACGAATTACCCAAGTACAATTACCATTACGGATATATTCAGTGTGAATCTTCCGCCGTTGCATACATTTACGAGTTTGGAGGTTCAGCTTTCAGATAATTTAGGTAACGTGGACGACAAAATTATCAGCTCTGCGGGTAGTTCTGTTGTATTCAATGATGGTGACGGAGGATTGGATCTTGGCTCAGGAAACCCAAACAATTCATTTACGATCTATGTAAAGTTGATTACGGATTTGGTTCCAGATGGTGCCAGTATGCAATTCGATCTTGTTTATGACGTATAAACTGGTTTAGTGAATGTGTTGGAATAATAGTATTCTTGTGTGCTAGGCAATTCAGATGAAATGTGTTAGTCCAACGCACTTTGGTTTATGGTTAACGAATCTGGCTTCAACATCGTATTGTAATTCGTATGAATCTTTCTTGGAAACAAACAGCTTTACAGAAGCTCCTTCGATTACTTCTCTTCGTTCGTTTTGTACAATACAGGTAACTTTCATAGTTATCGTTTAAATTCATTAGTCATTTACAGCGGTAATTGCCAAATTGGTTTTTACAGCTAATACTTCTTCGTCTTCATTCAGTAATTTGCTCAATCGCTTTAGAAACGAATAATCCGCAATTACCTCCTTCTTTAATTCTATCTGATAAGGTTTCCCAGATTTGAATTTCTTCCAGGTACTATAAGACAAATCACTTTTCTCAATTGTTACAATTCCCAAATCCTTTGTCAGCTGTGCAATTCTCTGTTCTGACAATTCATTCAAAAACAAAATACCCACACGGGCATCAAAATATTCCAGGATCCAAGACCGTTGCTTACCAAAGAAATGAATTGATGCCAATTGCTTAACCTCTTTGAGTTGAGCCAACTCTTCAATGATCTCAGCACGCTTTTTCGGGTCGAGACTGTATACGTTATACTCGGACGGTCCTTTTTTCCTTACCCCTAGTTCTTCCAGTTTATCCTTGAATTCAGCATACTTTCGACTCAACTCCTTTTCCTCCTCACCCGGAATATCTGATGAAAAAGTGTGAACCATATATATCTCCTCAAATACAGGCATAAATGGTTCAGGTTGATACCCCTCGTAATGATAAAGGGCGTCCTTACCTCCGATATAAATCTTCCAGTCTTTTTGCCTTTTTAATCCTGTGCAGATTTTCTGACAATGCTTTTGTCCCAAGCTATCTTGAACATGAATAAAAAGGCAATCTCCTTGATTCTCACTTAGTGCAAAAGCACCATTCTGAAAGCCTACAGCTTGTTTTTTCTTTCCTTTCGGATTATTTGCCGTCCATACCTTACAGGAGTTGGAAACATCGGTATAGGTATTATCGTCCTGCAGATAAAAAACCGACAGTTTCTGGCTATAAATATGGGTATGTGTCATCGTAAAGAGTAGTATTGGTAAACTAAGAAACACGAGTCGGTGTTTTAGCTCTTTGCTAAAGGATAGCGAAGTGATATTTCGTATTCTGTGAATCATGAATCGGTTATTCCAAGAATCATGCAAAAGCTGCTAATTCTTTTCTTTACAGATAACTACGTTCAATTTACAGTAATTATTTGCCGAAAAATGTTAAAATCTCAAAACTCTCCCTTTACAAACTTGGGGAAGTTCTTTGCACTCCTCAATGCATACTTAAGCATTACAACCAATTGTGCTCTCGCTTCAACCGATAATGTTTTCAAGAACAACTTCGCCCCTCCTTTTAACAAGCTGCCCAAGAGCAGAAATCCAGTTGCGATTCCCGCCACTACACGCTTCAAACATCGCCTTCACTTCCCTCATCACCTCCATCCAAGTACCAATTACGGATGTTGCTGAAGTAATCACGCCAATGCATATATCCTTCACAAATCGGCATTTTCCCATCACCGATTTTGGTCTTCTAATCACCAATCTTCATGTTTCCATCACCCCTATTCAAGTGCTATTCGCCCCTCGGAAAACGTTCAACACCTAACGTCAACCATTCTACACCCGTCGGAAATCATTCAACACCTTCTAGAAAACGTTGAACAGTTGTCGTCAACCCTAAAATGCGATCGGAGATCGTTCAAGACCTGATGGAATGTGTTGAACGGCAATCGCGAATCATTTTACACCTAAGGGAATTCACAGAACACTTTTCGATCATCGTTCTGCACTTGCCTCAGATCGTTCTATGCACGTCGGAATTTCTTCAATGCTTTTCGAAAAACGTTCAATCCCTGTGTTTATGGGGATTCAGCTTTTTCATTAACAGACTTTAACAGTTGGTTTTAGGAGTTTGGCACGTTCTTTTCAATGTTCTGTGTAATTGAAATGTCGGATACAACTGATAGAAAGTCTTGAAAGTGAATGCCGACAAAATATGTGAACATTATGAAAAAGTCACAGTCAAACAAAATCGCCATGTATCGATCAGTGGCAAGCGTTTTGGATAATTTCCAAAGCAGCTGGTTGGTACTCCCGGCGTTCCAGGGGCTCCGAGATGAGTTTCAGGAAAAACTGTCGCTTCTCATCGAAATGGACAACGATCAGCGTACCATTGCGAAGGATGCAGGAAGCGAGAAAAAGGACCGCAAGCTCAGGCTTGCCCAAAAGGCCAAGGATGTGCAAAGTGCTCTGATAGCTTATGCTGTTAGTACAGAGAACACAATCCTTTTGCGAAAGGTCAAATTTGCACCTTCCCGATTTAAGTACGGAAGTGCAATGGAATCCAGAGCGATGGTCGATCTGATCATTGAAAAAGCAGAAGCCCACTTATCTGGCCTGGCTGATTACGGTATTGATGCAACTGATGTTGCCGACCTAATCAATAAGCGAGACGAAGTGGTGGATGGCGTAACTGCTCCACGTAACAAGATCGTTAGTCGAAAGGCGATCACGCGAACGATTAGAATAACAATCGAGCGAATGGACGTACTGTTACAGGATCAGTTAGATCGATTGGTGAGCACGCTGGAATCGACAGAAACAAGATTCCACATGGAATACTTTGATTCGCGAATCATCGTGGACCATGTAAGCGGACGATCTGCTTCTGGCGAAAACGGTTCAGGTGGAAGTCCTGAAGAAAACCCAATAGGCCTATGATAGAGACAAGTGCTCAATCAGAGATGCCTGAACACGGGTAAGTCCTCTCACGGAAGTGGGAGGATTTTTTTTGGCTAGAATCTACGCTGGTCATTTGTTTCGTACAACGATCGCATTGAGCTTGACGAAATGCACTTTGGTTTATGGTTAAAAAATCTATTCTAAGTTCTATTTAGCATAATCTAGACTTTCTCAATTCTTTCTATTTCTAGATCAACGATACATTTTAAGTGTGTATAACACAGTTCGGCTAACTGTCTTATTCCTTCAGCAGTCGCATCTATCTTGTAACGTAGCGCTTTGTTCATGTAGTTTGTGTAGGTCTTTCCCCAATCCATTTCTACGGATTCTGGTACTTTCATTGTATCAAAGCATAAGTCAAGGATATCTAAATGAAGGTCACTCCCATTCCTTATTAAAGCCCCCGCTTTTCTTCCTGCTTTTGAGCTGATGTTTTCTAATCCTATGATTAGTTGATGGTGTTTGAGGTCTTGTTGGATTAAGCTGATTACTAATTCTTTGTTTTGCATTTCTATATAGTTTAAACGATGAAATCATTGTTATTTACTATACAAGTATAGTTTAAAACAATATTATTTCAAAATATTTTCATTGTTTATTCTTGTATAAATATTGTTTAAACCTATATTTCAACTGATTTAAGCGTTGGTTGTATAAATAAAGAATTGATTCTATCCCCTACTATCACTACATTTGGATTATGTCAGAACGCATTAACAGAGTTAAAGAAGTATTGGTAATTAAAGGAATGAGCCAAAAAGAATTGGCAGCTCAACTAGGAAAGAACCCTAATACAATTACTTCTATTTGCAATAACAAGTCTCAACCGCACTTGAAAGATTTGAAGCGTATTGCTGAAATTTTAGATGTGGATATTCGTGAATTATTGGTTTCTACAAGAGATTAATCGTGCTCAAATGGATTTAGATTATACGAAATATACGAAAGAGTCTCTTGAATTCATTTATAGTGAAGGACAAAAACATTTTGACGAAATTACAAAGTCGTTTCGCGAGGTGAATTCAAAAAGCTATATAATAATAGGAATACTATTTAGTCTTTTAGGTGTGTTGCTTTCCGAAATTATTACAATGCAACAATATTTTAATTTGCACGGATTATTGTTCTTTTTTTTAGTCTTTCCTACGGTATTAATATTACAAAATCTTTTACCTGTTGATTTCATCATAACCGGTGCAAAACCTTCTTTAATGCAACACCAATACTTTGAAGAGTCTACCGAGCTTCAATATGAAAAGTATTTAGCACAAAGAATTGAAGATTGCGATCATGCAATCCTTCACAATGGTAAAATCTTGACTAAAAGAGCACGAAGATTTAAATCAGCAGTGATCCTTATTCTAGCGTCACTTATTGTCTCCTTTATCTTTTGGCTTTGTTTCATCACCTAAGGTAATGTACGTGCTATTTGTTGTAGTAGGCTTCGTTGTTGGTTTATTATCTTTTGCCATAATCCATTTTTTTCTTTAAGATACCAACACCGTTATTATAAAACAAGTTTTTTATTTTGATGATTTCAAGATTAATCATATTAGTCTAATTTGATCTTCATTTTATAGCTGTCATTTGCCACCTGATCATCTTTGATTTCAACAGCCTTATCAATATACCAATTATATGAAGATCCATTGAAATCATGCCATTTAACAGTTTTTATAAATGAAGGCTCATCACTAATGTGAATTTTAGAGCCATCACATTCTCTCATTTCTTTTTCTTTTATGTTGAACATGTTGGCTTTCAACATTTCAAACAATTGATTCGTGAAATTAGTTGTTGAGTTACAGTCTGGATTAGACCTGTAATACCAATCATAGGTTCCTGTTTCATCAGGTAAAACAACACCAAGAATCGCATTCATTTTACTTGTTTGATTCTCTCTAGGCACCGTTTTTAATGAATAAGAGATCTCCCAAGGCACCCATTGTTCCTTTTCTTTTTGTGTGGAATCTTTCATTCCTTTAGATATTATGACAATTGTAACACTACTTTGAAATAACTTATCTTTTAGTTTACCCTCAATTGTTGAATCGGCGAAATCTTCCAAACTTTCCCCATCTTTTTCCCCTAAATTAATATTGTCTGCACCTATGAGTTCCTGAAGTATATCAACATAGTCCCGAACTCTCGTTTTTCTTTTCACCCATTTCAATTCTCCATCCACCTCGTCCTGATAGTTGTCTTTTAATTTAGAAACTAGTTCATCCTTGTATTTATACGAAACAAAAATTTTTCTACCCATAATATTAAATTTTCTTCATTAAAAGTGCTTGAAATAAAGACATATAGCCGTAATCTTTTTCAAGTCTTTGATTTTTGAAATTCTCTGGAAGTAAAGAATCATAAACAATTTTTGTAGCTGCTCCAGTACTGGCCACTGGTAATAATAATGCATCTGGATTATATTCTCTAAACATCTTATATTCATCCTCTATGCCATTCATACCCCCTATAAATACAGCTGCTGAATAATCATTTTCTGTAAACATTCTTTCTCTCATATATTTTATGCTTGATGGAATATCCTCCTGTTTCTTTGTAAAAACGATATTCTCAAATTTGTTATTATCATCTAGGAATTTATCTTCAAACCACAACGACTGATAGAGTTTAACATGCTCCTGGATATTCAAGTCCAATTTTTCCATCACATAATATATCAACGGCGTTATAGATGGATGCCCTCCCCAAACAATCCTATGATGTGGTAGTACTACTGTTGTTAATGCAATAACAGCATCTCTGATAGCTATAATATCTGCCGAATCAATATATTTCGGGTCTCTATCAGGTAAGGGAGTGCTCGCCGATAGAAAAATATTCTTTATTTCGTTTGTAGCCATAACTCAAAATCTTGTTTTTTCAACATTTTAATATCCTTTTTGAAGTTGTTATTAAGCCATTCTAGATGTTTTAGCCATTTGTCTCGTATGCGCAGATCATCGTATATAAGACGTATTGAAACCTCACGATATCCTAACAATTCTTTCTTAATTTCTGCAGTTTGACAACTCATGGACTGTGGAATACCAATCGTTGGTATATATATGATATGTTCACCATTTGAAAGATTTTCGGTTAATATTTTTTCAGGTTGTACAGTAACTATTCTTCCGTTCTTCTTAGCAATATTAACAAACTCGGTGATCAAATTGTCCTGTCTTGCCGCCAAATTTCTTGCTCTAACAGATTCAACTTCTTGTATGATTTTTTCTACTAACTCTTGTACAAACTTGCCATCACTGTTATAAACTCCACCGATGAAATCAGAATCATTTAATTGAATGGGGTAACTAAGGTGAGATGAGTTTTCAATTTTTTCAATTTGGTGATTAGGCCAAACCAACTGGACAATTCCTATCTGTTTTGCACTAGCCTCAGCAAACTCTTCTTTACACCAGTAACTCTCTAAAAAATGAGGAGTATTTAATAGTACAATTACATCGCAATCAGTCATTCTATGCCACAACTCATCTTGGAAAGGCTCACCTTTTTGAATCGAGTGTGTATCAAGAAAAACATCAAAATTATTCCCCTCTAAAGCCTCGAAAAGTTGAATGGCTGCAGATGTGGATTCAGTTCTCTTATAGCTAATAAAGATTTTCCTTGTACTTCTTAGTAACTCAAACGCTTCTAAAACAATATTTACGATTCTATTCACCTCTGCTTCTCTGTATTGAATGGCGTTTTGATTTGAGAGAACTTTAGGAATATCAGAGCCAAATCCATTAAAAAATATGGGCAGTATCATTGTTCCATCCTTAAGAAGTCTTTCGGTTATGATTACGTCTTTATAGTTACCATCAACATCTCCCATATAGATGGCAAAAGCTGGTTGATTACCTTTGTATTCAGAATCAAATGAATTTTTATCAATAACCTTAATAGATTCTTTAGGTAACCCTAAGTTTTTAAGTTCAACCTCAATTTGACTTAAAATGGCTTGTTTTTCCTTTACAACCGTACCTAAAATAATTAATTGGTATTTATATTTCATATTCTTCATCTTGCCCCTTGACTTTCCATTATTATATCTGAAGGGTTGTTTGATTATGTTCATTTTTATATTCTATCCAATTAACTGGGTCTCCATTAATACCAGTAGAAATATTGGCGATAATCCAATTTATAAACCCCCCTCCCATTTCTTCTAAACCTTTATATTTCATGCCAGGACCTTTTTTACAAAAAACCGAGAATTCATCTGGAATGATTACGGATTGATCACCTAAATAGTAGAAATTCCTGGATATTAATACCGCATTTGCACTTGTGTCATTTGCAGTATGTTTCTCCTTTTTAACAGTTGAATGCGCCGAGGGTTCTTGGATCCATTCCTGCGTCTGTTCATCTTTATGATAGAAATTGTCGCCATACATTTGTACTAAGCTTCCATTTACAATTGGTCGTTTAAAACGAAATCGTCGATCATTCCAGTATTCTTCAAAAGTAATTTTCTCTTCAACTTTCATTGCGTAAATAAGGTGATTCAGTCGGTTCAACTTTTTACTTCCCGTTCCAATTATCCAATCTCCAATTTTCAAGTTTTTGTTCTTTCTAATTCCAGGCTTGCAAACAGCCAAAGTACAATACCCTCCAAATGGGTTCGGAGCTAAACCGTAATCATGTTCAACCACATAAGAGAAAAAATTCATTCTTTTAACAATTTATCGTTGCGATTTTATACATCGGAGCTTTTTCACCGCCAGAAGGATTTTCAACGGGGTTCTCTTCACCGTTAATTATTTCAACTAACTTATCTATAGAGTTCCACCCAATGGTGGCTCCTCCATATTTTTTAAAGGCTGGAGGAAGTTCGGCATCATCATTATTACCATGAGTATATATTCCTACGATCTTTTTTCCTTGTCGATGAGCCATCTCAATTTCATCGTTGACCCACTTTCTAGAGTGAGTTTTTTCACCAATCAGACAGATTAATGAGCCTGACCAACTTATTTGCTTTCTTAAAAACCTCTTTATAACTTCATCACTTGGCCTTTTTTTATTTGTATGTTTAGTACTATCCACAGAGTAATTCCTGACGTTATAACCTTTTTCGGCAAAACGCTCTTTTAATCGTTGTACTTTGTCATCATCTTTACCGTGATGGCTTATGAAAACATTATTTGCTTTAGGTTGACTCATCGTTCTTCATTATTTATTGATGTTCCACTTTGGAGGGTAGAAATAATCCATTGATTTTAAACTGGACATTTTGTATTTCTGTTTAATTCTTAACCTTCCTGATACCCCCGAAAATTCTGGATGTGCGACCCTAGAGTATTTATCAACTTCACAAAACAAATTTTGACAATCTATCAGCTGAAGATCTCTACCCCACAGGTTTTGAAAAGAAAGATCCAATCTCTTAAATTCCATGTCCTGCTCCTCTGTCATCATCCGGATAACATCTTCATTGGAATAGTCTCCCAAACTCGAAAAACACTTTTGTATTCCGTCAATGGCTCCAGGTCCAGCTTTAACAAAATCCATCTCAGAAAAATTGGACAGTTCACTATAATTAATATCAATGGCAAATTGATAGGCTAAAAACTCTCCAATCGTTGGGAATTTTTTCAATTCAAAATAAAGTTCCCTCATACTCACCATATCCTGAATTTTATAAAATACTTTATCAGACATCATTTGCTCAAGCATTTTTAGATGATTGTCATGCTTACCATCGTATCCATAACTTGATTTTCCTGATGCCATAATATATGCTCCTGAGTATATCGACTTTCCTTCTTGTCTAATTCGCCTCAATTCTTTGCTATAATTGTCAAAAGCATATGTATCATGTCTTATCTCGCCAAATACTTTTTTAAGAGACTCCCAAGTTTCAATTTTATTGAAAATCTTGAATAAAATAATTCTAAAAAAAAGTTCTTTTGGGGCGGGATCACCCTTATAAATTACATTTCGGATTAGATATTGGCTAACTCTATCTGAAGCCCTGTAAGCGTTAGTAAACTTGAAGGTTTGTAGTATGTGATCTGAAGTCCAAGGCGGAATCGGATTCGATAACTTGTTAAAAAAAAGGGATTGGCGCTCAGCCGCAAATTTCCAGTAAGTATCAAAGACGATTGATTTAGTTGGTTTAGTTCTACCAATATTAAATCTCTTTGTTTCCACTTTCTTTTCAAGATATGGAATATCTATGTCATTCATCTTTTCCTAGGTATTTTATTTCTCTTTCATTTAGATTTAGGCGAACTCTACCTCCATTATTTTCAAGTAATTGATTGAATATTCTATAACCATCGAGAATTGCCTTTTGCCATTGAGTTAGAGGGCAAATCTTAACCTCTAGTCCAGACACTAAGCCCTTAACGGTTTTTAATAATTCATAATCGAGAATTGATATATCCTTATAAAATTCATGGTTTTTAGCATGGTTATAAACAAATGCCGTAATTGCTTCTTCCAATATTGCCGCTCTCGCACCATCCTCAACTTCATCCATTTTTGGTTGGCTTTTTCGTTTTTTACGTAAAATACTACGAACAACTGGAGACCAACCTAAAACAGCCGCAAAGGCAAAATGAAACGCATCGTGATATCGATAGCCATCATCTTCGTGTGAATTATCTGTAAGTGCGTCGCCAATATTAACATTGTTCATAGAAATTTTCACCTGAACCTTGTTTCCTGAGGAAAGCTCTTTAAAATAGACTTCGAATTCTCTTGGTATTTGTTCTTCAATATGGCAGTCGTCATCAAAGAAAAACTTAGCTGCTAATGACATCTGATCTGTATGCATGGTACTCCAGCGCTCCTTAATCTTAGCCAAATTAGCCTTAGCAATATCCTCCATGGACAAATCGAGCTTAGATGCTATATTCGATATGTACCACAGTATATCTCCCAGTTCCTCCTTGAATTGTGTTGGAAATAGTTTATGCGATTCGCCATCGCGTAGCCTTTTCTTATACTCTGTAAGCAAAGTACCCGTTTCCCCAGCTAACCCTAACAATGGGATATGAACCCCCTCAACACCTTTTACATCATTCTGATCTGTTCGATTTGCTTGTTTTTGATAACTTTTAAAGTCCATTAAGTAGTTATGTATTGGTTGATGTACAAACCTACTCAAACTGAAAACCAATCGCAATGCGTATTTCTACTCAATCTTCAAGTAGCGAATTGCAACAATTACCTGTTTTTGGTCTAACTCCTCACCTATTTTTCTCCACCTTGCTGCTATCGCATACGCTTCTCCACAAAACAAGTGTGTCCCTTCGGTCTTCGGAATTATTATTCCTCTTGTTTTAAATAACGTTTATTGGATAAACTCTAAAAGAGAAAGGAAAAAAAAGATTAATTCAATCTTTGATTGGAACTGATCTTGCTATGCTAAGGCATACGTGCGGGCTGAGCAAGATGCGTTTAACGCAATTCCATTACTGGACTTAAAGCTATTAATCAAAACCATATACCTAACCACTTTATTAATTTGCCGCACAAGTCCTAACATTGATAGAGGATCTTGAAATAATGCCTATCGCAATTGGAATAAATCCGCTTTATGTCCAGCTATTCTGATTATAGACCAAGATTCTGTGTTCTATTTGAGATGTCTCTGGAGAATACATTAGCGCCATTTCAATTTTGCACATTTAACTCGAGCGCTTTTTTTTTAGTTTTGCAAAAACAAACAACCAAAAAATAAACATGAAATTATCCTACTTATCGCTCGCATTTATAACACTGTTTACTGTGTTTACAACAGCTGCGCAGACCTCCCCAAATAACCCACCGAAAACCTTATTCAAAATTGAAAACATTTCGACTAAGACAATTCAAGAAATTCCCACAAATAAATTGGCGACATGTACATCAGATACAGTGCGCTACGTCCGTTATGGGAAGGCAACTGATTTTTTAGGAATTACAATGAACGTTCCCTCCGAGTTTGCAGGTTACTCACAATATTATGAGGCTCCTCAAACCATAAATGTTTCTGGAATAGTGTTTTACGCAGGGGTTAACTCGGTAAACGCTGCCGATACAGCAGTTGTTAAGTGTCGCGTTTACACGGCTAACCCTGATTCTACATTAGGGACGGTCTTGACGGAAAAGGACATTACGGTATACAATAATTACTTTCCAAGCAACATAGATGTTATGAAGTATGTTGTGAATTTTGATTCAATTGCAGTGTGCAATCAAGCGTATTATGTCTCCATTTGGACTGAAACAACGCTACCGTTGGGAATTATGACGGATGATTACAATGCGAATGACGGACAAGGAGAAGCTTTGGCCTGGTGGTACTGGACTGGAGATTCAACATGGTATGCAAGCGGGCAGTTTTTTGCATGGGACGTTGATTGGCTGATCGAACCAATTGTTGACTATCAAATAGATAACACATTGACCTTAACCGTAGATTCCATTTGCGTCCCTGATAATGTTTGCAGCATTACTACACGTTCTCCCATTTTTGAAAGTAGAATGTACAACCAAGACGCATTTCAAGGCACACCAGAGCTTTCAAATCAATATGATTGGGGCGATGGAGCTGTAACATCTGGGTTTGATACCTGCCACACATACTCCGTGACGGGAAATTATGACATAGCCTACAATGCCACAATGAATGGCTGGACTTCAACATGCGTAACAATAGCATACGATTCTGTTTTTGCACAAACGACTCCTGTGGCAAGTTTTACTTCAGTGAGCTCACTTTTTACTGCCGATTTCACAAACACAAGCATCGCAAATGCGGATAGCGTTCTTTGGGACTTTGGAGATGGATTAACGACCAATATTGGCGCTCCCTCTCACGTATATGCATCAGCTGGTTCCTATAACGTTTGCTTGACTGTTTTCAATGCGTGTGGCTCAGACACATGGTGTGATTCTATCGTAATCGATTGCCCTGCGCCAACTGCGACATTCTCTGCCGGTGTTACAAGTTCAACTGTATCATTCACAGACGGGTCTGTAGGGAATACTATTGCTAGCTGGTCTTGGGACTTTGGTGACAGCAATACTTCTACACTGCAAAACCCTTCACATACTTATGCATCAGACGGAACTTATTTGGTGTGTTTAGAAATTACGGATGATTGCGGTTCACAAACGTTTTGTGATTCAGTAACAATTAACACGGCTGGCATTAACTCAAATTCGTTAACTGATTCACAAATTACTGTTTTCCCAAATCCATCAAATGGGGCTTTTAATCTTTTAATCAATTTAAATAATCAGTCAGATATTGACATTGTTGTTACAGATACAAAAGGAAGACTGATTTATTCTGAAGTGCTAAGTAAAGTGTTGAACAATACGCATATAGTTGATTTAGAAGATGTCTCCAATGGTGTTTATTATTTAAGCCTAACATCCAATACTGGAAGGATTGTTAAGACACTAAGTGTTTTAAGAAAGGAATAATTTTATTGGCTCAATACATTTCAAAAAAGCAGGAATCCCTCCAACCAAACTCCATTAAGCGACCTTTCGCTTAATGGAGTTTAATCGTAAACGGAAGAACATCAACAGCATCAACACAACCACAGAAGAGAGAATCCCAATCTTCAGTCCCTTGTTTGGGTCGATGTAGTCTGAGTCGAAACCAGGTACCACCTGTCCTCTATCTTGTTCAACCTTATTCATGATGGACTTATCCTTTATCTTCTTGTAGTACTCCTGTACATAACCTTTGTATTGCGAAGTATTCCAGGATGTTAAGTCATGTAGGTTGTCAAGTTCATTCGCACGATTTTTAACCAATTGAGCGCAATAGAGTTGCCCTTCATCACAGCTCAAATCTCCTTGCGCTGGGTTTGTAAGAATGTACCGTGCCTGAAAATGCTCCTTGTTGGGCGTTACGTGAAACAGAAGATCTTGTGGGTGTGTTTCACGCGAATAACGCACATGCAAACGTGTAAAGAACACCTGTCCACTGGCTTGGTTATTGGAATTAATTGCCCAATTGACGCCGGCTTTCTGAAAATCGGCAAAAATAGGTGGCGGTCCTACGCATGGGTCACATTTAACACCGCTCATTTGTGGACTTACGTTCCAGGCATACTCGAGGAAGATCGCTTCCTTGTTCTCACGTGAATGTGCCTTATCGAATAAATCAACGTAGAATTTCCCAAACTTATCCCGAACAAAGAGGGGAACGTTCTTATTCGTAGGAATTTTTGTCGTACGGTAGTTCGTACATTCCACTCTTCCCTCTTTTGAGAATGCATAAACGATCATGTCCTGATCACCGTTTGAATTCGCCATTCCAAGACGAATGGGCAACATAAATTTTGGAGATTCATAGGTGATTTGCAATGGGCGTAAGGTTCGCGCACTATTCATAGAAGGATCGTCAATGTATTTTCGGACATTCCCTACTCCACTCATTTCATCCAGTTTCTCAAGATCTACTTTTACAACAAAGAACTTCAAATTGTCTTTGATGTATGGCTCAAGTACTTCTTCCGCTGAGTGTGGAATTTTGTATCCATTCTCTGTGAGCCATGTTTTCAATCCTGCAGATTTTTTAGCGGACAAAATGAGAATATCGTATTCTTCCACATCGTAAGTTGCTTCTACTGTCACCCCGAGCTCCTTGTTGCGCTTAACCTTCACGCTTTCCATATTGATGGACGTAGGCATCGCCATATCTACACTCATGTCCATATATTCCTGAACTCGGATCTCGCAAGGGTTCTGATCGTAATACTCTACTAAACGAGGGCCGGAATAGTCGTCCAGTTTATTGAACAATGCTGCTTCTGATACACGGATATCTTCGCGTTGAAGAATTGTAGGTACCGGAACAACCATAGCAAAATCCTTAACGTCCCCGTCAAAATCATTGGACATAGTAACGGTTGTTTTGTTTCCGTCCCTCACCAAAATGATTTGAGAACTCTTGTTGAATAGTTTGGTGTCTGCCTTCGCGACATAAAACCCACAGAAAGCGAGTACATTTAGTCCAATAAAGCCAACGACGAAAGTTGATAAAATGATTTTCTTTTTCATGATATGTGTTTTTAATTAGTGCTTTTATTCCATTCGAATTTTACGCCTGGCAAAACTTTGTCAAGCAATACCGTAATCGGTGTTATGAAGAAGATTACCCAGATAGGCGCCGTGTAGATTTGCATGCGCGTGCTAAGTAAAAAGGTCGCTCCAGCCAAAATCAACGCCCAGATCATCCGTGCTTTTTTAGAATTGGGAATCGTCATCGGGTCTGTAATCATAAAGAAAGCGAACAACAATAAGGTTCCGCTGGAGAATTTATGCCAAAGCACATCCATCTCCCATCCTTGATAGACGATGGTTCGCAAGTATTCCATCAAAAAGAGACTTCCAAGGAAAACAACAGTGGTTTCCAAACGACCGATCTTGTGTAAAACAATGCATCCCATCAGTGTCAGACACAGTAAAAACAAAGTGTCACTCCCCCACTGACCAGGCGAGATCCATGCATCTTGAAACAAAACAATGGATGCGATAATCCCAAAATTTGCAGGGTTAAACAAGTGTTTTCCTTTTACGCGAAGCAGAAACTTTGCTGATATAGCAAGGAAACCAGCAAGTCCCAGCGTAAGCAACGAGCCAGATTGTAAAATCAAACAGAGTCCTAGAGACGTAATCAAAGCACTCTTGAGGCTGCTTAGTTTGGCTCCTGTAATACCAATCCATAGCAGTTGGGTCAAAAGAGTTGAGCCGACTACTACCACAATCTTCTCAACCGTTATATCCCAACTGAGACTCGACACTCCATAGATTAGAAAAAGAGAGAGGTAAATAATCTGAATATGCCGGGCATCATTAAAAATTGATTTCAAAAGGTTTGTTTTTTCACGTGTCTGATAGATAGATTCGGTACTTTGCATAATTCCATAAATTAAGTGATTGAGTCGTGGAATGTGCTTGAGTACAGACAATGGGAAAATTGGTTCAATCGGAAAGCGAACTTTTAGCCGAACGAAGGGGATTATGAGGGTTTGATTAGAATTCACTCTTTATTAATTCACATCCTGCAATAAGAAAGATCGTAGAAGGGTGAGAATAGAAACCATCAATAGTAAGTTATATTTTATCATAGGAATCTTCACTATTTTATTAACTATTGATACTGAAATGTCTTGCCGATAATAAACTAAATTTAATTGTGTTTATGATGAATCTATTTATTAAAAGCATACTTTGGTCACCATTAAACTATCCAAATATGTTTCATCTTTCTGTTAAGGGGCTATTTAATGCGTAAACTACTCATTATCAGTCACTACAAGACTCTAAAGCAAAAGCAGAGAATTCTATTGCTTTTCTTTCTCGTTTTTGCAATAGGTGCAAAAGCACAGTTCGGAGGATGTTACACAGCTGTGCAATTGAAAGACCGATTGCTTCCAACAACGACACTTATTTTGAACACGGGAAATGATGAGTTTGATGAGAATTTCGAAGCAGGCATGAAAAAATATTGGACGCATACAAGATTCAGGTTTGTGGACAGAAAGGAGTTTGATCTTCATTTATTTGAATCGGAATATTCTTTTATTAAACCATACAATGAGAGTCATGCAACAGAATATGGTGGAACTAAGTTTTCGATGCTGGGCTTGTTTTTCGCCGAGGCCTATGAAACAAAAGGAGAGCAGCTGATAGCATCTGCCTTGATAGATGAACTCAATATCGAAACAAAAACATCAGACGCTGACTATCGTGCTGAGCACCTCGCAAAATTCATGAATGATTTCATTGCTTTGCGTTTTTCAGGAGTACTTGCGCCTTCCTGCTCTCAAGTAAAATCTCGCTACATCGACTACTTCAACAAAGCCAACCCGCGCGTAGCGAATAAGACGCTATATATCAACAAGCAATACTTAAGCAGTCACTTGAAGGAATCGACAATAGAGAAAATGTATGCTGGTAAATTTAAAATTGTCAGTGACGAAGATATCACGAATGGAATTGCAGATGAACGAGAAGATGCCTGTTACTTACTTTCCATCTCTTCATTCAGGAAGTATACATTCATTGTCGATTTTGCGACAGGTGACATACTGTATGCAATTGAACATAGTAGAGGTGTCGGACTAAATAAGAGAGACTTTCAATACCTAAACTTAAAACTGGGTTTAACTAAAAAATAAATATATGAAAATTATTACTTCATTTTTTCTGCTAACCGCAGCCTTGGTAATCAATACTGCATATGGGCAGGAAGATGATGAACCAGATTTCTACTACGAAGTCACCAAAAGTATTAAGCGTACTGGATACGTAAGTGTTGAATTAGACCCTTTGCTCTTGAGTTTTAGAGGTTCCTATTTATCAATGGGTGTTGGTGCAGGTGTTCGTGCTTCCAATATCAATGAAAAATTTTCGGCTGAATTACGCGGAGAGTTTAATTATGTCAATTACTCATTCAACAAGAACACATTGGGATACCGAAGCGTCGATATTGAAAACAAAAAAGCAATCAATTTGGAAGCCAGTTTCGGATACACTTTTAAGAGCAGTAAAGCGAATGAGACTCGTCGTGTGCGCCTGAAGAAAAGTGGTAACACAGAAACGATAGCCTTTATGCCATGTGATGTCATTAGAAGCTACATTGTGCGTGTTGGCTTCTTAGCAAATAGCTTTTACCAGCGAGGAGAGGCCGAGTCAGTATCACCAGTGGGGCCTAGCGCGGGCTTTTCTTTCGTGCATGAAAATTACGAGATCTTTCAAAATGCATATAGCATTAGCGTAGGAGCAGTTAGGAAAATATCCGCAAATACGGTGTATAAGACGACCAAATTCGGCACAATAAAAGAATCAGGTGACTCTGAATTGTTTGCCGATGTCCTGATTAATATCGTTAATAAATTTCCACAATTAAATCGGCAAAACTACAATGACCCAACATATCCAAACGAAGTAACAAGTGAGTCTATAATGGATTATCAGGATCAAAATTATGTGCGGGAACAATTTTTCAAATTACCCGTGGGACTGCGCCTTGGCGTACGTAACAGTTTCTACAATAAGTGGGGCTTTTTCTGGGGCGGAGAGATTGGACTCTATCCAGGGTCATATTCAACTATAACATCTGCATTCATGGCAAAGATTTGCTTAGGATTTAAATTTCAACACAACTTGTAATTATACATTATTATGAAAAAAATACTCTTATTCGCGACTATTGCTTTCAGTATAGCATCGTGCCAAATTGAAGAATTATCACCTGAAGATGTCATAGAAGCTCCAGCATGGAACGATCCAGGGAGCAATCAGACTGACCCAAACTCTATTGTAGTCCCCTGTGTTTCCGGTCTCACCAATAATGTCATTCGCTTTAACAATACAAATTATGGTATAAGCTCGAGTACAGTGAATCCAGTTGGCGCGCCCTTAGGATTGTTCAATGCTACATACATGGTAAGCGCAAACATGTCAGGATCTACAGAAATGGAGTTCTATTTTATGGAAACACCAACATCAGGATATTACGCAACCAGCACTGGTGGACAAATGTCTTCTTCAAATCAGGTCACCGTGCGAACATTGCAAGGCGGTAATTATTACTATTCTGATGCGGGAGCTACGGTTTATGTGCAGGACTATACAGATTCCATTGTGGTTTCTTATTGTGATATCGATTTGACGGGTTCATTTACATTTACAGGGTCCAAAGGAAAGTTTACCTACTAACACCTATTCTTGCGCAACTATTACCGCACGAGATGGTTGGTTAGCAGCTACATTGTTTTCTTTAGGGATTAAACGCTTTTTCATATAGATCTTTTATGGAAACGATTTTTTGTTCCTTCCAATAATTATCGGGTCAACCTTGTTTCAAGAAGCAATGTCTGTGCCCGCCTGCTTTTTCTCGTTCAAGGCTCACATATGAAGCCAATACGATATGCCCGATTTCCTAAGCTTCACTTTCACAAACCCTGATCCCTCCTTCTATTTCACAAACGGCATTTAAGGTATTGTAAATCGTTCCAAACTTCTGAAGATTGCGCAATAAGAGGTCTGTATTGATCGCGTCATTGCTATAAACAACCAAATCATAACTGATCTTATGAATCATCGGTGGTCGATCCTGTCTCGTTGCTGTAACAGTGATTTCCGCATGATCGTAACTAAATTTCATAAACGTCGAAAACCGCTCCACGTTTTTTAAACAACATGCTGCAAAAGCTCCTGTCAGAAGCTCAGCTGGAGAAGGTAATTCACTGTCTTTGGTCGCACCAAACACCAACTTATTAGAGCGACTAGTGATCTTTCCTTCTTCGGTTGAAGATGAAGTAGCCGATAATGAATAAGTCAGTTCTGTACTTGTCATGTGCATGTTGTTTTCCTGCAAGGTAGGCATTTCGTTTACCACTTTTCAGAGATCTAGCAACAACACTATCTCTCAATCCGCACCAGAAAATTGAACTGAATCCTTAATCAATCACTTCGATGAATAACGTTTCACACCTCCCTTCCAGGTTTCAAGGACTTGAATATCACGCATTCCGCTCGCCAAATTATCGCCCAAATGGTTTTCAAAAGTGAGCGGATTCTTTTCCAGAATTACAAAATCGGCACATTTTCCGCGCTCCAGTGACCCAACCCATCGATCTGCATAACTTTGCCAGGCAGCATCATAGGTGACTGCTCTGAGTGCTTCAAGTCTTGACAAACGTTCGGGTGAATTGAGAACCGCTCCTTTTTCTTCGATTGGTGCCCCTTCCATTATACGTGTTATTCCTTGTTCCATTAAGCGCAAAGACCCCAACGGTGACACACCATAATCGGAGTGCATTGTAATACGAAGGTTGTGATTCAAGGCTGATTTTGTACGATCCAAGAGTCCTGCTCGTTCTGCTCCCAACACTTTTTTGCTTAACACCCATCCCCAGTAGCCAACGTGACCAATAAGAAAACTAGGTGAAACACCCAATTTCTCCATGTCAGCGAGGTTGGCGTCAGACAATAAGGATGCATGTTCAATACGGTGACGCTTGGGGTCGGGATCAAATTGACTCATTCCAGTACCTTTGTATGCGCTTATCGTCCAGTCATTTGCTTTGTCTCCATTTGCGTGCGTCATAATTGGCCAGCCAGCTTCATGCGCTTCTTTTATCATGTTATTGAACTCTACAGGATAGCCATAATTGAATATTCCTGTATTGGTTTGCTTTGGTAGCTCTTCTGGAATGTCAACTTCAAATAGGTTGTAATTTTCATCACAACAATATGGCTGAGTTTGATAGCCCGTCATTCCTTGATTTGAGCCATCACTAACTACCTTAAGGAAGGCTATATTGAAGAGGTCCGCATTCTTCCCTCCAGCATTCGGTGTATACCGAGGATTGATGTACTTTCTGAAATCATGGATGGATTCACTGACAATGGCAGCTCCAATTCGCACACTGCAATTCGCTTCTGCAATACCCCTTAATACTTCCACCTGATCATCCTCTTGCCCCTCTTTAAAAGGAACGGTTCCAGCATCAAGAAGGTAAGTAATTCCACGCTCACTGGCCTGATCTAAAATCTTATAAACTTCTTCTTCAAACTTTTCTTTATCTATGGTAATCAACCCTGCTAATAACGTCAGTGCTGGAATAATCTCCATTTCTTCAATTACTCCGCTAGGGCCAATTTTAAATCCTGATTCGCCAGCAGCACCATTCAGAAGCCCTATTCCTGCCGTATTTACATATGCAATGTGCATAGAGGCGTGCATAATAAAGATGGGGTTATCCTTACCAGTGTCATCATTTACTTTGTCAAGTACACTAGCGTTAAACTCTCTTTCTTCACCTGTAAATAGCGAGGGGTCGACGTGCCTACCTATAACCCAATCATCATTCTGAGCCTTTTTAAGCCCATCAGAAATCCATTCCAACACGGCCTTTCGGTTATATGAATTAAAACCTACGCTGGTCCGCAGGTATTGTCCCAAAAAAGGACTCATGTCGATTGCCATATTGAATGCAGCAGTAGACAGTATGTGCGCGTGTGGCTCAATAAAAGATGGCATTAATATGTTTCCATCACTTATTGTTATTTCGTCTTTGCAATTGTACTTTTTCATATCTTGCTTCACGCGATCAAGATCACCTACAGAAATTATTTCCCCATTGTATATTCCCATGGCTTCGACGTAAGCTTCTTGACCATCTTTCATGGTAAGGATATAGCCTCGATCATTGGATGACATCTTTACTTTGAAAATCACATTAGCGGGTTCATCTTTCTTCGGCTTACCCTTTTTGAAGACTGCTTTCATGTCTGGTAGGAAAAACTTGTAAAGTGGACTGCAACAATGACAGCCGAAATGATGTTGGTTTTGATTTTTCATAGTATTGGTAGATATAAAATCAAAAATAGCGATCATATAAGACGTGTGCAATACGTATTTATACCTGTTTTTCAAGGATTAAAAGCGCATTTATTTTGCGACAAATACCTGAACAAATAATTCGGTGCACTGCAAGTCGAAGTCTTAAATCCAATCGCGCCTCACGATAAATCCCTATTTTCGCGGATTCAAAAAAGACAAGATGATTTCAGTCAATGGACTTAAGGTAGAATTCAGTGCGAGAACGCTTTTTAAAGACGTCAGTTTCGTTATCAACGAGCACGATAAAATTGCCTTGATGGGAAAAAATGGTGCGGGGAAATCAACAATGATGAAAATTATTGCGGGTGTCCAAAAACCAAATGCTGGAAGTATTCAATGTGCTGAAGACACAGTGATTGCTTACCTTCCGCAGCATTTGCTCACCGAAGACAATAGCACCGTTTTTGAAGAAACGTCAAAGGCATTTGGTCAAATCTTTGAAATGCAGCGTGAAATCAACCAGTTAAACAAAGAGCTGGAAACGCGCACCGATTATGAGTCACAGGAATACATGGACATTATCGAACGTGTTACGGAGTTGGGTGAAAAGTTTTACGCAATTGAAGAAATCAACTACGATGCCGAGGTTGAGAAAGCTTTAATGGGATTGGGATTCAAGCGATCGGATTTCACACGTAAAACGAGTGAGTTCAGTGGTGGTTGGCGAATGCGGATAGAATTGGCGAAAATCCTTTTGCAAAAACCAGATTTGGTACTGCTTGATGAGCCTACCAATCATATTGACATTGAATCAGTTTTCTGGCTAGAGGATTTCCTAAAGAATAAGGCGAAGGCGGTCATCGTTATTTCGCACGACAAGACCTTTATTGACAATATCACGAACCGCACGATTGAAGTTACCATGGGGCGTATTTATGACTACAAGGCGAATTATACGCATTACCTGGAATTGCGGAAAGAACGACGTGAACAGCAACTCAAAGATTACAAGGAACAACAGAAGTTCATAAAAGATACCAAGCGATTTATTGAACAGTTCAAAGGGACTTACTCCAAAACGAACTCCGTAAGTTCTCGACAGCGGATGCTTGAGAAACTTGAAATCATTGAAGTAGACGAAGTTGATAACTCTTCAATGTCTTTGCGCTTCCCTCCTTCTCAACGGTCGGGTGATTTTCCCGTTGTTGCGCGTGACTTGAGTAAGTCGTACGGTGATAAAGATGTCTTCAAAAATGCTAACCTTTCCATCGCACGTGGTGAAAAGGTCTCTTTTGTTGGAAGAAACGGTGAAGGAAAATCCACAATGATTAAAGCCATCATGGGAGAAATTGATTTCGAGGGATTCTGTGAATTGGGGCACAATGCCAAGGTGGGCTATTTTGCACAAAATCAAGCGTCGCTTTTAGATCCTGATTTAACGGTATTTGAAACAGTTGATCAAGTCGCACAAGGAGAGATTCGTACGCAAATGAAGAACATTCTGGGGGCATTCATGTTCTCTGGTGACGCAATCGATAAAAAGGTGAATTTCCTTTCCGGCGGTGAACGCACACGCCTGGCAATGGTAAAGTTACTGCTAGAGCCAGTAAACGTCCTAATCCTAGATGAGCCTACTAACCACCTGGATTTGAAATCTAAAGACGTTCTCAAAGAAGCACTGTTAAAGTTTGACGGTACCTTGATCTTAGTCTCTCACGATCGTGCTTTTCTGGCTGGCTTGGCACAGAAAGTATTTGAATTTAAGGATCAACGCGTAATCGAGCACTTTGAAACCATCGACGAATTCATGGATCGCAACCGCATTGAACAATTAAAACATTTGGATCTATAATGATCGCTACAATCAATGAACAAACTCAGAAAGCAAACCTCTCAACACGCGTTCATCATTTCCCTTATCTCGAATCAGTTTCACTGAATCATCAACCTCGAAATCTTTAAGAGGAATTTCAATAAACGACTTGTCCTTCTCGGTCAATACCTTTCGCTTTCGATTGAAATACTTTAAGCGTTGTTCGGCACGTGTTATACCACTAACTGTTAGTCTTTCTTCTTTCGAATCGATTGCGTTTTTCTTACTGTCTGGATGCTCAACGAACTCTAGCGCCAAATTCAACTCTTTGTAGTAAAGATCAATCGGAAGCTTTGTACGCTTTTTCCCATTCTGATGCATATCACCCAACAGATAATCGAATGTATGTTTACGAGATCCTTTTGCATCCAGTAGTTCATCGATCAGTCCCATTAGATAGACTTCATCACTATTTGAACGTTCCAGAGCTCGTTTTTGCTTTGCATTGGGTGTATCAGTGATGTGGTTAGAAACAAACTCTGCTCCTTCTAGAACAAAATACCAATATACGTCTATTCCGATTCGCTCGGCATGAACACGAGGAATGGACTCTAACTCACCTTTAGCATCCAATGCTCTTAAGACCTGTCTCAATGGTAAACCGTTCTTTTTATCGCCCGAAAAAACACCGCTTTTAACCAGTGCTGGCATCAATTTCTTAGCAGCAAAACAATCTGTGTTGGGATTGGTTTCAAAGTAGGCTTCAACTGCCTCGTTGATTTTCTGATTGATGTCGTTTGTTTCTTGTGCCAAAAGCGCTTGATTTACGTGAGAATGAAAGTTGACAAAGCTAGTCAATATAAATGGGTAGCGGTGAGAGAAAAAAAGCTTTCGATAATTACTATGGACTAACGAACTGGATATTGTTTTGAAACCAAATACAATTTAGCACAAGCCCTTGCGTCTGACAGTGCATCATGGTGCTGTAGTTGAATACCATGCCGAGCACAACATACATCTAGTTTGGCAGGAACATACCCTTTCGCTTTGAATATCTTCATTGTACACTCCCATTTTTCGGGCAATTCAATGTCGACATAGTCAATCCCAAAATCAATCATTGTGTTTCTCAATACGCTGCGATCAAAGGACTCATTATGCGCAACAACTACACTACCAGCTAACCTGTTCTTGATTTCTGGGTAAACCTGATCGAATCTAGGAGAATTGTACGTGTCTAGTTCAGTTATGCCATGCACTTGGATGTTGTGCCAATTGTATTCGTTGTTTGGCGGTTGAATCAATGTGTGAAATTCCTCCACGATTATTCCATTTTCAACGGTGACGATACCTACAGAACAAGCTGAATTTCTTTTGGGAGTTGCTGTTTCAAAATCAATTGCTACGAAATTCATCTGTTCCTTTTTGTTTGAGAAGAACAAAGATAGAATAAGTCGAACAATGGTGGATTACAAAGAGAATCATTAAGCATGCACCATTCTATATCAATTGGAGATGTAAAAAAGCGTGTATTGGAAAGAATTCTAACCAACCTTTTGGCTCGTTCGAATCTGCTGTTGAAGCCACGCGGTAGCTTCTTCTTCACTTTTAAATATCTTAACGGGGTAAGTATTGCTCTTTATTTTGAAGTAAAAATTGGCAAGAAGTCGTTGTGACAATTCTTGAATGACCAAAGCAATTGCGAGTGTGTAATCGTTTGCTCGGTGAATATCCACTTTACGAGCTTCTGGAGTCATTGAACCGTAAAGCCCTGCAACACTGAGTATAGCCCTAGGTCTTTCACCCGACAATTCAGTCATAGCGTCAGCTATTTCTAATAAGTGCTCAGATTCGATTTCATACGGTTGATCCCATACAAACCGATTTTCCAGTATACCGTCATGCCGCATGGCTACAGTACAAAATTCGAGTTCTATTTGTTGAATATAGTGCAGTGTTTTTCAGTTGTTCGTGGATGTTGAAATTAGTAAAAAAAATAATCCTAACGATTATAGATAGTAAAAAAACTCTTCGGAAGAGTAAAATTTCGGCGCGCCAATAATCAGCATGGCAGTGGAACTTAAATGCTAAGCAGAGGATATCTGATTTTAGCGCACCGAAGCATATTTCATCTAATCGATCATTGCATCATCATCAACGATTATCTCCCCAAATACCGTCGTTCCTATAATCAACGCATCGTTTTCTTCATCTAGATGTCCGTGTACATGAATGGCTTGGTTCACTGGATCGACACTTTTCCCTACTAAATGAACCTTTGCGCTGTGCTGTTCGTATGATCCCGCAACTTGATAATGAATTGTTTGTCCAACAGCCACTTTACCGATATCGCTTGCGAATACATTTAAGTGTACGTGTTTGTGAGAGTCATCAACCAATTCGAAAATTTTCGTGTCTTGTGAAACAAACATCCCTTTATTGCCCAATACGTTTGTTACGTAGCCACTAATTGGAGATTTGATTGAAATAGAACGCTTGATTTTACCTTGATTTAAATTTGACAGGGAGAGCCCTAATAACTCAATTTGCTTCGCCAAGCTCTCATACATCGCTTTCTCAGACAA
>CAJQJL010000153.1 GCA_905478665.1 uncultured Flavobacteriales bacterium
CTGGCGTAAGTGTATTACCACAAACATCTGTTACGACTGGTGGGGTTGGTTGAACCTGCGCATCCGCTAAACAGTTTACTGTACTTGCTCCATCTGCTGGAACTACAGGATTTGTTATTGGCTCTATTATGATAAACTGTGTTACAAAAATGAAGTTTCCACAATCATCCGTTACACGGTATCTTCGAAGAATTGTATCTGGACAAACTCCTCCACCCGGTGTATCATCTTCGAAAGTAACAACAGGAGTTGCTCCGTTGTCTGCTTCGTTCAATACCACATTAACATCAGGTAATGGCACCAAAGCAGCGCATTCTACATTGATATCTGCAGGTGTATCCGCTGTCGGTAAAATTGCATCACCAATTGTGAACAACTGAACTACCTCAATAAAATTTCCACAAGCATCCTCAATATGGTATGTTCTTGTGATAATCTCTGGACAGGTTCCTCCATCTGAGACATCAGGCAAACATGTCACTGTAGGGTTTGGATCACAGTTATCAGAAACACCCGTAACTAAGTTAGGATCACATGCTGGCGGAACTCCACCAGGCAATGATACATCAGCTGGAGCTGTTCCTACTGGAGGAACGTTATCATTCACCGATATTGTATGTGTCCAAACAACTACATTCCCCGCACAATCAGTATATGTGAAAGTGTAAATCTTATCGCCCACACATATTGGATCGGCATTCTCTGTCATTACTGGCACTATTGCGTTTCCACAAACATCCACGATCCCTGCTGGTGGAGTTGGTACAACTAGGTTTGCTACACAAACTTCTGTACTTGTTCCATTAGGAGTTGCAATTGCAAATGTTGGCATGTCTACTGTATACGTATACAACCAGTCAAGCGTGTTACCTGCACAATCTGTGTAGGTAAATGTCCAAACCATATCGCCTTCACAAGCTACTGCTGCTGGCGCTGTGACCGTTGGTACAATTAAATTACCACATGCATCATTTACAACACCCGCATCTGCTGGTTGAACATTCGCATCTGCCACACAGTTCACTGTACTAGATCCTGGAGGCGTTGCGATTGCAAATGGCGCAAGGTTTACTGTATATGTATACGTCCAATCTGCTGTGTTTCCTGCGCAATCTGTATACGTGTACAACCAAACAGCTCCGACTCCCGTACATCCTGCTGGAGAAGGTGCCGTGATTACCGGTGTAAGTACATTACCACACATATCATTAACTACACCTGGATCACCTGGATCAACTTGCGCGTCTGCCACACAGTTTACTGTTGATGCTCCATCTGCATAAGGTATTGTGAATGCTGGAATGTCAATCGTATAGGTGTAAATCCAATCTACAGCATTTCCTGCACAATCGGTATATGTGAAAGTCCAAACCATATCGCCTTCACAAGGAATTGCAGCTGGTGCATTCACTGTAGGTACGATCGCATTTCCACATAAATCATTTACCGCCGGCGCTGTTGGTTGAACCAATCCATCTGCTGGACAGTTTACCGTAGAAGCTCCTGGAGGAGTTGCGATTGCGAACGTTGGCATATCTACTGTATAGGTATACAACCAATCAACAGCATTACCTGCACAATCAGTATAGGTAAATGTCCAAACCATGTCGCCCTCACAAGCTACTGCCGCTGGTCCTACCGCTGTTGGGACAATTGCATTTCCACAAAGATCATTTACTGCCGGCGCCGCTGGTTGAACCAATCCATCTGCTGGACAGTTTACTGTAGAAGCTCCAGGAGGAGTTGCTATCGCAAACGTCGGCATATCAACTGTATAGGTATACAACCAATCAACAGAGTTACCCGCACAATCCGTATATGTGAATGTCCAAACCATATCACCTTCACAAGCAACAGCAGCTGGTGCAGTTACCGTAGGTGTAATTACATTTCCACAAACATCCGTTACAACTCCCGCATCTGCAGGTTGAACATTCGCATCTGCTGGACAGTTTACTGTAGAGGCTCCTGGAGCAGTTGCTATTGCAAACGTTGGCATGTCCACTGTATATGTATACAACCAATCAACAGAGTTACCTGCGCAATCTGTATACGTAAATGTCCAAACCATAGCTCCTTCACAAGCAACGGCAGCTGGTCCCGTAATTACTGGAGTCAAGGCATTTCCACAAAGATCATTTATTACCCCTGGGCCTGCTGGCTGAACCAATCCATCTGCTGGACAGTTCACCGTAGAAGCTCCTGGAGGAGTTGCTATTGCAAACGTTGGCATATCTACTGTATAGGTATACAACCAATCAACGGAGTTACCCGCACAATCTGTATACGTAAATGCCCAAACCATATCTCCTTCACAGGCAACAGCTGCTGGTCCTACAATTGTAGGTGTCAAGGCATTTCCACAAAGGTCATTTATCACTCCTGGTCCTGCTGGTTGAACTAACCCATCTGCTGGACAGTTTACTGTTGAGGCTCCTGGTGGAGTCGCAATTGCGAATATCGGTAAGTCTATTGTATATGTATAAGTATAAACTGAAATGTTTCCGTAACAATCCGTATATGTATAAGTATAAATTTTATCTCCTTCACAGACAGGGTCTGCGTTTTCCGTAATTACAGGAGTTAAGTTATTTCCACAAGCATCAGTAACTCCAGGTGCAGCAGGCTGAGTTGCATTCACTAAACAATTTACTGTACTTGATCCATTTGCAGGAACAATTGGTCCAGTCACAATACAACATGTGTAAGGACTTGGTGTTACAAAACTACAGTTGGCTGGACCAGCTGTTTGTTCAGTGTAAACAGCATTAACAGTCACATCGTAGGTACCAATTGACCATTCACCATCTCCCAATGTATTGCAATTAGCCATTGGAACGTAAGTCGTATTTACACCTCCTGAATTAAAGAGGTTTGGAAGAACATATACTTCAATTACACTATTCTCATCGTAGGTAATCCCAGCTCCTGCTAAATCCGTCTCATCATACGTAAAGGAGAAATTACCTGGAGGATCAGAAAGTGGACCATTCAAAGCAATTAAAATTCCATCAACAAAAATCCCTACATAATAAACATCATCCGTACTTGTACCAGCTGGATCAGGATAACAATAGTTAGATCCTGAAATAGTGATATCAACAGACGTCGCTGTTCCCCCCACTCCATTTGGTGGTATCGTTACATTTGCTGAATTACCTGTTCCTCCCCAAGGTGAATCTTGAACTACAGGATCATTCACAGTAGTAACAACATCATAGGTAATAGGCACAAGCGGCCCACCAGTTGAACAACAATCTGGTCCACCTGCCACACCTATGTAATCTATTGTGAAATCCTGATTTCCGTTAGCACAGGTATTCGCTGGCCAAGCGGAAGGGTCTGGTGATATTGTAAATACCGAACCGATATCCAATAGGTCACAGTCATTTTGTGGAGACACATCCCATTGACACGTCACATTATTCCATGTCACAGTTACAACATCCGTTGATGCCGTAGCAATCTGTGGATAAACCGTAACGTTATGCGTTCCACTTGAAATTGTTGCTCCAGTCTCGTCACAAACAATCGTCCAAGGTAGAGCAACGTTAATTGGGTTACAGAAGTTTGTATTATCTAAAGTAAATTGAACATCATGGTCGCTGCAATTTGTTGCAACACTTACAATAGGGCCAGAAGGAGTGTTTATTGTAATGGTCGATGAACTAATATCAACATTGACAACAAATTGTTGATTTGTCTGAGCTCCAAAATTTCCAGTGATTGGTCCAGCAATAATAACCCCGCCATCTTCAATTTGAAGAAATCCACCAGTTCCATTGAAACCATCTCCAAATGTGTCATCTATAACTAAGTTGAATGCTGTTCCTTCTACTGCTGGATCCAAACTAACGTTCACATTGATTGCGCCGCCGTTTGTTCCTGGTCCACCTGAGGCAACAACGTTACCCGTTAGGTTACTAACCACTGTCCATGAAATCTCATTTCCAAAAGTAGATCCATAATTTCCAATCACATCGAAGATAAGTGTCCCATTACAAGCAGTGTTCTCCACCTCAAAGTCGTATACCTGTCCACCACAAGCCTGCGCGGCTGCTGTAGCGGTATTCGCATACTCAGGGCACATCGTACATGGATCTGCCATAACAGTAATATCCACTACTTGAACACAGCCATTGTCATCAGTGACAGTTACTGTATATGTTGTTCCTGAAGTTAAACCAGTATATGAACTGATACCAAAGTTGTTATTATCAGTATAAAGAACTGTTCCCGTAGCATCTTCCCAGACGTAATCATAAGGTGCTGTTCCACCTTGACCTTCAACAGTCGCAGAACCATCACCAACTCCAGGGCATGATTCATTTGTAGTAGTAATTAATGGGATATCACAGCAAACCATACTAGCTATGGCATTCGATGATGCATCTCCCGCGCAAGCAACACTTGTCCAAGAACCAGATTCTCCATCCCCAGTTGTATTGATAGTCACACTCAAGTCTGCACCTGCCGTACATCCTGCATCAACTGTTAAATCGAAACAAAAGGTCCATGTACAACTTCCGTCAGTAGGGTCACCAAAATTTTGTCCAGGGTTATTTCCTGCAACGTTAACATTGTCAAAGTAAAACCCTGCTCCAAAAGCTTGACCAGTAGCGGCACTCGTAACTCCACCAGGATACCATCCCCATGTTCCAGCTCCTGCATCTCCAGGTCCAGGTGTAACATCTACGGGACAATCTACGGCAGGTACTGGGTTTGTGACAACTCCTGTCCAACCAGCCCCCATAGAGACCTGTACACCATGAAACCAATTTGTATTCTGCTCACTAAATTCAGTTACTGTAAAACAGAAAGTTACAACTTCTCCAGGTAAATACGTTCCATTATTCGGTGCTGGAGCAGATGTCAATGTTGACTGTATCAAACAATCATCGCACTCAATATCATTATCAATGGCTAAGGTAAAGTTGTTATCAGTTGCTGTTGCATTTCCACCACTCACTTGAATGTAGTAGGTAGTTCCTATTTGCATTTGCGTTGCGACCAACGTTCCACTTCCCGCACCATTTGTGTTCAGACATCCTAATCCTGCTAAATTTCCACAGGTACCAGACCAAAGACCAACACTTGCATTTGGAAAACCAGAAATATCAATATTAACAGTCGTTCCTGAAGCAGTAAATGAATACCATGTATCCAAAGCAGGAGCTGCCATATCTCCTCCACCAGAACAACCTGTTAAATAAGAATACGGGTTTTGTCCTGTAGCACCAACCGTAGTTTGACTATTCATGGTGATTGGAGCACCATCTTCCAATCCTCCAATACACGCTCCTGGTGTAGGTAAAGTTCCGAAATCAATGGCATTCGCACAATCATCATTTACTGGTTGAGCAAATGTGTTAAAACTAAAAAACAACAAACATGAAAGCACGAATGTTGTTAAACGTAGAGTTGCAATCGTCTTCATAGTAGGTTAGTTGTTTACTTTTATTTTTTCCTCGAAAGGCGTTAGCTTATTCTCACAAGCTCTCATTATTACACCCGAAACAATAGAGTATTCACAAATAGGTGTATCTACTGTAACAACAAAGATGCAATTGGAATTAAAATTTTGAATTTCGTCAGCAGAAAGTAATTCAACCTCCGAACCATCATCAAAAACGATTAAATTTCTTTCTGAAGCCTTATGGTAACCGCAAAAATCTGCTGTGCTAAAAGCATCATCAATCGTCTCTGCGGAGTAACTTCCTCCTAATGTTTTGATTTCGTAATATCCTTGGCTATAAGATATTAAAGACAGCATGAGTAGACATGCCGTAGTGCATAGTTGCTTCATAGTTTTAGTGCAGTTTTTGGTCTGACTATGAATTTAACGTAAAAACACTAAAATGGTTGTCTAAAAATTAACTTTTTATTCGGGCTCGGTTAATTTTTATTCACTTTACAAACAAGACAATGTGAAAAACACTAAAAAAGTTCTATCTCAAGACGTTAAGATGTCCAGTATACATCTTACGTGCATCCGTATGCTCAGTCTTAAACTCAATCTTCCAAGTAAAGCTTCCTGACGGCACCATTTTTCCATTAAATGTTCCATCCCAACCAACTGTATCGTCGTTAGACTCCCATACCACCTCTCCCCAACGATTGAAGATCAGCAAATTGAAATCAAATGGATCATAACCAGCAGTAAAAATAGGCTGAAACGTTTGATTAAACTCATCGCCGTCAGGTGTAAAGGTATTCGGAATATAGAAGATGATTTCTTCTTTAACGAGAATTACAGTTACAGAAGAATCTACACAGCCAATAGGCGAATAAGCATACAACGTCACTGGATACCCAGTTGTCATAGTCGCTGGAAACTCATGTGAAGTATTTACAGACGTAACCAAATCGCTACTATCTCCGAAATTCCAAATATAATCTACGGCTCCCGTGGAAGTGTTTGTAAAGAAGACGAGTGTGTTCAAGCTTAATACTGTTGTAGACGAAGGGTTAAAAGATGACACAGGCGTATCTTCTACATAAATGTAATCAACATAGGTTACCGAACTTGTACAACCATTGACGGTCGTAGTTGTAAGTGTAACATCATATAGACCTCCCGATTCGAACTCAACAATTGCTGTATCGCAATCCTCTTGAAGGCTTACTCCACCATTAAAATTCCAAATACAATCTTGAAATGCACTTGAAGCCGTTGTTGTATTTTCAAAGATCACCGTAAATGGTTCACATCCGAACAGCGAATCAGCAACAAAGGAAACAATAGGAAGCGGCTCGACAGTGACAACAATATCATCTGTATTGATACAACCATTCGCATCTGTACCAGTAACCGTATAAGTCATTGTTACTGTTGGAATAAATCCATTGTTGTCTATCACGCCATTGTCCCAAAGATATGTTTGTGCACCAGACCCTGAAAGAACGATCAGATCACCATCACATGAAATGAAATCATTTCCTGCACCGACATTTGGAAGTGGATTAATAATAATCGTCTCATTTCCAGCAGCCACATTTGAACATCCTGCATCTGTAATACCAGTTAGGACATATGCACCAGGTGTATTTCCTAAATTAAAGGGAGCTGTCACACTATTAACACTCGTGACAACACCGTCTAGTGTATAATCGATAGTCCATGGTGCTGTTCCAGTAACTTCAACAATGATGTCACTAACAATATCTCCAACGCAATAAGTATCTCCACCAGAAATACTCACAACTGTAGGTAAATCTTGAACAACTATGGTCTGAGTTCCGGCTGCGAAGTTCGTACACCCAACATCTGAAACATTCGTCACGATATATTCACCTGAGCCAGTCCCAAGCGAGATTGGACTTACAGCCCCGTTAATAGTTTGAGGAGTTCCGTCTAAGGTATAATCAATAGTCCAAGGTCCATTTCCAGTAACATCTACAAGAATTTCATTGACAACTTCGCCAACACAGTAAATATCACCTCCGCTTACGGCAGTAACTTCTGGCAATACTGGTGAGACATCATTCAAGGTGCTTGTACAGGCAAGATCATCCGAGAAATAAACAGTAACGGTCAACGGCGTACCATCCGAGACAATTCCTGAAATACTATAGTTCTCCACTGCCAAATTTGTAAATGGAGGGAAAAATGTTTGTGTATATGTTCCTGATCCATTCGTGACTTCTACAACAAGTGTTCCTGTTGCTGGACTTTCTACATACGTAAATTCTCCTGAAACTGTGAATTCGTTGCCATTCTCACAATCACTCACATTTGCTGTGAAGGTGGGGAACATACAAACGCAAACAACATCAATGAAAATACTATCAGTCGCAGTACATCCCGTAACTGGATCTGTAATTGTCGCAACGTATGTCATTGGATCAAAAGGACAAGTCTGGGGAGACTGTATTGTTGGATCATCCAATGATAATGCTGGAGTCCAAGTGTATGTAAATGGCGGTGGTGCACATAACAATGACACATTATCCAATGCCCAGTTATCACTATTAGCGGTGAAAGACAATTGTCTCCATCTAAAAGCAGTCGAAGTCGTTTGAGCTGGTGGTGGAATAGGAACGGTAAAACATTGCCAGTTATTATTTGCATCCCACTGGCTTTCGTCATAGGTAATTATGGGAACCCAAGTAACACCTCCATTTATAGAATATTCAAGAACAACATCTTCTCCAGCGTCGGCATTTTCACACCCAACTGGAGAACCGGCGTTCCCGATGAAAAGACAGAAATCGAGTAATCCACATGCTGTTGCATCAATAGGGTATGATTCGGCATAGCGCTCGGCTGTTGCTCCTCCGAAGAACATTGCAAATCCTGACATAGAAGTACACCCCCCTCCTAGCGTCCCCCCTTCGAGTTCACTCCACATTGTCTGGTTTATTCCTGGATCAAAATCGTCGACAATTGATCCTGAATTGTAGTTGGTGAATTGTACATCTAAATCTGCACAGTTTGGACAAACAATATTTGCATTGGTCGTTGTAACATCTGCGACAACAGGGTTAACGATTACTGTAACAGTATCTGTACAGGCATCAATCCCATCGGTATACGTAACGATATATGTCTCCGTTATTGCAGAAGTGACTGTTTGATCGAAAGCATCAACTGCTGGTGCTAAATTATCCCAATCATACCAGTAACCACAATTGGTTGGTGTAATCGATACGTTATCAATTCCCCAGTGATCATATGTCGTAGAGGAAGCCTGTGTTTGATGCCATTGAAACATTGTATTCGAAGTCCATGCCGCAGCAGGAAGTATAAAACAATAATTTGCCCAGCTATAATAGGGGCCTGAGATGTTGCTCGTTGGTTCAAAGTAAAATATATCCGTCCAAGTCGCTCCACCATCTGTAGAATACCGAAAGAATACACCTTCATCTATTTGATCTGGATCTTCACAATCTGTGGTGTTTTCGTCTCCTCCAAAATCAAGATCAAAACAAACCTGACCTCCGCATGAAAGGTCAAAACCATTTGTCGTTAAAGTCCTTGGAAACGGAACATTTCCAAACCAAGCCGATGGTGATCCGTCCAATGATGGTCCACATGGATTGTTATACAGCACCGTTCCTGTTGACGACCATCCTGCACCAATTGCACCCCCATCAAAATCCGTAGACAAGGCTGGTGTGATTGATAATCCCACTGCTGCCAAATACGTTGACTGTCCACATTCGGCATAAATAGTATCTGCTCCTGCGTCTACTACACACTGCTGAGCTTCAACATTCGCATGAATCAAAAAAAACATCACTAATGTCCCAATGATTTTCCCAAAACTATTCTTCATGTAATTATTATTCGACATCTAGTACTTAATTACGTTGAGGTTGATCATTTCAAAATCCGTTAGACGTTGATTAGACATCCCTGGAGACAACTCAATAAAGTTTGAAAAAATATAGAGTCTTCTATCATTCCGTTTGTGACTGTCCCCAGCAACTACTTCATTAGGTACTAACTTTAACGTGTGTTCGTGCTCAGCAGATCCTATTCGATGGCAGTTCACACAATCTCCATCGCGAAATACTTTAGTAAACCAAGATAGTTCACGAGTTTCATTGGTTGTATTCGTATACTTTAGAAGTACGAGAATTTGATTGTTTACTACATCGTTATTGCACTCAACAAACTTGTATTCAATTCGAATTCCATCAATGGTTATGTATTCAGTCCATTCATATACGGGCTCAAGATCATACGGTAGTGTGGAGGTGCTTGCACTGACATTTAAGCCAACGATCAGAAATGCTGATAGGAGCAGCGTTCGGTTTATCCAGTTTTTCATCCCTTCAAAATTTCACCGTTTGGTGTAGTCATTATTAATAAAAGTAGCAACGTAAAGTCAGTACAAAGTTACAACAATGTCATTGTGGGGCATGCTATACATGAATTATTATCATAATTAAAACAATTGTTAAATTAATAACAATCCAATATTTCCACAAAATGTTACCTAGGGAACTATCTAATGATTTTAAATAAAATAGGGAGAACCTAAGCCCTCCCTATTTTTTATATTGATGCACTATTCTATCTAATAATATTCACATGTCCAGTGACCAAAACTCTTTCATCTGTAGCAGATGTTTTGAATTCGATCTTCCAAGTGTACGTTCCATCTTGCATCAGCTTTCCTCCATATG
>CAJQJL010000154.1 GCA_905478665.1 uncultured Flavobacteriales bacterium
GGAGAGGTCCGTCTCCTTTTAGTTTTGTCCCTTGAATACTTACAAGTGCATTTTCAACCACTATGCCCATCAATTCTGTAATAGGTGCCTTGGGCATGTTGAATGTAAAGAGTGATGGAACAGGTGTGGATATTGCATGCCCTAAGTTTTTTAGCCATTCCAGACCTTGCATTTTAGGTGAGCCACCTGTCGCAACAATCACCTTATCGAAATCAATTGGGGAGACCTTTTCATCGATGAAAGAGAGTTGAATTTTTTCATCTAAGGGTTGAAGTGCTTTAATCCCCGTTCCAGTTTTTATTGTAAAAGACAAACGATTTACTTCTTTCAGAAAACAATCGATGATACTTTGAGAATCTTGAGAAACGGGAAAGACGCACATATCATCTTGAATGACCAGTGGAACACCTCTGTCCTCAAACCAACGCATGGTATCGTGGTTGTCGAATGTACCAAATGCTTTACGCAATTGTCTTGAGCCACGTGGATAGGCCTCAGCAAGTTCTTTTACAGTAACACAACCATTCGTCACGTTGCATCTTCCACCACCAGAGACTTTTACCTTCGCCAGTAGTTTTTGTGATTTCTCATAAATGGTCACATGCGCATTTGGGTGATTTTCCTTCACCGCTATTGCTGAAAAAAAACCAGATGCTCCACCACCTATAATTGCCACATTCATTCCGCAAAGATAAGGGCTTTCATCGGGGCAGCTTGTAGTCCGATCAATAATATGCACCGACTTTAAAAATTAGTCGCAAAGTATTAGTCACGGTAGATCTACTTGAACCTTTCTAGCCTCTCGTTTTTGCGACATAGTCACAAACCTCTTTGTTCGTTTTCATAGCCTTGAGTTCTTTCAATGTACTAAGCGTCGATTCACTGTTGATATCGTCACCGGTTAGATTTTTGGCGAGAATTGGCAGTAGGTACTTCTGCAAATCGTTCAATTCTGGGTCAATATTGCTTGTTGAACAACTCGTTGGAGAGAGTTGTAGGGTGTCCTTGTTTACCGCTGTATTTGCAAGTACACCAGAAAAATCGGGTGCTTTTGCTGCACGAGCTCCCATAACTCCACCGCTCACATCAATTCCTTGCCAACCCAAAATGGTTGAAATAAATGAAGTGTGATCAAATGGTGTCTCATTTGGAGATCGAAAAACAGTCTCATTTTTAATTCGTGGAGAGATGAGTAGCGTTGGAACACGTAGTCCAAGACGACTAAAATCAAACCCAGACCAGTCAGTGAGATCGTCAGGAGGAGTTATTGAATGGGGTGGCGGAACATGATCAAATGTACCTCCATGTTCGTCAAAGGTCACGATAAACAGTGTTGAATCCCAATCCTTGTATTTTGTCAAGGCATTGTATACAAGTGCTAAGTTTTGCTCACCCGCACATAGATTGTAAGGGGGATGATAATCATTCGCAGTATATCCCAGCGTGGAATTCGTAAGCCAAGTTGGTTCCACATAGGAAAATGGAGGAAGCGTCCCATTGTCGATGTCCTCTAAAAACTTCTCGAAGGATTGAATATTATCAGTTCCTTTAAATGGCTCAAGTTCCTCAAATAGACTTTCGGTAAAACTTCTCCCGAGGATTTCGTCTTGGTAATAGATTCGCCAGGCATCTTTTTTTCCACAATTGTTCAGAACGTTAAAGAGAGTGTTTGATTTGAAAAATACATTGTGTATTAGTGGAATCTTAGGAATTCCTGGAATCGTATAATTGTCTACGTATCCTTCTGATGTTCCCGTTAATGAAAATGCCCTATTTGGAGAGGTTTGAGAAGGAACAGAACAGAACCATGCATCACTTACGCCATAGTTTTTGGCTAATGAGTTTAGAACAGGTAAGACAGTAGGCGTATAATATTGCATGATTTCATCTGGGGTAGATCCTTTTTGCTTTTCATAATTTGAAATAAAACCCTTCATTTTTGGAATTGCATTATTTGAAGGAACGTCTGTCGAATTAAAAAGCTGTTCGTTTGTGTCCGCCCATTGTTCTCCAGGATCAACACTTGGAACGCTTAAGTTCGTTTCTGGATCGAAGAGTTCTGTAACTGGGGTCATGTATACAGGGAGTGGATCCTTTGGAGGTTGATTTGAGGTGTTTGGATTGTTATCAGTAGTCCCATCCTTTGGAGGTGGATTTGAAATAGTTGGATTGTTAAATAAACCGTCGAAATTGATAGGATGCTGAACGCTTGGATCAGAAGGTGGTATTGGGCTGTTCGGAGGGAAAACATTCGCAGGATTTGTTGAATATAAATCTCCAAGCAAATGATCAAAGCCTCTGTTTTCCAGCATTAACATAACCACATTTGTAATCCCTTCTAACGATGGAGTAGATGGTGGAGTGGAGACGTATTTATTGTAAACAATTGAGAAGGTTGCCGTCACTGGAGATTTTCCAGATCCTGTTTTATTAATGTAATCACGCGCCAATAATGAGTCTCCTTCAGCTGCTGAAAAATACGAAACGCCATAGGTCAATAGTCCTTTTGGAGAGCCTTCGCAATGTTCTATGTCCAAGGTTACGACATTTCCTGAAACACTATTCCTGAAAGTCATCTTGACGTTTGCTTCTGTTTTGTCAGTTGCGTTACCTGTTGTCCAATTCATTGTTGCACCTGAAGTCAGAAGTAAATCTCTTTTCAGATCAAAACTGAGACTTTCGTTAGCTGGAACAATAAGACCAGGAGCAATTGTAGCGTTGCTAGGGTTAACATTTTCAAATTTTCCATCAGGTGTATTTGACGTGTCTTTAAAATCCCTAAGCTCTGTGAGAACAAGAGGATCTGGATTTTGAGAGTTATCAATAGTGATATTGCAATTATGGCTCATAATGGTTCTTCTTTAGGTTGATTAATATTACCGAAATCATTCTTTAATTCCAATGCTATGCAGATATTCAGGTATTTATACCTAGAACAGTTGTGTCTCAAACTTTAACTTTTACTTAACTCTCTTTATGCTTCCCTTAACTGTTATTCGTGTGCATGCGACCTACATTTGATGTGTTAAATAGTTAGTAATTACATATCAAATTAAAACATGAAAAGATGAGAAAATTAACATTAATAATTGCATTGGGACTTTTGTCCATGAGTAAAAGTTTTGCGATAAATGATCCAAGTTTGGTGGATGAAATCAGCAGTAAAGTAACACTTGATCTTAGTATGGTTGAATTGGATCAATATACCCCCGATTATGTTGTTGTTCGATTTAAAATCGTTGATGGAGAAATCAAGATCAAAGAGATTGAAAGTTCGAAATTTGAATTGAAAAAATTGGTGATCGCAAAGCTCCTGCAAATGCAAATTGAATCTGATTACAATCCAGAGGAAATCTATGCGTACAAATTCACTTTCGAGAAAATATAGTTATTAGGAGGGGCGCGGTGAATAAACGATGGATCTGTTTATTCTCCGTAGAGAGTATGCAGAATCTCTGAGAACTCAACTATTCCTCCATCGTCGTATTCGACCATCACATTTAATTCAATATACTGACCAAGGAGCATGTCGAAACCGTAATATTCTCCTTCTCCTGCGAGTCCCATTTTCCATTCTTGCAATTGTTCGGGGATGTCCGAATAAACACGATCAATGTTTTCCATGGTCACCTTTCGCTGAAGTTTCTGCCAATATTCTCGTTGAATATAGAAATGGAAATAGTTGCCATGGGGCGATACTTCCCAAGTCACCGACTTGTTGACCTCTCCGTTAAAAATGCGCCAAGTAACGCGCTTAGGTATTTCTAATCTTTCATTGCTTACGCGACCGATGCAGATAAGATCCGTTTCTGGGTTCCATTGAATATTATTTGGTCCAGCGCCACTCTGATGTCCAAAAATGGACTTTTCATTTGGTTTCCCTTTTGACCATTTTAAAAATTTACGAAACTTCTCAGATGCGTACTTTTCAATCTCGGATTCGTTTTCTGCTTCGCCCCAATTGTCGTCAAACAAATAATAGCCTTGCAACCAACTTGAATCTCCGTTAGCCAGAAATTCATCATTCGTATCCAGTTCTGCCGAGTCCAATACAATATCTGAAGGTAATTCTGTAGAGTTTGTGTCAACCACATCCGTGTCGGGCACTTGAGAAGTTTCCTCTTGTGCACATGCCGAAAAAAGAAAAAGGATTAAACAGTATTTAACGATTGAATTCATTCAACGAAAGGTACAAAAGAAAAGCGACCCCCTGCACGGGGTCGCTTTGGTTGAGGTACTGCTTTCTAAAACTAAACTAAAACTAAAATTGCACTTCTATGAAACCTCTAACCATAAGACCGCCAACTCACCAAAAAGTTACACGAATCTTATTTCTTTTTAAAAAATCTCTTCTATTGTCTCTTCAATTTCGTCTTCCATCATGTCGATTTCATATTCAATATTCTCTATTCGATGATGATGGTTTCTGTGCCATTCGCGATGTCTATACGTTCCGTCTCCGCGCAGATACCCAGATTCATAGTAATCACTATAGTCGGAATTACCTTCTTCATAATTATCACCGAGGTACACGATTTGGTCCTTGAATTTTACTCGCCCACCTTCTGGAATTTGGATAACTATCAGGATATCTTGATCACGAAGTTTGTCCTTTTTAGGAAACGAATATTCAGTATCGACCAACAGAGAATCTCCTACTAGTGAAACTTGATGGTTAATATTTTCACTTTTTGCAATTGCCCTTGCGTGTGAATGAGCCCGTGCACTCCTGCTCTGGTCAATGTGAAACAGAGAGTCTGTTGAAGGAACGAATTCGAATTGAATGCCGTACTCCTTAATTCGATCTCCCTCTAAGGCCATTAAGCCAAATTGACCATTGCTCTTAATTCGGTATGTTTTATCCGTTGTCAAGCTTTCCAATTGAGGAAGAACAATCAATTCGGTTGAGTGAACTTTTCCTACTTTGTCTACAATTTCGCCGTCCATTGCGATGTCACGTGTTGTTCGCATTCCAACGCTTAAGCACATAAAGAATCCAACTAAACCAATTATAAACAATCCAAGTAAGCTCAGTTTTGACCACCTGCTGCGCAAACGGAAGAGTAGGATACTTCCGAGTAGGAAGAAGAAAAGAATAAAGCTCATAACGATCATCATTCCACCAATCCATGTCCACTGAATATCTGCAGGGTTACTCAAAACCAACTCGCCCAATTCAGTGATTGAAATAAATCCATGCTCACTTTGGATAGGAATCATCTCAAACCCTCCGAGTATAACAACTAGGAAAATGATCAAATGAAGTAATCCAAAGAGCATTAATCCAACACCAATAATTGATGTGAAAATGCGTGCTCCACGTGATGCCTTGCTTTTGTAGTCCTTGTCTCGGAATTTTTTAGCAATCCCGCGCGATTCAGTTTTTATTTTGTCCGCAGCGTTTTCTACTTCCGTTCGAACATTTTCTACCGTAATCGGTCGGCCTCTCATGCGCAATCGATCAATTGTATTCTTTGCCTTAGGAACTGCTATCCACAATATGATATAGAGTGGTACGCCAAATCCAGCAAAGAAGAAAATCACAAAGAAAATGATTCGGATAATTACGACATCCATAGCGAAATAGTTGGCTATCCCTGAACAAACACCGGCGATTACGGCATTGTCTTGATCACGGAACAGTCGTTTTTCTGAAGAACCTTTCTTAGCTTCTTCGAAAATTTTCTTGTCTTCAGAATCTTCGTCATCATCTTCCATGTCAACGAAATCTTCAGGATTTCCTAGGTTTGCAAGAATTTCTTCTACGTCAATCAATTCGATTACCGTCTTAGATTCTTTTAAACGTATGTTGAATAGTTCAGCAATACGCAGTTCAATGTCTTCAAGAATTTCCTTGCTACCGTTTTGGTTGCCCAATGTAACGGTTAAGCGATCTAGGTAATCTTGCAGTAGTTCATAAGCGTCCTCTTCAATCGTGAAGCTTATGCCTTTGATATTAACAGAAACCGTCTTTTTCATTTTGAGTTATTTTTGGTGATTTTTGTCACTGCTGTGTTCAATTCATCCCACGTCAGTGATAATTCTTCTAAAAAGGCTGTACCCATTTTGGTCAGCGAGTAATACTTTCGAGGTGGACCTGATGGTGATTCTTCCCAGCGATATGTCAATAGTTCGCCATTTTTTAATCGCGTTAAGAGCGGGTAAAGCGTTCCTTCTACAACAATCAACTTTGCTTCTTTTAGCTTGTCGATAATCTCAGACGGATACGCCTCCTTTTCTTTTAGAATGGAAAGAATACACAGCTCCAAAATTCCCTTACGTAATTGTGCTTTTGTATTTTCTAATTTCATTTTTACCGTTTTAAGGAACTACTGTTCCGATTGTTCGATGTCGTCACACCTATTTTCTTATACAAAGATATGGGTAAAAAACTGAACTATGCAATACATAGTACTATAAATATTTTATTTCACTGTTATTTTTAGATATAAAAAACACCTATATCCTTTTATGGTAAAGGGAATTGTTGAAATGTTAAAAAAAGTAAAAAAATTAGAGGTGACTGGTCCTTTTGACGTAATTACGTCGAGCAATGGTATAAGCTGGCGTCTTTTTTTCGAAATTCAGGTCTATTATTTCCATGATTTCAGTCTTCAATTCAGGGTATTTTTCTACAAATTGGATAAGGACATAGATTGAATAGACATGTAATGCAACTTTATTTTTGGGATTTTGAATAAATCCAATTAGAAGATCTATAAGTTCGGATTCTCGGTAATCAGTTATGTGCATGTAGGTGATGCAATTGACAATATTCCTAAAAACCGTCTGATCATTTGTTTTGAAGATTAGATCAACAAAGGGAGGGTAGAGGTGTTGAAGGTCAAGTTGCCCTGATTTATAAATATGCGTCAGAATATAGGATCCGTATTCCTTGATGGGGTATTCTTCCAGATCAAGCACACATTGAATTACTTTTTTTAGCTCTCCTGGACGTTCTATAAAATACTTGACAAATTCTTGTTTATCACGCGTATAGCGCATTTCACGAATCTTGTCTCGGATGTCTTTTTCATTCTTCACGTGGAAATGCACGGTATACTTTTGGGATACACACCCAGTGATTATTAACATAGAAGAAAGCGTTCAGCGAATAACCGCTAGTCTTTCCCGATTCAACGAATTTTAAACCATAAATAGTGATTCCATTTTTGAATTTATCTTTAATCCAGTTGTAACCACCTGGCATTTGATGTTTAGCTCCCGCCTTTAGATCTGCACTGCTCACACTTAGTACAATGGTTTCCGATCTATGAGCCCCAGGCTTAACAGCACCTGCATTCATTGACGCGTACATCTCCTCTGTATACATCCATGCTTCTCCAACATCTTCTGCACTGATGAAAATCTTTTGAAAATCATCCATGGAAGGTTTCAATGTTTTCAAATACTCATTTCCTGTGGCATCATTTCTTAGCTTCTCGGCAATTTCGGTTAGTTGTTTTTCTTTATCAGATTGAGCAAAGCTGCTGGTAACATTAATCAAAGCGACAACAAGGAGTAGAAGGTATGTTTTTTTCATGATTAAAGTTTAGATTATGAAAATACAAAAAATGGTGTGGTATTTTATGAACTACAGTAATTATCATTCAATAATTAATTCCCAATACCCCACATCAATCCATTTTCCGAATTTGTAACCGACTTCTTTAAAGTGTGCTACTTTTTCGTATCCAAATTTTTCATGCAAATGAACACTTGATGCGTTGGGGATAGAAATTCCACCAATAATTGAATGAACTTCCGTGTCAGTTAAAATCTTCAGTAGTTCCTTATACAATGCAGAACCGACTCCCTTTGCAGTTTCGCCATTCTTCAAATAAACGGTACTCTCAATGGAGTGTCTGTATGCAGATCTTGCTTTCCATTGGTTGGCATAGGCATAACCAATAACTTGTCCCTCCTCTTCATAGACTAACCATGGCAATTGAGGAATCACACTTTGAATCCGCTTCTCCATTTCTTTACCGTCAATAATTGTTTCCTCAAAGGTCGCTATTGAATTAAGGATATAGTAGTTGTATATTTCTGCCAAGGCAGCAGCATCTTTTATATTGACAGACCTAATCATGGATTTAAAAGTAAGAAAAAGTATTCCAAGCCAAACCTTTTTGTCGGGATGAGAAAGAGATTCAGAATGTAATCGAAGATCAGAAAGTGTGCAACACTTGAAGACTAGAGGGACAAGCGGTAGTGTAGGGAAATTCTCCATCTCGCAGATAAAAAAAAAGGCTCAACTTTGTTGAACCTTTTTTGTCGGGATGAGAGGATTCGAACCTCCGATCTCTCGCCCCCCAGACGAGCACTTTAACCGGACTAAGCTACATCCCGAGAAGCGCAAAAATAATGATTCGAGTCAATTATTGAACAATAATTCGTTTAGAAGTTGAAGCGTTTTCAGTTTCGATTGTCACAATGTAAATTCCTGATGCGTATCCATGAATATCAAGCGTTGATTCAAGATCTAAATTCAAAACTGACTGCTTGAGTTTGCCATCCAGCGTATGCACATAAATTGAACGAGGAATGGAATTCGATTTTACCGTGATTTGTTCAGATGCAGGGTTTGGGTGGAGTTCAATAGTTAGTTGCAGTTCATCTAGCCCAAGGTAATGCGCTGTACCACATTCCACGCCACCAATATTCGAATAATTCATGCTCTTACTGCAAAACCCAACGAGATTTGGTGGTCCATATCCGTTGAAACTCTGAGAAACCCAACCGCGACCAGCATCGTATGCTCGAGATTCTTTGTAGTCTCCAAAGCCATCATAGGCAATCATACATTCGCAACTATCGCAATATTCAGAAAACTCTTCTGAGAAAGATAGACGCGCAGTTCCGCCACAAGAAGTGGTGCTGTCTTCAAAGAAGTAAAAACTTTCATAGGGCAGTCCATTGTGTGGATATTCGAGAATGTTTTCTCCTTTTCTAAAGCTGATTGGGCTGTTGGTCGAAAAGAATCCTGGACAACTTGAAGTCGGACCAGTGGAAAAGTTGAAGAAATCTGACTGAAAATAGATGTAAACTGAATCTGTTGTTTCAACGCGATTTGTGATTTCCATCATTTGATAATTAACCGTGCCAGGGTAACCAGCTTGCACTGATTCATAGGTGCTGTACTGGATGAGGTCTCCAACATCCCACGTGTAGATTTCATCATAAGTCATTTGATATTGACCAAGTGTTGGGTTCAATTGTCCTCGCATCGTTAACCCTTGTTCAATTGTCGGAAATTGATTGCCATTAATGAACTGCAAAAGCCCTAATTGTTCTCCAAGTTTTATTTCAAAGTTATGCAGATTGCTTGATACTGGTTGTGAAAGATTGTCGTAATGGCGAATGACAAAGGTTTTTGTTGAACCAGCTTGTCCGAAGAATGTTTCTTGCTGCAGGGAAGTGTAAACGATATAAAAATTGTCTGTTGCATTTTGATAGAATAGGGAAGAGTCGCCGAGGGGTAGTCCAAAATCGAAGAAGAGTTGCTGACTCATCTCATTGTTGAGTGTTAGTGTAGATGAAACCGTATCCATTATTAAAACTCTACCTAGCCAGGAGGTATCACCTGTGTGAATCCCATTTCCACCCCAACCGATACAATCTGGGTGTTCAACAGCTGGTTTATTGTAATTGGAGATTAAATATTGGCGGAAAATTAAACTGTCTCCCTGAACCTTTGTCGAATCCGTATAAAAAAAGTAGTCATCATCTGTGGGGTCATTCGCGTTAACAAATCTCTTCGGCACGTTCTCATTGAATGGCTGAAAGTTTTGAGCTAGGGAGGACAGCGACAGAATGCAAAAGAATAGAGTAAGCGTTTTCATATGAGTGGTTTCTAAAATAACGGATTTAGATTGAAGTTGGTTGAAAAAAAAGACCCCCAATTTGGAGGTCTTCAATATAGCTAGTCATGAATTTGTCATTCATAACATAAATCTCAATTAATTAAGCAGTAACGCCGAGTACTTCTGCCATCTTAGCACCAATCTGCGCTGGAGAATCTACTACGTGAATTCCACACTCACGCATAATGCGTTTCTTCGCTTCTGCAGTATCATCATCACCACCAACGATTGCACCAGCATGTCCCATTGTACGACCTTTAGGAGCCGTCTCACCTGCGATGAATCCAACAACTGGTTTCTTAGAGTTATCTTTAATCCAACGCGCAGCATCAGCTTCAAGATTTCCACCGATCTCACCAATCATAACGATTCCCTCTGTCTCTGGGTCATTCATAAGCAATTCCACAGCTTCTTTTGTAGTCGTTCCAATAATTGGATCTCCTCCGATTCCGATGGCTGTTGTAATTCCCAATCCTGCTTTTACCACTTGGTCGGCAGCTTCGTATGTCAACGTTCCTGATTTCGAAACGATTCCAATTTTACCTGGTGCGAAAACGAATCCTGGCATGATGCCTACTTTCGCTTCACCTGCTGTGATAACACCTGGACAGTTAGGTCCAATTAATGTACAATCGTATTGACTGATATATTCTTTAGCCTTAACCATATCGTTTACTGGAATTCCTTCCGTAATACAAATCACAACTTTGATTCCAGCATTCGCAGCTTCCATAATTGCATCAGCAGCAAATGCTGGTGGAACAAAAATGATAGAAACATTAGCTCCAGCTTTTTGAACAGCTTCATCCACTGTGTTAAATACTGGACGATCCAAATGTGTCTGACCACCTTTTCCTGGAGTTACACCTCCAACAACATTGGTTCCATATTCAATCATTTGTCCTGCGTGGAAAGTACCTTCACTACCAGTAAATCCTTGAACAATCACTTTTGAATCTTTATTAACTAATACGCTCATGCTTATTTGTGTTTTATTTCAAATGTTTCTAAATCGTTCCCAAAAATAGAAACTTGAATTTGTTTTGACAACGAATCTCAGTTTTAGTTTTCGACAATTCTATTAATACCAGAAATGAATGGAAAATCATCCAAATGTCCTAATTCATTGCCTTTGACAGAAAAATATCAATTCATCACTTGACTTCGACAACTTCCATGTTGAAAACTAAAATGGAGTTCTTAGGAATATCGTCAAGATCATGGGTTCCATATCCCAAATTAGGTGGTGCAACAAGATATGCCTTTCCGCCTTCATTAAGATCCAACATAATCTCCTTCCAAGCCCCAATCAAGTCTTTCACATCGAATTCAACAGCTTCCTCTCGCTGGTCATCAAATACAGTTCCGTCCAGTAATTCTCCTTTGTATTTAAAGACAACGCGGTCGGTGAATTGAATTTTTCTCCCTTCTCCTTGCTCTAATATTTTGAAATACATCCCAGAAGATGACTTCTCGCATTCAATTTTTTCGGTCTTTAAATAGTCTTGGATTTTTTCATCAAACCCTTTTAGATCATCTTCTGAGTAGGTGCTGCAAGCGCTAAGGACTGCAAAAAGGATGAGTAAACTGATGTGTTTCATAATTTCACGGGAGTTAATGTATAGCCTTCTTTTTCTAGCAAACGAATGAGACCGTTTGGCCCTCCAAGGTGCGCTGCTCCAACGGCAATGAATGAATTTTTCGCGGCTAAATATGCTTTTAATTTTGGTATCCAGTCTCGGTTTCTATCATCGAGGAATTGTTTTTCTTCTGATTCAATAACACCTCCTTGATTGTGAATAAGCTGATAAAGTCCGTCTATGTCTTGATCGGCAAATGTTCGTTGCATTGTTTCTAGGGTTTTAATAGACTTATCACCTTCGCGAATACTTTCCATGACCATTTCACTTTGTTGTTTGTCCGTCAGGTTGTCGAAAATGGACATTTGTTCAGCTACGGTTTCCAAGCCTTCGATCGGGACATCGTTTTCATTTGCCAATGATTCAAATGAGATTTCGTAAGATTCTGTCTTTCCAATGAAATGCATTTGAACGGCCAATTGTACAATGGCAAATGGCTTTAACTTCGAAAATGCTGTTCTGAATGCTGCTTCCTCAAAGTTCATTTTTTCTCTCGCCCACACTAGGATTGAGTCTATTTGTTCAGCACTGAAAAAGTCGAAAAATGTTCCTTCTTCTAAAAGAACATAGCTCATTGCCTCAGAAGGATCAGGAAGCCCAGGGAGCTCCATGACAAGGACATCTGATTTTTTAACGAGCTTCTCCAGTTTTTTTGGAAAGTGAAAAAAGTCCCGTTGAATTAAATGCATTGTACCAAAGAGGTAGGCGTCTCCTTTGACATTCGGTCCAGAGATTTGCCAAAGTAAGGACTTGTCCTCCATTGGGAACTCACGAACGGAATTCTCCTGTGCAAGTGCGGTATTCCAAATGAATAAAACACCGAATAGAAATTTCAAATTCTTCATTGTTGCTGTAAAGATATTTGATCTCGGTTGGGACGCAAACGATTTATAATAAAAATCCTCGGATTGTTTATAGGTTGATAGAAAAATGGGGTGCAATTTATTTTAAGCGCAATTCAGCCAAATAATCATCATTGTCCTGTGCCAATAAATGGGCTTCATACCCTGCTTTTTCTGCTGCGGACTTAAGATTTTCGAAGTCGACATAGAGCCATTCAAACCAATCGGAAGTATGCTCCCCGTATTTCATTTGAAATTTAAAATTCCCATAATACGCTGATGTCAAGTCAATCCATGTTCCTCCTTCATCATCTTCAAAAAGTGACTTTATGTCTGATGAGTCGCAAATGATCCTTCCATTTTCGGAGAGGAGTGATTTTGCATGAATTAGTGTTTGTTCAAGGTTGGCGAGGTTTCTGGAAATACCAATTCCATTCATCAAGAATAGAAGGGTGTCGTATTCTCCTTCGGATAGATCAAAGAAGTTTTGTTGCCGGGCATCGAGGCCAATAGACTTTGCATGTTGGATAGCACGTGGACTTGTATCAATACAAGACACATCAAATCCTTTTTCCTTTAGGAATTTTGCATGTATTCCCGCACCAGCTCCAACGTCCAATATTTTTCCTTTGCAGTTAGCGAGGGCAATTTTTTCAAGGCTTGGCATTTCTTCAAAAGACCTGAACAAATACGCTGAGGGAATAATATCGTCGTCACAGATATCTGAAACTACAGTAATGTCTTGATTTTTTTTTGTGGTAGCGAAGTCCAGAATGGCTTGCCCCATGGGGTCATTCAGCAGAGAATTCATTTTAATATTCGTAATCGTCTTCAAATTCGCCAAAGCCAAATTCGTCTTCTTCCTCCTCATCTTCTGATTCAGTCTCAAAGAGAATTCCATCTCCTTCAGCCGATTTGGAATCTTCTGCTGGCGCATTTCCAACCGAAAGAACATTTTTTGGACGTTCAGGAGTCTCTTCTGTAAAACCGATCAACTCGATTAAGAAAATCCACATGCGTAGGAAATCGTGTACAAGAATGATTTTCTGATCCGCTTCCACAACAAAGTCGCTTATGGTTGAGGTGGACATTACGCCAGGTAGGATTTGATCAGGATCTTCTCCAAAGGACATGTCAAACAAGCTGATTTCATGTCCTTTATCCCAGTTGTCGTTAGACATGTAAAAAGAAGCCATTTGATCTTCTGTGAAGTTGTAAGCATTCAAGATCGTCTTATAAAAGGTTTCAAAACTCTCCTTGTCGCTGATTAGGATATCACGAAAAATCTCATTTTTATCCTTTGAATCAAGTAATACTCTGAATTTTAATCCGGCCATGCTCTTTTATAGATTCTTGTAATCGTACGGTATTTTTACTTAATTGTTTCAAGTCCCATTTCTCGCGCGACTTTCAACATATATTCAAGAGCTTCTTCCTCATTGTTCTGGATTTCTCCTTCTAGAATAGCTTCCTTAATTTTCATTTTTATATCCCCGATTTCCTGCGAAGGTTTTAAACCAAAAGTCTCCATGATAACCTCTCCTGATACAGGTGGTTGGAAATTACGAACGCGATCATGTTCTTCTACCGCAATCAATTTCTCTTTTACTTTCTTGAAATTCTCTTTGTACTTTTTAACCTTATAATCATTTTTTGATGTTATATCGGCGTTGCATAAGGTCATAAGATCGTCAACGTCGTCTCCTGCTTCAAAGAGTAATCTTCGAATTGCGGAGTCGGTGACAGAACCCTTTACCAAAGCAATGGGACGAAGATGTAGTCGCACTAATTTTTGTACATACTTCATTTTTGCATCCATGGGCAATTTTAATCGCTTGAATATTTTAGGAACCATGCGCGAACCAAGGTCTTCATGTCCATGAAAAGTCCAGCCAACTCTTGCGTCAAAACGTTTTGTCGGAGGCTTGGCGATGTCGTGCATAATAGCCGCCCATCTTAACCAAAGCTGATCTGTCGCTTCAGAAATATTATCCAATACTTCCAAGGTATGATGGAAGTTGTCTTTATGTGATTTGCCATTGCGGGTTTCAACGCCATACAGATCAACCATTTCAGGAAAGAATTGATGAAGGAGTTGCGTTGAGTACAAAAGATTGAATCCTCGAGATGGTTTTTCGCTGAGCACAATTTTATTTAGCTCGTCTGAAATTCGTTCACGCGAAATAATCGCTAAGCGATCCGCATTTTCACGAATGGCTTCAAGACTTTTCTTTTCAATTTTAAAGTCCAATTGCGTTGCAAAACGTATTGCACGCATCATGCGCAATGGATCGTCTGAATAGGTCGTACTTGGTTCAAGAGGAGTGCGTAAAACTTCTTTCTCAAGATCTTCCAATCCTCCGAAAGGATCAATAAGTTCACCGAAATTGTCTTTGTGAAGACTGATAGCCAACGCGTTTATGGTAAAGTCACGACGGTTTTGATCATCTTTCAACGTTCCATTTTCAACGATTGGTTTCCGAGAATCTCTTCGATAGGATTCTTTTCGCGCACCTACAAATTCAACGTCCAAGTCTTTGTAAACGAATTGAGCCGTTCCGAAGTTCTCAAACAATGAAACTTTTTTGACCCGTAATTTCGTCGCACAAGCCTTTGCGAGATCAAGTCCGTTACCAACAACGACAATGTCGATATCCTTTGATGGACGCTCCAGAAGTAAGTCACGCACATAGCCACCTATAACATAGGCTTCCAAGTTCTGTTCCGTCACAATTTGCGACGCAACTTTGAACACAGGATGTGTAAGATGTTGACTTAGATTTGTAGACATTGCGGGTGCAAAGATAAAGGATTCATTATACGTAGAATCAACCAGCTTCACCTTTTTTGTAGCTTTGTGCAATATTAAGTAATTAAAAGGGGCAGTTTGCTCCTCCATTACAGCTTAAAGCAGTGTTTTTTTTGTTCTTCCGTTTAAGCTACTTAGGTTACTAATAGAACGATTGGTACTGCATATTTTTGGAACAATTATTTTTGTTGAAAGATGAATAAGAAAATTGGTATTGTTATCGCGTCAATGGTCTTTGCGGTGGTTATTCTCACACTCTTTTTGTTGCGACAGAATCCTGAGCCTGTCATAATGCCATTAACTGAGTCGTGGGAGAAAGCAGTTCCTTATCAAGAAATACCAGAAGGATTATTTTCTTTGAGCGCAGAGAGTTGTGGCGCTTGTCATCAACAGCACTATGAAGAATGGAAGACGTCAACACATGCCCATGCATGGACAGACATGCAATATCAGGCAGAACTTAAAAAGGAATCGAGTCCATATATGTGCATCAATTGCCATATTCCACTAGAGAATCAGCAGGAATATATTGTAGATGGGCTGATTGATGGCGATGTCTATCAACCATCACGCAGAAAAAATGAGCGTTGGGACATGAAGCTGCAGCAGGAAGGAATAACTTGTGTTGCCTGTCATTTGAGAGGAGATGCAATCGTCGGGACAATTGGTTCTGACAAAGCACCACACCGCACAGTGAAAGATCCAGAGTTTTTATCAGAAAGTCTCTGTATTTCTTGCCACAACGCAGTAGCGACAATTACCCCACAGGTCACGTGTAATTTTGAGACAGGTGACGAGTGGAAGCAAGGTGGTTATGCATCCGAAAAGAATTGTATTTCTTGCCACATGGAGGAGGTACAGCGTCCGATTTTCCCTGGATATGATGATCGAACAAGTCATTATCATTCCTTCCCTGGCTCTGGAATTTCAAAAGTTGCTGGAGAAACCACTGGAATGCTCAATGGTCTTGAATTTTACCCAACGGAGATGAAGCGACGATATGCGTTGGGAGAATCGGTTCAGTATTCCTTCTCTGTAAAAAATGAGCATGCTGGACATCGAATTCCAACTGGTGATCCAGAGCGTTTTATTCTAATAAGCTTCACGCTGGTGAATCAAAAGGGTGAGCTAGTGAAGAAGAATGTAGAACGAATAGGGGAGAAGTGGGAATGGCATCCTGTTGCAAAAAAGCTAGGAGATAATAATTTGGATCCGAAAGAAGAGCGCGCATACAAGGGAGGTTTTGGGAAATTGAAGAAAGGAAAGTATGCCTTAACGATAGAAGTCACCAAACATCGAATGGACGAAAAAACGGCAAATTACAACAAGTTGACCAATGCTTATCTGTTATTTATTTCAATCTACGAGAAAAAATATTCGTTTGAAGTAAGTGACTGATTTCACGGACATAAATTTCTTAAATTTGAGATGTGTGGAGATTTGAGATACAAACTACCCTTATCCTGACTATGGCATTGCTTACCTTGTTTTCTTGCGATATATATAAAGTTGCCAATAAGCACATTGATAAAAAGATGGAGGATGCTTCATTGAAGCTCAAAACAGCAATTGTTGAGGGTGATACCATTGAATATTGGGACAACGAACTGGACAAGCCAGTATTGCTTCTTGTTCACGGGTTTGGTGCTTCCACAAAGTTTCAATGGTTTAAACAAGTAGGCTGGCTGGCAGAGCACTATCGAATTGTAATGCCGAATCTTTTGCATTTTGGAAATACGCGACCTGGAAAGCAAAAATTTGAAGTTGCTGATCAAGTTGATATGGTTCACAACCTAATATCAAGTCTCAACATTGAAACGTATTCAGTTTGCGGAGTATCGTATGGAGGACTTGTTTCCTTAGAATTAGCCGTTAATTACCCAAAAGGAATTGAGAAAGTGATCGCCTTTGATACGCCTGTGAAATACATGTACGCTGAGGACCTCGATACAGTTTGCAAGCGTTTTGATGTGCCAAGCGTTGAAGAACTTTTTGCGCCAAGTGATGAGAAAGGCTTGAAGAAACTGATGTATTTGGCATCAATGAAAAAATCCATTGTACCTGCAGGCTGGATGACCGATTTCTATCAAGCTTTGTATGCCGTGAATCTTGAAGATAAACGAAAGTTAATTACACAATCAATTGCAGGGCTTGAAGAATATTCCAAGCATGAATACAATTTAGATATCCCCGTTTTACTTATCTGGGGTGACAATGATCCTGTGGTTCCTGTAGATCGAGGGGTGTTGCTTAGCGAGCATATTGGAAAAAATGCCAAATTGGAAATTATCAAAAACGGAGCACACATGCCTAACCTTACAAAAAGAAGACAGTTTGATAGAATCCTGAAAGCGTTTCTTTTTCCTGAAACTCCGGCAAATCAAAACTAGGACATAAAAATCTTGGCGAAATAGATCAGAACCAGAACAATTGTCGACAGCTCAATTGTTGTCAAAAACTTTGTGATAAGCAGTCTTTTTATCAAGAGAAGTACAAAGGCCACGCAAAACATTGCAAGTGCAGTAATTGCCAAAGGTTCCCATTTGGGCCAACTCATAACTTGGAAGAGAAAAGCCACCAAACCAGTAACCATGCTGAAATAGATTTGCTTATTGATAAATCGTTCCATGCGGCTAAAATCAGTATCAACAATAATTACGCCTCTAAGGAAATATAGACAAGCTAAAATGCCGAGACTCATAATAAATAAAGCATCGGGAATACCCCAATTTTGTGCTTCTCCAACAAATCCTATAAGCATTAACCCCATTAGAAAGTGTTCCAACTTCGAGAATTTTTCTACGAAAGAGGCAATTCGTGAATCATTTGTTAGGGCCATATCATTTTCGAATAACAGTTACTTCACCTGCCAAACCAATCTTTATGATCTGCGAAGGAGTTGTCATTTTTTCTTTTGTTCTTTCAAGGATAATTTCATCCACACCAGATTTGATGTCGGCATGAACTTCATCGAAACATGTCGCTGTTTTGTCATTTGACAAATTAGCAGAAGTACTTACGATCGGTTTTCTCAAGCCACGAATCAGTTTCCTACACAATGGATCCTGCGTGATGCGAATTCCAACCGATCCGTCTTCGCCGAGCACAGCTGGCGCAAGGCCTTCAGCATTTGGGTAGATAATTGTCAATGGTTTGGTTGCAAAATCGACGAGATCGTAACATACTTCCTGAAATTCGGGGATATACCGCTCCAGCATTGGGAATCCGTCAACGAGAACAATGAAACTTTTGCCTTCAGGTCTTTTTTTTAAATCAAGAATTTTCTGGCAAGCTTCTTCGTTTGTAGCGTCACAGCCTATTCCCCAAATAGTATCGGTCGGGTAGAGGATTGTTCCTCCATCTTTTAATAGATCAATGGTCGTCTTCATGGTTTACTCCAATAAGTCAGGTCTTCGTGATTCTGTTCGTTCAAGCGCGCGATCCTCTCTCCATTTTTCAATTTTTCCAAAATCTCCAGAAAGCAATACTTCCGGAACTTTCCATCCGTTAAATTCGGGAGGGCGCGTATATACAGGTGGCGACAATAAATTGTCCTGAAAACTATCTGTCAATGCAGAAGTTTCATCGTTCAGCACTCCTGGAATTAATCGTACAATACTGTCAACAAGTACAGCAGCCCCAAGTTCTCCACCAGAAAGAACATAGGAGCCAATGGATATTTCACGCGTGATGTAATGTTCACGAATTCGCTCATCAACACCTTTATAATGCCCACATAAAATCATGATGGTTCCTTTGAGGCTGAGTTCGTTGCAGATTGCCTGCTCTAATACTTCGCCGTCTGGTGTCATGAATATTATTTCATCGTAGGCACGTTCCGCTTTCAGTTTTTCAATGACTGCAGAAATTGGTTGAATAGACATTACCATCCCAGCACCACCTCCGTATTGGTAATCGTCTACACTCTTTTGCCTATGTGTAGAATAATCACGGATATTATGAATGTGTACCTCCAAATGCCCCTTCTCTTGTGCACGCTTCATGATAGAATCAGAAAACGGACCTGTAAGAAGATCGGGTAGGATGGTGAGAATGTCAATTCGCATAGGTCAAAATTAAGTAATTTAGTCACGCCTAAAGCATGTTTATGAAGCAATTTCTTCCCTTAGTCACATTCATTTTCCCTTTGTTGTCATTTGGACAGTACGATGGAAATACGACACCTGATTATCCCGAGTTGATAGAAATCTATCAAAAATTGTCAGCTGAGCATCAGGAAATCGAACTCTATGAAATGGGCGATTCCGATTATGGCTTGCCAATTTATGTGTGTATACTAAACGGTGCAGGAGATTCACTGAAGACTTTTACCAAGGCAAAGCAAGGAACAACACTTTTGATTAATAATGCCATTCATCCAGGAGAACCTGATGGAGTTAATGCTTGTCTGATCTGGATTGACAATTGGATCAAAGAAGGGAAGAAAACAGCTAGTTTGCCATTGATAGCCATTATTCCAGCGTACAATGTTGGAGGAATGATGAATCGATCAGGGACGAGTAGAGCGAACCAAAATGGACCAGAGGAATACGGTTTTCGAGGAAACGCGCAGAATTTGGATTTGAATCGTGACTTCATTAAAATGGACTCGAAGAACATGTTCACATTTGCAAAAATTTATCATGGTCTTGATCCTGATGTATTTTTGGATACCCATGTGTCCAACGGTGCCGATTATCAATATACCATGACGTACATCGCTTCTGTAAGGGAACGAATGGCACCTGCATTGGGGGATTTGATGCATGATGAAATGATTCCCTATTTGGAGAAGGATGTCGCAAAAAAAGGATTTGATTTAACGCCATACGTTCATTTAAAAGGAGCGACTCCAGAAACGGGAATTATGGTATTTAACGATCTCCCGCGCTATGCAATGGGATATGCTTCGCTGATGAATGCCATCAGTTTTACCTTGGAAACGCACATGCTGAAACAATTTCCAGATCGTGTACAATCTACTTTGGCCTTTATCGAATCAACGATAGTTTGGATGGATGAGAAGAAAGAGGAGATCGAAACAGCTCGTTCTCAGGCAATGGAATGGGAACTTGATATGAGTCATTATCGCTACAATTATAAGTTAACAGATCAAAAGGATTCTCTATTGTTTAAAGGCTACGAGTATTCAAAACCAGTGGGTGAGGTTACAGGTGTAGAAAGGTTAAAGTATCATCAAGATCGCCCTTATGAGATGTATGTTCCTTACTATCACAATTATGAACCCAAGGATTCTATTTTTATTCCTGACTTCATAGTCGTTGGTGGTCAATGTCAAGACGTGATTGATCGTTTAGATGCTAACGGAGTTGAAATGAAGATTGTTTCAGATTATGGGACATTGCAAATTGGATCGATACAAATTCAACATTTTGAAAATGGTAACCGCCCGTACGAAGGACATTTTCTACACTCGAAGGTGAAAGCAAATGAAGTACTTTCTTTAGTCGACTTTAAACCTGGAGACGCATTTATTCGGACGGATCAGAAAAACAGGCGTTTTATTATGTCAGTGTTGACGCCTGAATCACCAGACAGTTACTTTGCATGGAATTTTTTTGATAGCTACGTGCAGCAGAAAGAATATTTCTCACCTTATGTTTTTGAAGACAAGGCAAAAGAAATATTGAAAAAAAATTCAGGCTTAAAGGAGCGACTTGAAAAGCGCAAGTTGGAAGATGAAGATTTTGCAAAATCATCGTGGGACCAACTCTACTTATCTACCAAAACAGTGAGTTCTATGAACCGACCCATAATTT
>CAJQJL010000155.1 GCA_905478665.1 uncultured Flavobacteriales bacterium
GATTTTTTTTCTGTTTATTGAAATTATTTGTAGAGAGTCCGACGGTGATTCGTCCTTCGACTTTTTCGGCTCACAAGCCGAGTCTTAGTCTTCACGAACGATGTTCGCTCTTCCGTCTCTCCGCAAAAAAAATCCTTCAAAAGAGGAAAGAAATAGTATTGCAGAATTAAAACAATTCATTACTTTTGCACTCGCCTTTGCAAAGCTTCAGTGGAGCAAGGTTCACTTTAAGAAGGAAACGACCTTCTTTGCAAAGTTGAAATAACAATTGAAGATACACCTCGGGGTGTAGCGTAGCCCGGTCATCGCGCCTCGTTTGGGACGAGGAGGTCGCAGGTTCGAATCCTGCCACCCCGACTTGGGGGATGAGAAATCATCCCCTTTTTTTATCTTCAAATTTCTGAAAATGAAAATTTTCGGGCTCGTAGCTCAGCTGGATAGAGCACCTCCCTTCTAAGGAGGCGGTCTCAGGTTCGAATCCTGACGGGCTCACTCTGATTAAAGCGTTTACCAAAAGTGGACGCTTTTTTCATGCTTTCTAGTCAAGCTTGCTTGTTCTATGAATTATGAAAAAGCGGGCTATGAGTGCAACGAATGACGCTTTAATACACTGATTTTCGGGCACAATAGGATCTAAAATCCTGACGGGCTCACTTTTCGATAAGCCAATTAATTGTTTTACAGTTAATTGGCTTTTTTTCTTCCCCACATATTCCTCACATTTTAGAAATTCCTTCTATTCAATTATCATAAACTCAATCCTATGAAAAAGAAGCTGAATGATCTATCCTTAACTGAAAAAATGATTGTATGCCACGGTCTAATACAAATGGAACAGGCAATAATATTTATTAATTGGTGCGAAATACAAAATGATTCTCTTTCCAATTTATCTAACGTCTTTTTTGAATTCAAAACACTCATCACAGAGGAAGATAAATTTATGAGGCTACTTTTCGACCTATCCAAAGAATACAAGAAGGGGATTTAATGTGCGTTCGCGGAAGGGTTGTGCAACGGTTACTGATGTTAGCAACATCCTATTTTAGTTTGTCCAATTTTATCCAAAATGCGACTCCTGCAATTAATGGTAGAATACTTAAAGCCAAGAAACCTAACAATGCTCCCTCCTTGAAAACTCCCATGATAACGCACATCGACGCCAGAAAAAAGCTATAGTTTCGCCAATTAGTAAGTTTAGTTTTTCGTTTGTTAATCATATCAAATTGACTACTTAATTTCGGTTTGAATAGTATTGAAGTTAGCTAGACCTTTTTTCCTTTGATAATAACGCTTCCATTGGAATCATAAACGGTCGTGTAATCATCATTGTATATTCTACTGGTTATACCTAGTTTATCAAGAAGTGCGTTTGCCTTTTGCCTTATCGTTGTCCAGTTTTCGTGATTATCAAGAAACTCCCAATGCCATAATTCTGCTGGAATTTCATCAATTTCTTTTTTGAACTCTAGTAATTCTTTCTTGAATGAGTGGTCAATTAATCCAACTTCGAAAACTGAATCAAAACAAGTTGGAGTATACGCATAATCAAGTTCTTCGTAAAGTTCTGTCAAAGGGTCAATTAGGATGGGTGCCATTTTCTCTAACTTGGCAGATTCGGAGGTATATAGAATAATCGAGTTGATAATATTTGTGTAATAAAAATCGACATGTTGGTCAGAATCAACTTCATTTTTACGGACTGAAGAATCGTCCGTAGATATTTCCTTATTCCCAAATATTGATTTCCAATTCAGTTTCACTTTCGGTCTCGGTTTTCTATTGTTGCTAGCGGTTCTGCGGTAGGCAATGTGGCGCTTTCTCTCAAATATAATCGTGCGCCATTTTGCTTACCGCATGTTATGGGTATTCATTTTTCAGTTTACAAGATCGTAATATTTTGTAGCATTTTTCAGTTTCCTCATGACTCAGTTTATCGGAAGTAATTGATAGTGACTTGCATGAATTGATGGAATTGTTGAAGCTTTTCAAGTTCTTCGCATATAATCCAACATAATCCTCCTTGCGAACAAATTTGTACACCACATGATCAACTGTGTCGATTTCAATTTTTACATTCCGCATTTCATCAGGAATATTCAAATCATACTTAATTGTATCCGATTTATAAAGAAAAAGCAAAGTGTATTTTATACTGTCAGAAGTGACGTAGTCAATTAATTCCATTTCTTTAGTTTTTCCTGTCACATCGCCTTCAGGTAATAAGTTGTTTCTTCTTAATGCATTCCACTTCCAAACATCCTCTGTAAGATATTCATCGATAGATTTGTCGAGTGAGTTTGAATAATAACCATAATCAAATTGGAAGTCGATTTTTTCATTGCTAGCCCTTCCTACATGGGAATCAATTCCTTTTTCTTTTATCAATTTGAAGTCCTGCGGAAACTGAAAAACATATTCACCAATTTCTATTTCATTTTTAGCCGCATTGGATTCTTTCTTAGAACTGCATGAGCACGCCAAGAGTGTGAATATCGCGATATGTAAAACGGTCTTCGTCATTACCCATAACGTTTGAAGCTACAAAACGTGCAGCTCTTTACCAAAGTTGGTTTTTCGAAGGTAAGAATAGATTTATTAAACCAAAAGCGATTTCACGAAGCGCATACCTGCATGGATTATAGCTTGTGTGGCTGTTGCACAACTTAGATTTTTTGAATATTGGTACAATTGGATCAAAACACGAGGAGTTAGACTGCACGCAATCAGGTTGTTACCTTTTTAGGGTAGTATGAAAATTGTTCAATTATTGCTTTGTGAGGTGTTGTGCAACGGTTACTTGTGTTAGCAGTATAAAATTGTTTATTTTTAAAATGGTAGATCATCGTCTTGCTCGCTTTCATTTTTTAATCCAAATTGATTATTTATATCCAATTTGATCCGGTCATTGATTGATTCATAAACACCTTTAAGCCCTCTAAGCATTGATTCTTCGCTTGCAATTTTTGAGTTGTTGTAAGTCCATTTGATTTTTTCGAGATTCAACTTTTTGGTTTCCCAACCATCTTCAAGATAGTTCAGCACAGTATAAAAGAACGAAATCTCTTTTTTTGAAATCAATAAAGCAACATTACACTGGTAAGATTTGAGATTTGGAAATTTACTTGTGATTTCGATCCGGACCGCACTAAAAGGAGCGTCTTCAATCAAAAATTTATAGCCTGTCAAAACCATGCGCGGTACTATGTCATATTCTTCAAAGAACTCTTCTTCGTATTTAGGGCTTGCGAAAAACTCATTGTTATTGTCCTTAAGCCAAGTCCCAATCGTTCTAACCCCTGGAATCGTCTGGTGGTCTAACACAAAACGGATTTCCATATTGAACAAATCTGAAATTTCCGAATCCAATTCTAATTTTTCAAATTGTTGTTTGCAATATTCCATTGCTTTTAGTGCACCATCCTTGTCAACATAATCCTTCGCATTATTTTTTATTATTTCCAATAATGTTGGGTTCTTTTTGTCCTCTTTAGCTGATGTTTTTTTTACTTCTTGATAGTCGACCAAGTACTTCTTTAAATTATCATTAAAAGCACAAAATTTTTCGGTGAGTTCCGCTTGTATAACAAAAAAGGGAGTTTGTTCCTCATTACCATGAAAATCATCAAGAATAAAATCAATAATGTCTTTATATCTTATTTCTGATGATGGATGACCCTTTAGAGATTCAATAAAACTATGTGTAAAAAAACTAAGATTATCATCTTGATATGATGATTGATCACCCAAAGATGAGTTCAGAAAGTAGCATTTGTTAAACCCTTTTTTTGTTTCGTTAAAGTACTTCGTTAGAACATCACTTTCCTTTATATAACTCGTTCCCGATTGGCATGCATCGATTACTTTCACGACAATAGTTGGGTTTAAAGTTCTGATTAAGTCATCAACTTCATTGTTTTGTAATGTAGTTTGGTGTTTTCTTTTACTATCGAAATCGGAAAGCAAATAATAAAATTCGTCGTTGCTAAATTCCCCATGGCCTGAATAATAGAAAAAAAGTTCCTCAATTTTCACTCCTTTATTTTCGATAAAAAAATTGCTCAACTTTTCTTTAATTTCTGAACTTGATTCATTATTATTTATCGTCAAAATTTTATCAAATTTCCCAGTAGCACTAAGAACTCCGCTGATTACATCCCCATCTTTTTTTGAAGCGGGAAGGTTGTTGGACGGATTAGTATATTTACTTACGGCTAGTACAATTGCAATATTCATAATTTTCAGTTGTGGTTTAAGCGTGTTTGTATTACTGCTAACGGCTCTGCTGTAGGCAATGTGGCGCTTTTTTCGAGTGTAATCGTGCGCCATTTTGCTTACAGCATGTTAGTGGTATACTTTTCTTATGTCATATTCGGGGTCTGAACAACGAATCCGTAAATATGGAAACCCATTATAGTTACCAGTTCGAATATTCTTTACCCAATCTTTATTGATTTTGATCTTTTTTTCCAAATCCTCGAGCTTAACCCAAAAGTGAACTTTGTGGTATACCGTGAAAACATCAAACCCTACAAAAGTAGGTTTAAATAAGTTTTTGGTTTCCGCTAAATCATTGGTTCGGATTTCTTTAACCCTTAATTCAGTGACCTTAGACATATCTATAGGTTCATATTTAAGATGCGGATAGATATATACTTGACTTCCATCTTCTAAAGCTCTCAGTGAATCCTCTCCTAGGTGATTTTTAATAGGGGCGTAACCTTGCGACATGAAGTCAAAGTATTTGTTGTAATAGGTAATGACATTAATATCATTAATTGAATCATGTATTTTCCAAAAACCTATGGCAGACAAGTATATATCCTCATTATCACCTTCCCATAAACGAATTTCTTCGGACAACGCTAAATCACGAATTTCGGAGAAAATGTCAATTGATTCTTTGGTGTAGTCAAATAGTTCGGGGTTATCTTCACGGTTAATTGATAACAATTGCTCTTTAATACATGTTTCGATTACTTCTGGAGATTCATCATCTACTCTTGGGTTTGAGCAAGAGATCATGCATTCTAATCCTAGGGGGATCAAAATCAATAAGGAATACCTGTAAAATTTCATTCTGCTATTCATTACCACTAACAATCTAATATATGTAACAGTCACATATATTTCCTTTATACGTGTAAGATAGAAATTAATCGTTTTAAAACTTCGTCAACTTAGTATTAGACTAAAGGGTCGGTATTACCGCTTTGTGATATCAATATAGTTATCCAGCAGACACGACAATTCAGCCGAAGCGCAATAATTCGTCAATACCTCATCTGTTTCAATATCAACCCAATTATGTTTTTGCAATTCATACTCTATTGTTTGCCCATTCGTCACAACCTGCATTCCTTTTGCCTCTACTTTAGACCCTTCAGGAAGGTCAAACCCAAACCGATCAAACAACCTGTGCCCCTTCATCGCTTCGTTGATCCTATGCAATGCAGCGATATATATATTCTCGGTTTTCCTTTCTTCTCAGGGGGTCTTTTTTGTTTCCCTATGTTTTTGACGGTCATGTAATTATCTACAGTTATGATGTAGGAAAATGTCTAAATCATTGGAACCAATCTGATCAGTTCTGAAGAAGTAGTTCAAGAATTTACTAAAAAAGTTAAACATAAAATGTAAAATTATTTGCAAATAGTAGTAATACTATTATATTTGCATTGCAATACTATTTATTATACATGCTACACAATTGAAAACAGCAAAAAAACAACACCGAAGTACAACAAAGACAACTTGCAATTGAAAAATAATTCAATCATATCGTTCTTATTTGGGTTACTTATGCTAACTGCGATGGCTCATCAAGTCTTGGAACACGTGATTCGTTTAACCATTGAAGACGACACGACAGAACTAGTTGAGTTACACGAAGACGTTGAAGAGGAGCAAGAAAATGAAAATAAGCTGATCGAAATTGAAGGTTTCAGATTCGAAAAACCAATAAAAGTAACGGAGATCTCATTCGTTAACATCCCGAATGAAATGCTCAATCTTAATGTTCACAGGAAAATACCTGTTCCCCCACCCGAACACGTTTAAGACATCTATAATTCCCTTCCGAAGCTAATTCGGAAAATATCAACACATTAATTCATAATTTATGGAAACAAAAAAGCTGAGTCCAATCAGGCGCTTTTGGCTATTGCTAAAACCCGATAAACTCGAAATTCGAAACATTTACATCTATGCAATCATCATAGGGTTGCTCAACCTTGTTTTGCCTATTGGTATACAGTCAATTATTAATCTCATTCAAGGTGGAGCGGTAAATACTTCGTGGGTCATATTAATTGTACTCGTAGCCGCGGCAATTTCTATGAGCGGAATTTTACAAATCAATCAACTGCGAATTACTGAAAATTTGCAACAAAAAATCTTTACGCGTGCTGCCTTCGAATTCACCTATCGGATTCCAAGAATCCGCTTAGAACAGCTCTTTAGACAGTATGCTCCAGAACTCATGAATCGGTTTTTTGACGTTGTTTCTATTCAAAAGGGAATGACAAAAATTCTGATCGATTTCTCTTCGGCAAGCATTCAAGTCTTGTTTGGATTGATTCTGCTCTCGCTGTACCATCCGTTCTTTATCGTTTTCAGCCTTTTACTGGTTGTCGTCATTGTGAGCATTTTTTGGTTGACCATGAAACGAGGTCTTAAAACGAGTCTGGAAGAGTCAAAGCACAAATACTCTCTTGCACATTGGCTGGAAGAACTGGCAAGATCGAATACAACGTTCAAGCTTGCAGGGAATACTGACCTTCCGATGAAAAGAACAAATGAGCACGCAAAGAACTATACAAATGCGCGTGAAAATCACTTTTCAATCCTGCGCTGGCAGTATAGTTTAATGGTTGTGTTTAAAGTTCTCGTTGCAGTAGGACTTCTGCTCATCGGTGGTTTGTTAGTCATTGATCAGCAAATGAACATCGGGCAATTCGTCGCGGCTGAAATTGTAATACTCCTAATTGTCAGCTCTGTAGAGAAAGTGATTTTAAGTTTTGAAACAATCTACGATGTCCTCACTGCATTAGAAAAAGTAGGTCAGGTCACCGATATGGAACTTGAAAAGGACGATGGAATTTCTTTGAACCCGACAGAAGAAGGAATCCAACTAGAGCTAAACGACATATCGTACTCGTACCCTCAGGAAAGGCGCTTGGTAATTGACAACCTTTCAATGGATGTTAAATCAAAAGAGCGTCTGCTTATAACTGGAAGAAATGATTCAGGTAAATCAACCTTGCTCTATTTAGTTGGTGGTTTGTTAAGTCCAACACAAGGGTCCATTTCTATTGACGGAATTCCAAGTCACAATTACGAGCATGGTCAATTGAGAAGCCAAATTGGTGGGTACTTGCGCGACGAAACACTTTTTGAAGGAACCCTTCTAGAGAATATTACACTCGGACGGGAGAATGCAAACTTTGAAAATGTTAAATGGGCCATCGATAAATTGAACCTTACCAAGACGATTAAACAGCTCGGAGACGGTTATCACACACGAATTTTCCCTCAAGGAAAGCAATTCTCAAAAAGCACTGTGGCGAAAATATTACTTGCTAGGGCCATTGCCGACAAGCCTCGATTGCTTCTACTGGAAAACAGTTTCTCTGTATTTTCCAATGAAGATCGACATGACATCTTAGCCTTTCTATTGAATCGTGAACACAATTGGACAGTGCTTCTTTCCAGCTCTCAGCCACTTGAACTTAATGATCTAATTGATCATGAGATTGTCTTGGAAAACGGTAAAATCATTAACGAAAAACACTAAACAATGCTAAACATTTCAAATAATAGCATTTCTTCTAAAGTAGACGTAAATGCTTACTCTTCGCTTAAAAACGTAGAATCGAAAGTTACCCGAAAAGTGCTTTTGCGAATCATCAAGTGGTCGGCCTTTGTTTTGTTTATCGTGGCCTTACTTCCATGGACGCAAAACGTAAGGAGTTATGGAACCATTACGACTTTAACTCCTGACCAACGTCCTCAGGAAATACAATCCGTTATTTCAGGACGCATCGAAGAATGGAAGATCAAAGAAGGAGATTTTGTAGTAAAAGGCGATACTATAGCTATAATCTCAGAAATCAAGGACGCTTATTTTGATGACGACTTATTGATGAGAACGGAAAATCAATTAGATCTTAAGAAAAGATCGGTTGAGTCCTACGGTCAAAAGATTAATGCTCAAGACAAGCAATTGGTCGCATTAACAGACAGAAGAGATCTTGAGAGCAGCAAAATTAGAATAAAGATGCAACAGGTTAAACTGAAGATTCAGAACGACAGCATTGCCTATCAAGCTGCAAAAATGGACAATTCAGTTGCGCAGTATCAATTCCAGCGAATGGATAGTCTCTATCGCAAAGGTCTCAAGTCGCTCGTAGATTTAGAAACTCGTAAACTAAAAGCACAACAAAGCGTTTCAAAAGAAATTGCTGCGAAAAACTATTGGCTCAACAACCAAAGTGAATTGATCAATTTGAGAATTGAATTGAACAATATCGTAGCGAAATACGAATCCGATTATGCAAAGACACTCTCAGATAAATTTGGGACTGAGACAGACAAATATGACACTGAGTCAACCGTCAACAAATTAGAGAATCAGTATTCCAATTACGAAGCAAGACAAGGTTTTTATGTAATTACAGCTCCGCAAGACGGATACATCACCAAGCTTCTTATCCAAGGAATTGGTGAAACCATTAAAGAGGGAGCTCCTCTTCTCAGCTTTATGCCAAAGAACCATACAGTCGCTGTAGAAGTTTACGTCGATCCAATTGATCTTCCTTTGATGAACATTGGAGAGCAAGTGAGGCTACAATTTGATGGTTGGCCCGCAATTGTCTTTTCAGGTTGGCCAGATGCAGGATATGGAACCTACGGCGGAAAGATTTATGCAGTCGATCAATTTATCAGTGCGAATGGAAAATACAGAGTTCTTGTGCGTCAGGATGAAAATGACCATCCTTGGCCAGAAGCCCTCAGAGTTGGAGGTGGCTCCAAGGCAATGATTCTCTTGAATGATGTTCCCATTTACTACGAACTCTGGAGAAAAATTAATGGCTTCCCTCCGAACTTTTACACTCCTCAACCACCCGTTAAACTCGAGAAAAAATGAGAGCGATCATCCATTCAATCATTTTCCTGATTGCATTCAGCGCTTTTGGACAGGAGAATTTGCAAGAACTCACGTATGAAGCATTCATAGATCGAGTTATGCAACATCACCCAACTGCATTCAGAGCCTCACTTCTAACTGAAACAGGCGATGCCAGCGTCTTGAGTGCCCGTGGTCAATTTGACCCCAAACTGTTCGGAGACATCAATCAAAAGTATTTCAAAAATTCGCAGTATTACAGTCAAGCTCAGGGAGGAATCAAAATCCCAACATGGTTTGGAGTTTCCGCAGAAGGAGGCTATGAAATCAATGATGGTGTTTATTTAAATCCTCAAAACCGAACTCCTGATGCAGGATTATGGTATGCAGGACTGCGATTGGAACTGGGGCGCGGTCTAATTATCGATAAGCGGCGTGCTGAATTTGAAAAAGCAAAAGTATTTCGCCAAGGAACGGAACTAGAACAAAGAATGTTGCTGAATGAATTGAATCGCGATGCATCCTTTGCTTACTGGAAGTGGAATCAATCCTATCAAAAAGTGAAGGTCTATGAAGATGCTCTTCGCAATGCTCAAATTCGGTTTGAAGGAATTAAGAATACCGCGGCATTTGGTGACCGTCCGCACATTGATACGGTCGAAGCATTCATTGTTGTACAAAACAGGTCCGTTTCACTATCGCAGGCGCGACTCAGTTTTGAAAATGCAGAATTGCAGCTTGAAATCTACTTATGGGATCAAGGATTCATTCCACTAGAATTGGAAGGCAGAATCCCATCAAGAAAAGCAATAGTCGCTGATCAATCAATGCTCTTGTCTCCATTAGACTCGTTGATAGAAAACCATCCTTATCTGCAATTGAACGCACTAAAACTCGAGCAAAAGGAGATTGATTTAAAACTCAAAAAAGAGCAGCTAAAACCAAAATTGACATTGAAATACAATGCTATTTCGGAGCCAGTTGGATCGAACCCGTTGGCAGAATATTCTCCAGCAAACTATACTTGGGGTGCATCTTTCTCCTATGCCCTTCTATCCCGAAAAGAACGTGGAGACGTCCGATTATCCAAACTTAAAATTCAAGATCAAAAACTGTCCAATGCACTCGTAGAAGTTCAAGTGGATTACAAAATCAATGCGGCGCTAAACAATTATGCACAGTCGATTGAACAGTTGTCGATTTTAAGGCAACTTGTTGAAAATAATGAAATGCTCTACGAAGCTGAAAAAAGTCTGTTCGACATGGGAGAAAGCTCAGTCTTTATGATTAACTCACGCGAAAGCAAACTTCTCAAGGCACAAATAGAATTCATCGAAACGCAGAATAAAGTACTCATGCTGAAAAGCGAGTTTGACTATTCCTTGATGTTTCTTTGAGTTTAGGATGTAAATAATGAATACGCGTTGACAAATAAACTTAACCGATGTCAGAATTAGAATACTATTTTAGCACTCGAACTTTAATCATATACCATGAGAAAACTTAGCCTTTTGACTCTAACGATATTCTTTGCCCAGAACCTATTCTCACAGGGTACCTGGACTCAATTAACGGATCTCCCAGGGTCAGGGAGACACCATGCATGCAGTTTTGTCATCGGTGATTCTGCCTACATTGCCACTGGTAGTGGAACGGATGATTTCTTTAGGTATGATATCCATAATGATTCATGGATTCAATTACCCAATTTTCCTGGTGGAAATCGTAATTACGCAATAGGATTCAGTATAAACGGAAAAGGGTATATCTCATGTGGATACGACGGCTCTGTATCAAATATGGAAATTTGGGAATTCGATCCAACGACAGCTATCTGGACTCAGAAAACGAGCGGCCCTGCCATTGGAAGAGTTCATCCTGCTTTTTCTGTTGTTGGAGATCGCGTGTACATCGGTCAAGGACAACAAAATGGAACATGGTCGGACCTCGCTGATTGGTATGAATACAACGCCACAACGGATACATGGACGGCAAAAACAACTTTCATGAGCCTTAGGCACCATGCAGCTGGAGCAACTGTCGGAAATACGATTTACGTGGGTACGGGGCATCATCTGGACACAATGCACGATGATTGGTACGCCTATGATGCAACAAACGATACATGGCAAGTCAAAAGTAACTTCACAGGAAATGGTCGTTCTGCTGCGAACTCAGTAGCAAGTAATGGCAAGGTTTATTTCTTTGCAGGTGAGGACGAAATCAACTTTGCACGTTTTGATGATTTCCGAGAATACGATCCGATTTCTGATTCTTGGAGTAACCTGGAGACATTTCCAGCGGATGGAAGATGGGCGCCGTACATGTTTGTCCACAACGACACGATCTATGTTGGCGGTGGTGAAGATGAGCAACAAGTGAATAGAAAGGACTTATGGAGATATGATTTCTCATCGGTAGGTCTGGAAGAGTTTGATGTTAATACTGCAGCCGTTTTCCCGAACCCAAGCTCGAACGTAGTTAACATTCCAATGAAAGGAGAAAATACAATTGAAATCTACAACAGTCTCGGCCAACTTGTTTTCAAAGAAAAGATTCAAGGGCAACAAGTGAATGTTGAGAAGCTTGATCCAGGCATGTATATTCTTCGGGCACGAGAAAAAAACTATTCCTCACGACTGAGCATACAGCGATAGAAGACATCGAAAAATGGACTTATTTAACACTTCTCTTAACTCAAATCGTTTACCATTCGATGGAGAAGTTATTTACTATGGTCCAATAATTCCCCTTGAAAAAACGCAGTATTATTTAGAACGTTTATTGCACACCATTGAATGGAAAAACGACGAGGCAGTTCTTTTTAGAAAGCGCATTGTGACCAAACGAAAAGTAGCGTGGTACGGTAACGAACGCTATTCCTACACCTATTCGAACAGTACAAAACATGCACTCCCTTGGACAGCTGAATTACGCGAATTAAAATCGATTGTGGAAGCCAAAACGGGTACGAAATTTAACTCATGTTTGCTGAATTTATACCATGATGGCGAAGAAGGAATGGCCTGGCACAGTGATGACGAAGAAGCTTTGGGAAAGAATACAGAAATCGCGTCCTTGAGTTTCGGTGCAGATCGAAAATTTTCATTCAAACATAAAAAAACAAAACAAACCGTCTCTCTAATTCTAGAAAAAGGCAGTCTACTTATTATGAAGGGAGCTACCCAAACACATTGGCTCCATCGACTTCCTCCGACAAAAAAAGTAAAACAACCAAGAGTAAATCTGACCTTTAGAACCATCATACACTGATTTCGCATAAAAAAAGGAGGGGACTCCCCTCCTTCTCATCTTCTATTCACTTTTAATTCTGTGAATGCAAGCCTACCTTGTTTCCTTCAGTATCCATGAAGAAAGCCATGTAACCGATTTCGGGAGTAATCTGGGTTTTCGGCATTACGACCTTTCCACCTGCTCCTTCTATTCTCCCGACAATTGCATCCATCGAAGGATTCGCATTTAAGTAGATAATCGATCCATCCGCACTTGGTTTGTGCATTGAACTCTGCGCGATTCCACCTGAGGCTTTGCCAGAACCCGGATCGTAAGGGAACGATGCCATTTTCATGTCACCCATTTCCATTTCATTCATTGTGATCTCAAAAATGCTTTCATAAAATGACTTTGCTCTTGAGAGATCTGTTACTGGTATTTCAAACCAGTTTAAATTGTTCGCATTTGCATCCATTGCTTCGTGATTTTTCGTTTAAATAGTGTTAAAGGTTCTTGTGCGCTCTTGATAGAAGTTTTGATCATCCATCTCATATAGAAAGGTACAATTTAAAAAAATAGATGGAGATGGACAACACTTACTTCCGCTGAAGAGCTCATTCGTTAAAATGAATACTTGACCGTTCATAACTTGTCGGATACACTATTCGCGCTACATTTTAAAAAGTTGTAAATTAGCACAAAACAATTAAAATTAACCGTATGAAAAAACTTCTACTCATTTTATCGATTGCCTTTGTGAGCATTGCTTCAGCAAACGCTCAATGTACACCAGACCCGCAGTATACTACACCAGGAATATACCCAGATAGTGCTACTGGATTTGCTGCTGGATGTCAAGATGTTTATTACGAACAACTGATTACGAATGTTGTTCCTGTGGACACGACTGTTGAACTTATTCCTGGATTTCCGACAACACTTGCTTTTGACAGTATTGTTATCACGAACTTCACAGGACTTCCTGCTTCGTTGACTTATGCTTGCAACACTACGCTTGGAGGTTGTTCATTTGCTGGTGGTAC
>CAJQJL010000156.1 GCA_905478665.1 uncultured Flavobacteriales bacterium
ATGTGCTCAGAACATGGTCGCGAATTCCTTTATTCGATTACAAAACTTTCGACGATTTACTGAGCAATATCCCTTACGATTGTCGCATTATTGGGGTAGAAATGGATGACCGTGCAGAAATGCTCCTCGAATTTCAACAACCGAAGCGAGCGATCTACCTTCTAGGCGCAGAGGACACAGGACTTCCTGAGTTCGTGAAAGAGAAATGCCATATGCTGATACAATTGCCAGGAAACAATTCACTGAATGTTGGTGTAACAGGAAGTATCGTCTTGCATGACCGTGTCTCAAAAATTCCAACTGATCTTCCACCTCACCATAATGAACAATGAGTCCAATTTGTTAAAAGAATTTGTTCATATACTATGACCAGTGAAATGCCGTTAGTAGTCAAATAACCATTAAAAGACTACCATGAAAGCTCTCCAAATTTGTTTCTCACTACTTTTCTTATCACCTGTTCTACATTCTCAAGTAAATTATGATGATGTTGCCGTTATCATTAATGATAATAGCCCTATTTCAATTTCTGTCGGTAATTATTTTCAATCGCAACGTTCAATTCCGAATCAAAATATAATTCATATAACTGCGCCAACTATTGAAATCATTGACAGTGCTGCGTTTGAAGCACTCAGAGTACAAATTGAATCTTACTTGACGACTAACAATCTAACGGATAGCATTAATTACATCGTTACGACAAAAGGTGTTCCGCTCAAAGTTGACAGGACAAACTGTAGCTATCAAGCTGGCGCTGGCCCTTTTAATTGTACAACTGTTGAATCCGAACTGACGCTTATTCTTTCTGGAGAAACTAACAGCATTGGATCATCCAGTCCTACGATCAACACATATTATGGAGATAGTGCACACTTCAGCAGAAGTATTTACGACATGTATTTGGTCACGCGTCTTGATGGATATACCGAAAATGATATTTTTTCGTTGATCGATCGAAGTGGACCTAGCACGCCCGTTAATAAAATTAGCAACAACTTCGTCTTCGACATAAGTCACGTACCACCTGGAGATGCTGCATTTTACGACTCATACATGAGCCAATCAATCCTTTCCGTACAAAATTCTGGATGGAATACCATTTATCACCCAGACACTACACGCTTATACGACCAAGAAAATGTATTGGGATATACGAGCGTCACTTATGTTGCGTCAACTACTCCGTTGAATTACTCGTGGGTACCAGGTTCCTTTGCGGAAATCATGAATTCTCAAAGCGACGAAATATTCAATAACACCGCACCCACAGCAGATCAATCACTCGCAGACTTAATCTCAGAAGGACTCACTGGAGGACACACTTATGGACATCCAGCCTTCTTCTCCCTCATTCTCGATTATAAAATTCTATTTGATCGTTACACGGATACCCTTGCAGAATTCAATTTGGCAGAATCTTATTATATGGCAACCAAGCGACTCTCTGCACAAGACATTATCATAGGTGATCCAAAAACTTCGTTGGTAATTGACAATGTAGCTTCCTTAGGAACAATTGAATCAATAAATATACTTATCGGACCGAATCCTAGTTTTGGTGTATTAAACATTGATCCAAACGGCGTCAACATTGAGTCAATTGAAGTACTGAACAACGTAGGACAACGTGTGTTTTCTAGTGAGCACAAAGTCGCTTCAAAATTTCAACTCGACCTAAGTGAGCTCAGTAAAGGAACCTATTTCCTACACTTAACAACCGATCAAGGAGATTACCGAGAGTCTATTATTTTACTTGACTGATTTTTAAGCGATTGATATGACAATCCGCACTGTTCGTCGAATATCTACCAAAAGCAGAATCTAATCGGCAGAATCTGTTATTTTTGCGCCCTTTAAACGGTATAGCCTGCGCAGAATGAAGAAAATTTTTAATCTCTTCGACTTAAAGCAAAAAGTCAATTACAAAAATGAAGTGCTTTCTGGATTAACAGTCGCCCTTGCGCTTGTCCCAGAAGCTATTGCATTCGCGCTTATCGCTGGCCTATCTCCACTTACGGGTCTATACGCAGCCTTTTCAATTGGACTGATCACCTCTATTCTTGGCGGTCGACCAGGTATGATTTCTGGTGCAACTGGTGCCGTTGCCGTAATTTACGTTGGAATGATTACCCTACTTCGCGAGATGAATCCTGAGATTACGGTTGATCAGATTACGCAGTACATTTTCGCCACAGTGATTTTAGCTGGTATGATCCAAATTCTCGTTGGACTGCTGAGACTAGGAAAGTTTATACGACTTGTCCCTCACCCTGTAATGTTTGGCTTTGTCAACGGTTTGGCAATCGTCATATTCATGGCACAAAAAGACTCTTTCAAGATTGATGGTAACTGGATGGCAGGAAATGATCTCTTCCTAATGCTCGGATTGGTGCTGTTGACAATGGCAATTATTTGGGGACTCCCAAAAATAACTAAAGCCGTGCCTTCTTCATTGGTTGCAATTATCGTCATTTCTGGATTGGTAATCGGATTAGATCTTGACACTAAAACGGTTGCAGACACGCTCCCAGCTGGAAAAACTATCGCTGGCGGATTCCCAATACCACAAGTCCCCAATATCCCATGGACCTTTGAAACATTGCAAATAATCTTTCCTTATGCCCTCATCGTTGCTGGAGTTGGTTTGATTGAAAGCCTATTGACACTGAACCTAATTGATGAAATAACACAAACCAGAGGTCGAGGAAATAAAGAATGTGTAGCACAAGGAACAGCAAACATCGCATCAGGATTTTTCCTAGGAATGGGCGGATGTGCAATGATTGGTCAAAGCCTTATCAATATCTCATCTGGAGCTCGTGCTCGCTTATCAGGGATTGTAGCTTCGCTCGGATTACTCTCATTTATCCTGTGGGGTGCCCCAATCATTGAGAGACTTCCTATGGCGGCGTTAACAGGTGTAATGTTCATGGTAGCGATCGGAACCTTTGAATGGGCCAGTCTTCGCGTATTCAATCGAATGCCGCATTCTGATGTTATTGTAATGATTCTTGTGACCTTAATTACGGTGTTCTTGCACAACCTAGCGCTAGCAGTACTTGTTGGTGTGATCGTTTCTGCGCTTATTTTCGCATGGGAGAATGCACGTCGAATTCGCGCTAGAAAATACATTGATGAACAAGGATCAAAACATTACGAAATATTCGGTCCACTCTTCTTTGGTTCAATTACCGTTTTCAACGAGAAATTTGATGTTCAAAATGACCCCGATGACGTTATCATCGATTTTTCAGAGAGTAAAATTGTTGACATGTCTGCAATTGAAGCTGTCAACAGCCTGACTGAGCGCTACTTAAAAGCTGGCAAAAAGATACACCTGAGACATCTAAGTCCTGACTGCCAGAAACTGCTTAAAAATGCAGATAAAATCATTGAAGTAAACGTTCTAGAAGACCCAACGTACCACGTTGTTGCTGACGAGATAGGTTAATCCTTTATTTTCACCGTAGGACGAAGGTTTCGACCATCCATAAAAGAGAAAGATTTACCTAGGTAACTACTCCTTATTTTTAACAAGATTTGTTAGCTCAATTAGACATTATTCCTCTATTTTTGAATCATATTTTATTTCTATGAAGAACTTAGTTTTATTCGCCCTTCTTATTCTCTCGGGCTTTTCTTTTGGTCAAAAATTCACAATCAGTGGATCGATTAAAGATGCTACAAACGGAGAGGATGTTTTTGGAGCAGTTGTTAAAGTGAAAGAACTTACCAACGTTGGAACGACAACCAATGCATATGGCTTTTATTCACTTACACTTGAACCAGGAGAATACACTTTAATTTATCGGTCGACAGGTTTCGATCCTCAGGAGTTCAAAATTAATCTAACTGAAGATCTTGCGAAAGACGTTGAATTATCTGTTCCATTAGATGTTCAACAGATTCAGGAAGTAAAAGTCAACGCTGTCAAAGAAAATGACAACATCACTTCCACAGAAATGGGCGTTACACGATTTGATCCAAAGAGTATTGAGACGATTCCCGTTCTTTTTGGAGAAAAAGACATCATGAAAACGCTACAATTAACACCAGGAGTGAAAACAGCTGGTGAAGGTAACTCTGGTTTTTTTGTTCGTGGCGGTGGGGCTGATCAAAACTTAATTTTATTAGATGAGGCTCCTGTTTACAACGCCTCTCACCTGCTCGGCTTCTTCTCAGTATTTAATTCAGATGCGATTAAAGATGTTGCTCTGTACAAATCGGGAATTCCTGCTGAATATGGAGGAAGAGCCTCTTCAGTTGTAGACATCAAAATGCGCGACGGTAATAATAAAAACTATAGTGCTTCTGGAGGGTTGGGACTGATCTCTTCTAGACTTACTGTGGAAGGTCCAATCGTGAAAGACAAAGGATCCTTTATTGTTTCTGGTAGAAGAAGTTACGCCGACCTGTTTTTAGGATTATCAAAAGAGGATATCCCAGATGATACGAAGCTGTTTTTCTACGATTTGAATGCTAAAGCGAATTATAGATTTGGTGAAAAGGATCGAATCTTCCTTTCAGGCTATTTCGGGAGAGATGTTTTTGCACTTGGAGAGGATTTTGGAACAAGTTGGGGAAATGCGACAGGAACGATGCGTTGGAATCATATTTTCAATCAGAAGTTGTTCTCAAACACAACTGTTGTATTTAGTAACTTCAATTATGGGTTTGACATCGGCTCAGATGAAGATGGATTCGGGATCAGTTCTTCAATTCAAGACTGGAACTTAAAACAAGATTTCTCCTATTATTTGAACAATAACAATACACTTAAGTTTGGAATTAATGGAGTTCACCACACCTTCAAACCAGGTGCTTTAACAGGAGGAAACAGCTCATTCAACGAAATCACTTTAGATCCCTCTTACGCACTTGAATTTGGTGCTTATATCCAAAACGACATGAAAATTGGGAGTCGATTCAATATTATGTATGGATTACGCTACTCAGGATTTAATCTAATGGGAGAAGGCACTTCCTATGAGTTTAATGAGTTAGGAGAATCAATTTCTGAAACTACCTACTCAAGTTGGGAGTCGATCAAATTTCACCATGGACTGGAACCGCGTTTGAGTGCAAACTATATTATTTCGGAAAACAATTCGATTAAGGTAGGCTACAATAGAAACTTCCAATACGTACATCAATTGTCAAATTCCACAACAAGCTTTCCGACCGACAACTGGGTACCGAGTTCTATAAATGTTAAGCCGCAAATTTCCGATCAAGTTGCACTTGGCTATTACCAGAACTTGAATAAAAACATGTTCAAAATTTCGGGAGAGGTCTATTATAAAATTCTTCAAAATCAAATCGACTATCGAAACGGGGCTGATCTATTCTTAAACAATGAAGTTGAAGGCGAGTTGGTTTATGGACAAGGAACTGCATATGGATTTGAATTATTGGTTGAAAAGAAGAAAGGAAAGTTCACTGGATGGGTAAGCTATACATTGTCCAGAGCGCTTAGGCAATTTGACGATATTAACGAAGGAAAGGAATTCTCTGCACGTCAAGACAGAATTCACGACGTATCAGTTGTTTTGATGTACCGTGTAAATAAGGCAATTGCATTATCTGCAAGTTGGGTGTACTATACTGGAGACGCTGTGACCTTCCCATCAGGAGGATACGAAGTAAATAACACCTATGTGCCTTATTACACTGAACGAAATGGATATAGAATGCCAGACTACCATCGTTTAGATATTGGATTCACTTGGTACATGAAAGAAAGAAGATTACTCGATCACAGTTTGAATGTGTCCGTATACAACGCCTATAGTCGTGAAAATGCATACACCATTACATTTAGCGAGAAAGATGGTGAGCCAGTTGCCATTCAAACCACCTTATTTAAGTTGATCCCATCGATCACTTACAATTTCAAAATCAAGAATTTCAAGAAGAAGGATAAAACTAAATAACATGAAAAATATTCTCTACATATTAGGGCTTGGACTTTTGGTCATTTCTTGTCAAAAAGAAATCGACGTTGATCTTAATTCAGCTGATCCGAAATTAGTCATTGAAGCAAATTACACTGCAGAAGACAGCACTGTGCGGGTAATGATTACACTGTCGACCAACTATTTCGAGTTGAGTGATGCGCCAACAATTGACAATGCCGTTGTAACAATTGCAGATCATTTGGGAAATGTATCTAGTGTAAATTCACTTGGAAATGGTGTATTTGAGCTATCGAACTACATTCCAATTTACAACACGACATATACCATGAATGTGAGTTATGATGGCGTGAACTATGTTGCTGAATGTGACATGAAGAGTCCTGTAGCTTTGGAAAACATCACTTTTGATTATTACCCAAGCTTCTTTGGCTCTCAGCCAGGCTACGCAAGTAACCTTCGCTATTACGACCCTGTTGACACGGTAAATCACTACATCGCAATACTTACAAGAAACGGGGTCACATCTGATTCTGTTCCGAATTTTATTCTTCAGGATGATCTATTAACGGATGGAAATCTTGTTGAAAGACCTTTGTTTGTGAACCCATTGTATGAAACTGGAGACGTTATTGGAATAGAACTTCGCAGTATAGATCAAGACATCTATTATTACTACGATGAACTGTTAACGATCGCAGGCGGACAATCTTCCGCTGCACCAGCAAACCCTGAAAGTAACTGGAGTAATAAGGCTTTGGGATACTTTTCAGCGTATAGTAACTCTCGAAAAAATGGAACGGTTCCTTAATGGAGGTTAGATGTTAGAAAGTTAAAAATCCAAAAGCGCAGCGATCTAATATCCAACTTCTACCCAAACCAAACGTCGTTGATCATTTGATAGCCGGCTTTTTCATTCACTCTTTGAATAATAACTTCTTTTCCGTGAGCTAATTCATCGCGCATTACGGATGAATCCATTTTGAGGTATAGTGTGCTATTGCGAATACTGATTTCCTTTGTCCGGTGTGAAACGGCTGTCCCCATCATCTCTGGCCATGCATCAATGACGTCAAGTTCTTTCATTTTACCATCTAACCGATAAGCTTTCAGCCAACGGTCTATAACGTCCTTTAAAGGAGATTCGTTCGATGTTCGTTTTAAATCACTCATTCTGCTTCAACTTCATTTAGTGCTGCAACCGTTCCATCCTTGACCACAAACAATTTGCTCTCCAAATCACTGCTTGCAAAAATAGTTTGAACACGATCAACATCCGTGTCGGTCACTAATACTTGTCCGAAATAATTATCAGCAACCAAACGCATCAGTCGCTCCACTCGGACATGGTCTAATTTATCAAAAATATCATCCAACAACAAAACAGGCGTCACATTTAAATGTGATTTTAGCCACTCATATTGTGCTAACCTCAACGCGATGATGAAAGACTTTTGTTGTCCTTGTGATCCAAATTTCTTTACAGGGTGACCTTTGATTTGAAATATTAGGTCATCCCTGTGTGTCCCTGCATTCGAATGGCGGGTCTGCGCATCTTTACGCTCAAAATCAATAAGAAGTTGTTCTAACGACGCATCATGCAATTGAGATTTGTATTCCATGTGAACCTCTTCCGCTTCGGTACCAATCGCATCATAATGACGTTGAAATACGGGGATAAATTCCTCGAGAAACAATTTGCGCTTCTCGTAAATCTTATTTCCCAAATCAACCAATTGATCATTCCATACTTCAATCGACTCACGATCGAATAGACGATGTTCCGCCATATTTTTTAACAATGCATTTCGCTGAGCAAGCACTTTTGCATATTTCTGAATGTGCTCAAGATATCTACGGTCAAACTGCGCAATAATTCCATCCATCCATTTTCTCCTCAACTCACTACCTTCTGAAATCAAATCTCGATCATAAGGAGAGATCATAACTGCTGGAAATTGACCAATATGATCGGCCAATTTTTCATACTCCTTTTTGTTTCTTCGAAAAACCTTCTTGGAACCCATTTTAACAGCACAATGAATATTCACGACAGCATCATCTTTCACCCAGTCTCCTTGGATAGCGAAAAAGGGCTGGTCGAAACGGATATTCTGCCGATCCATCACGTTCATATACGACTTGCAAATGCTTAGATAGTGTACAGCATCAAGGATATTGGTCTTTCCTGCACCGTTGTTTCCAACAAAGCAATTGATGCCCTCAGATAGAGCTATTTCTGATTCCTCATAGTTCTTAAAATTAACGAGATATAGGTTTCTCAAATGCATCTAGACGAAATTACTTCAATTTGCGCGATTTTCTTCCATTCTAACACCTTCTTTTATGTAAAAAAAACTATTTTTGCTCCGCTTTAAAATAAGACAATGTTAGAAGATATCTCAGGAGAACAAATTAAAGAACAATTTAAGTCGAACAAGAAACTACGTTTGACGTCGATGATCATCGGTGGTCTCGTTATTATTGTACTTGGAATTTTTGTGTATCGTCAGTTTTTCTGGATGCCAGCGAACGAAAAATCGAAAGATAGTTATTGGGAAGGTCTCAACTATGCGGTCGCTCCAGATTCAACTGAAGCTGCAATTGATGTATTAAGTCCAACCGTCGCAAAGTACGATGGAAAGATCGGAGGTGAAGTTGCTCAGTTCGTTTATGCACGGCAATTGATGGAGCAAGGCGAATTCAAAAAAGCAATCACGGAATTGGAAGGTGTTGATGTTTCTGATACCTATGTTCAGGTTATGTGCATTGGATTACAAGCTGACTGTCATTCTGAAATGGAAGACTATGAAAAGGCGGCAAACATGTATGTTGAAGCAGCAGAAATGAGCGACAACGAATTTACAGCACCACTTTATCTTATGAAAGCTGGATTTTGCGCTGAAGAGATTAAAAACTTTGATAAGGCTGTTGAATGTTACGAGAAAATCAAGGACAATTACTCGACCTTCGCAACACAGAAACAAATTGACAAATACATAGCCAAGGCGAAAAGCATAACGACCGATAAATAATGGCGACTGCAAATAGAAATTTATCTGAATACAATACGGAAGATATTCCAAACGGTGCCGATTTTAAGATCGGCATTGTTGTTTCTGAATGGAACGAAAAAATTACGTTCAACCTTCTTAAGGGAGCGAAACAGGCACTTATTGAGAATGGTGTAAGCGAAGACAACATTGACGTGCGCTTTGTACCTGGAACATTCGAGTTGCCGCTTGGCTGTCAGTTCATGTGCGAAAAAGGAAATGTAGATGGCATTGTAGCCATCGGAGTAGTTATTCAGGGAGAGACCAAACACTTCGACTTCGTATGTGAAGGTGCCACGCAAGGAATTAAAGATGTAAATCTCAAATACAACACACCTGTATCCTTCTGTGTTCTAACTGATAATAACGAACAACAATCCATTGATCGTTCAGGAGGTAAGCATGGAAACAAGGGTATTGAATGTGCAATTGCCTGCATGAAGATGATTGCGTTTAAAAAATCTATCTAGTATGACATTGATTAAATCCATTTCCGGAATTCGCGGAACCATTGGAGGAAAAGTAAATGAAGGATTGACGCCTATTGATGCTGTAAAATTTGCAGCCGCATATGGAACTTGGCTAAAAGGTCGGAACAAGGGGGCAGTGAAAGTCGTTATCGGACGTGATGCACGTATTTCGGGACAAATGATTTCAGATCTTGTCTCTTCTTCGCTTATTGGACTTGGAATTGATGTCATTGATTTAGGATTATCTACAACGCCTACTGTTGAGGTTGCCGTTCCTATGGAGAATGCACAGGGAGGAATTATTCTTACTGCAAGTCACAATCCGAAACAATGGAATGCACTAAAATTACTCAATGAGAAAGGAGAATTTATATCAGGCGATGAAGGGATGTTAATTCTTGAAATTGCAGAGAATGAAGCTTTCGACTTCGCTGAGGTAGACGACCTTGGATCCGTGACACATGACGATAGTTACCTTGACAAGCACATAAAGGCCGTTTTAGACCTTCCATTGGTTAATGTGGAAGCAATCGCTGCGGCAAACTTTTCAATTGTTGTAGACGCTGTAAACTCTACAGGTGGGATTTTCGTTCCTGCGATGCTTGAAGCTTTAGGCGTAAAGCAAATCACAAAATTGTATTGTGAACCTACTGGACATTTTCCACACAATCCAGAACCACTTCCAGAGCACTTAACGGATTTGTCTGACACGATTAAAGAAACGGGTGCCGATTTAGGAATAACAGTAGATCCAGATGTTGATCGTCTGGCACTCGTATGTGAAGACGGAAGTATGTTCGGCGAAGAATACACACTTGTTGCAGTTGCCGATTATGTTGTTAGTAAAACACCTGGATCGACAGTTTCCAATTTATCTTCAACACGCGCATTGAGAGATATAACAGAGTCATACGGACAAACGTACCATGCATCTGCTGTAGGAGAGGTGAACGTCGTTGCAAAAATGAAAGCCGAAAACGCTGTAATCGGTGGTGAAGGAAATGGAGGTGTTATTTATCCAGAACTTCATTATGGAAGGGATTCACTTGTGGGAATAGCGTTGTTTCTATCACTTCTTGCTGAGCGAAAGCAAAAAGTAAGTGAATTGCGCGACAGCTATCCCAAATACACGATTTCTAAGAATAAAATTCAGCTTACACCAGACATTGACGTGGACGATGTATTAGCACGAATGGCAAAAAAGCATTCTGAGAAGGAAGTTGACACAACAGATGGCGTAAAAATTTACATTGAAAAGGAATGGGTTCATTTGCGCAAGAGCAATACAGAACCAATCATTCGGATTTATTCTGAAAGTGCTTCAACAGAATCTGCGAACAACTTAGCTGAGCAGTTTGTCAATGAAATCAAAGCAATTATTTAAAAACTCCTACCATGTTAAAAGCTTGTCTTCTTGTCATTGGAGTTATCATCGGTTTCTCAAGTACTTCTTTGAGTCAATCAGACAGTCTTCTTTCCATAACGTTAAGAACAGGTGAAATGCTTATCTTCGATAAGGTTCAAATATCGGGGTCGAAAGTTGTGGGTGTAAAGAATGATGCTAAATCAACCTATCCCAAGAAGGATTGCAAGTATGCCGTTCTCGGAAATACTAAAAATGGTACTGTATCGGTTAAGGGTCATGTTGCTTTTGCTGCCTTCAAAACAACTATGAATATGGGGGGCAAGGGACCATTTGAGCCGGGCGGAACCAAATTCAATATCGTCGCGAAAAACGGAGACCATCTAATTCTCAAAAAATTGGAAGGTAGCGGAATGGCAGGAATGGGAACCTTGGAAGAAGATTTCTACCTTGTTTACAATGGTGAAGTTGAATACATCAATCCTCCCAAATTAAGAAAGAGCGAGTTCATTTCTTTAATCGTCAGCACCTTTGGAATTTGCCCTGAAATGTCCAAGGAACTTCAAGATTTTCAAAGCAATGGTGGCAAAATGTTGAAGTATACTTTCTTTTTCAGAAAGTTGGAAAAAATATACCTTGCCAATTGTGTTAATCCCTAATTAAGCTCACCCTGCGGTTCATGGATCAAATTAGTGAGCTAACCACTCAAAATACATAAGAAAATTGCAGTAAAAACATTTCAAGCAAACTCAATCATGTTAAAACTTACTATTCTACTGATCGCCTTAAGTACCTTCAGCCTTGTTTCCTATTCGCAAAGAATGTGCGAGAATGCCAAAATAGAATTCTCTGACCTGAACCTTGAAAAAGGAAAAAAAGTAACCATTGTAAGTGCTTTTAAAACGGATGAAGGATACGTCGTTTTAAAGAAAGAGCCGATTCGCGGACCTGGTGGGTGGCATTATTTTCTTGAGAATTTCGATCATGATTTAAATTCAGTAAGTCTTCATGACATATCAGAACAATTTGAAAATGACGACTATGTAATTGGTCAAGTGATGAAGGTGAAAAATTCCTATGTTCTTTTCAGTACTAAACAAATACCTGAATCGCGTAAAGAAGACTTATATGTTCAGAAATTTAATTGGCAAGACAATGAACTGAGCAAGCCAGAACGTATTTATTCTCAGCCTTATGAAGGGAGGAAAAGAGGTATTAACTACAACCTTGGAAGCTCTCAAGATGAAAATTTTCTCTTAATTACGATCCACCCCCCTTCTACGGGAAGAGAAAAAGAGAAAATGATTTTTAAGGTTATGGATGAAAACATTGAAGAAATATGGAGTGAAGAAAATGTCGAATTGGACGAAGAGGACAGAACTTATTCAATTCTACAAACAACACTTGGGAACAATGGAGCAATTTACATTCTAGGGCGAAAATTTAGACCGCGTGATCGCAAAGCAGGTGTAAAAAGAGGTCCAGATGAGTATGAAATTGTGGCTATCACAGACGAAGGACAAGAAACTACTCCACTAAAACTTGATAATAAATTGATTGATAACATTTCCCTTTTTGCTAGTGAAAATGGAGAAATTTTCGTTGGGGGATATTATAGAGTAGAAGATGGAGTTGGGATAGATGGAATTTTTCTCTACACCCTAAACAAAAAAACGGGGGAAATTGAAAACGAAATTTCGGATGCCTTTAGTAAAGAATTTATTACGGAAGGATGGTCTGAACGAAGAGTAAACAAAGCAAAAAAGAAAGAAGACAAAGGGACTGATTTGGGACTTAGGAACCTAGAATTCAGAAGAATCGTTAGCCATGATGACGGCTCTACATCAATGGTCGGAGAGGTTTTCTATATAACTACGCATACGTATACAAATGGGAGCGGTGGAACAACGACAACCACTACCTATCATTACACTGATTTAATAATTTCGCGAATATCAAAAGAAGGGGAAGTAATGAACCATGCGCGTTATCCTAAGCACCATACATATTATGGAGCTTACATCTATTTTAATCTCAACAATGAACTCGCTATTATTTTAAACAAATCACGTATTCCCCTATTGGATGGTGATGAGAAAGAGATGTCCAAAATTGAGAAGAAAAAGAATGGAGGTGATGCGCTTACTCTTATCCAAATCTCAGAGAATGGTGAAACAAGAAGTAGTGGTATTATTGACTATAAAAACCCAGAGTACATTCGGTTTGAGCGTTACAAGCGAATTGCACCTGATTCATTCGTAATAGAAGAAAATGGAAAAACGGAAGTGCTTTTAAAAACTTATTATGGCAAAGGACGCTTTGGTATCGGACGTATCATTTTTGAATAGAAATTGAATCCGTTCGCTAGTTTAAATCAACCTTTTCTCCAAGGAAAGTAGGCCGTACACCTAGCATCACTTCGGCAAACGCCTTCCCTCTCGCAAAGAACTCTCTCACCTTTGTAAGAAAGCCTCCATACACTTTCACATTCTTGGCATTGTAACCAAAGGCGTCAATCCCAAAGCTTCTCGCAATGTACACTGCCCGTTCATTTTGAAACTCTTGTGAAACGACGATAAAAGACTGCTGACCGAAGACCTCTTTCGCACGAATCATTGAATCATAGGTGTCAAAACCTGCATAATCTAGGGTGATCGCAGAATCAGGAATGCCACCTTCTATCAAGGATTGCTTCATGTCTTCAGGCTCATTGTACTCTTTCCGACTATGGTCACCACTCAACAAAAAATGCTTGATTTTACCGCTTTCGTACAATTTCAAGGCTGCATCTATTC
>CAJQJL010000157.1 GCA_905478665.1 uncultured Flavobacteriales bacterium
CAAAGAAAAATTTGGAAATCGGATTGGGAGTTGTAAACGTCTTGAATGTTGGTGAGCTGAAAGCGGTATTGGCACATGAGTTTGGTCATTTCGCGCAACGTTCCATGTTATTGGGGCGCTATGTGTATACAGCGCAGCAAATCGCAGAAAGAGTAGTAAACAAGCGAGATGCGTTGGATAATGTGATCCGAGTAATTTCTTCCATTGATATCCGAATCGCTTGGATTGGATGGATTATCTCCATTCTTGTTTGGGCTATCCGTGCACTTATTGAGGTACTCTTTAGCGTGGTTGTTTATGCCGAGCGAGCACTTTCCAGAGAAATGGAATTTCAAGCCGACAAAGTGGCTGTCTCAGTAACGGGGAGTGATGCGCTCATTCACGCACTTCATAAATTGCGTGCTGCGGACGAAGGGTACAGAGCAGGAATTGAGACAGTGAATATGCTTCTCAATCAGAAGAAGGCTGTACCTGATTTGTTCGCACTGCAAAGCAATTACATCGAGAAAACACGTTGGATACTGGATGACCCGTCTTTTGGAATGTCACCCGTGAGGGAAAATAGAAGTGGAAGAGACCGTATTTTCAAAAGTCGTTTAGTAAACCCTCCAGAGATGTGGGCAACGCATCCAGCAGATTTAGATCGGGAAGAGAATGCAAAGGAACACTACATCTACGCAGAGATTGATGAACGTTCAGCATGGGAACTGTTCAAGGAACCTACAAATCTACGCGAGAAGGTCACAGCAGAGTTAATTGCTACGGCAAATTTAGAAACCGAGTTGATTTCTGTTGAGGAGAGTATCACGGCGATGAATGAGGCGGACTACAATTGGACCTTCTTAAACCCTCGCTATAAAGGTGTTTACCTTTCAAGGTTTTCATTCAGCAATTTCAAAACATCCGATGAAATTTATGCTGATGCCGCAACGTTGAGCACGAATAGTGTAGTTTCAAAACTCTATCCTGATGAACTAAAGGATTTATTGGAAAAACACAAAGAGGTAAAGGAGGAAATTCAGCAATTAACAATCGTTCAACATGAAGTGTTGACTGCCGAAAAGCGTATTATCATGCATCGCGGGGATCAAATTAAACGCAGACAGATTCCAGCAATCATCAAGGCACTAAAGAAGGAAGAGGCTTCGTTAAGACAGAATGTAATGGATCACGATGTTCTTTGCAGACAGACAGCGTATAAAATAGCGTTAGAAAAAAATCCGCCTGTTGCAGAGTATTTAATGTCGATAAGTAGACTTGTGCATTACAGTGAACATGCCATTCGAGATATTGATGACATAGTTGGAAAATTGCATAACACGCTAGCGGTAGTTACTGCCGATGGTAGGGTGACAGATGCTGAAATGGCGAACCTGTTGCAAGATTGTCGCAAAATGAATAGTGCCTTGGAGCCAGTTTACACACAGTGCAAAGAGATTATCGTTCCTCCTTCAATTGAGAAGAAAATTGGAACAGCGTATGAAAACTTGTTTGAGGAGTACAAGCTAGGAGATGCAAACAGAGATAATATCAATGACTGGGTGAACAATGTGCAGGGTTGGGTAAATCTTGCACATCATGGTTTGTATAAGCTACGTAACTCCTCGTTAGAACATTTGCTCGATACGGAAGAACAGTTGTTGGAAGCGCATCGAACTAATTCCCCAGTAAGCATTGAAATTGGAGCTGTTTCTACGCTTAACGACTATAACCTCTTAATGCCTGGAAGTGAGCGTGAAATTCAATATAAACTTGGACTTTGGGATCGTTTTATTGCTGGAGTCGGTATTGTTCCAACGACTGCGAAATTCCTCGCTTCAGCTGGATTGGTGATGATTGCCATTTGGGCTGGAAATGTGGACGATCGTTATTCCGATGGCTATTATGATTACTACGATGATGATTACTATTATGGAGACGGAGAAAGCGTTAGTTTTTTTCTGTACAATGGACTTGGTATAGCCGTAACGGTAGATGTTGATGATCGGAAAATCACATTGCCTGCATATTCTGAGGGATCAATAGTGCTTGGTTTGGATGAAGATTATTTGGTTCGCACCTACACAGAAGATGGCGAATTTATTGAGCAGGTCACGGCTTCTATATCAACCTGGGGAGAAGATTACGTGTATAACGTAGCGAATGCGGCGTATTTTGTTGAGTATGAGATTCAGTACGTTGGGGAAAACGGAACTGGAATAGTATCTGAACCGAATAATGATAATATAGGTAACCCTTCAGTGTTCTCGACGGAAGCAAATTATGTATTGGAGGATCCGCCTGAGCAGATTCAAACGCATGCGATGCTATCGAGTGTAATGACCACAAAAAGAGCGCTTTTATCCTTGGATGAGATGTTGCCTTATGAATATCCTGAAATTGGGGAGCCTGATGCAGCCACGAAAAAAATGATAAAAAATCACATCAAGTACGACCCTGTAGATGATGCCGATTTAATTTATTGGCTGGCATTATCAGCTAGTTTTGATCCGAATGGCGATTTAGCTAGAGAAAGACTTGAAAAAGCTCCGAATGAAGTGATTTTTGTAAGGTTTTTGCAAGATTACTTAACAGGAGATGCTAGAAAGAAAGTGTTGGCAGAGTACGCGAAGCTTGCCCGAGAGAATCCGAATGACCCTGACCTCTTTTACCTGAACACCCGAGTGATGGAAAATGAAGTACGGCAGAATCAACAATTTATTGCTGGGAGCAATCGTTGGCCAGACCATGGCTGGTTATGCTACGCAGGAGGATATGTACACGCGAATCAAGAGAATTGGAAACTAGCGACAGAAAGACTTGCTGTAGTGTATAGGAATCTACCAGCGTTGAAGCCTACCATTGCTCTTGATTTTAAACGTTGTATTAATATGTTGGATGAGGAAGATGCAAAGTCATATTCGCGTCTACTGTCAAGAAATGAAGAGATAAAGGAACTGGAGTCTCTGAAAAGTGGCTATTTCGATGGCGAAGAAGGGCGCTTCGACAATGTGTATTATTATTTGTCTGAAGGTGATATTCAGAAAGCAATTCGACATGCTAAAACATTTAGAATAGGTGATTACCGGGCGTTTGATTGGTATGTTGCTGCTTCAAAAGGCATTACGAAGAGTTATGAGAATAAGGTACTTGATTATAGACCTTCGAGAACCATACATTTGAATAACGTTTCTATGGCCTTGGCACTCTTAGCGAAGCATGATAGGGACTATACAGAGGTATTGGACCTTTTCGCGCGAGCCAAAGGGTTTAATGAGGAGGATATTCAGACAGTTAAATCATTTATTCAGGCAGTTAAGAATGGACAAATGGGACTCGCTGAAGTAGCGATAAATAAATGTACAGACTTCAGGCAGAAGATGCACCTGCGCCTCATTGGAGTAATTATGACTGAAGGAGATTGTCCAGCTAAATGGGTTGACTATTCGAAACGAATGCTGTTTATTACTGAACGACCGTATTTGTAATAAGCGCAACAATGAAGGGACTGCTTAAAATTCATCATTTACTGGTTGTTCAAGGACCTTTGGCCGTAGGATTGATCACTGTTATAGATGGTTACAGCGCGACAGCATTGATGTGTTTTCTCGGGTGGTTGGTCTATCTCGTTTACTATATCATTTATACAGCCGCAACGGATAGCAATGCAAAAGGTAAGTCTGAATTAAAGCAGTTGATGTTAGCGGGGTTATTTTGGGCTCCATTGATTGTATTGGTGTTTTTAGATGGCGTTTCAGGATTAAAGAATTACACGTTAGCGACAGGAACTGCTGAATGTCTCGCAATGATGTTCGCATTTGTGTTGATGATTTTATTTGGGAAAGGCGTTGATGGAAAGCGCGCTTATGAATCTAAAATGATGGGTACAGGAATGGCAGTATTCGTCATTCTAATTTTATGTGCTGTTATGTATCCTTTCGGAAGTGTGGCATATGAGTACACGCAGAAAGTAGAAGGGACTTCGCTTTACTTTTTTTTCGGAGTGATTGTGTATCAGACTGTCTTGAGCATTTCGCAATTTAAAATGATTAGAAACGCTTCGATGGCGGGGAGCTTTAAAGAAAAGGATGTTGGATCTTTAATTATTGTTGGTATGATTTTCGGCTGGATGATTCTCTTGAATGTCCTGCGTCTAACTTTATGAGTTTTCTTACCACCAGACGACAAAGAGCTTCTCAAGTTCTCCATTGGGTTGTTTTAACCAACAAAGTGGAGCTCTTTTCTCTTTGTGCAAAGATTCAATGTGTCCTTTGAAACTGCTTGGGTTCAGCCACGGCACATTGGTGTGAGGGATGGTCAGCCAATTCGCCTTTTGTGGGATGAAAAATTTACAATCCTTGAACATGTGTAAGTCTTCACTGTGGATGTAAACGCCAGCAATACAATTACTATTAATGTCATTGAATTTGCTATTCTTCATGTTTAACGGAACAAAGAGTTGTGCTTTAAAATGAACGCGTTGTTGAATACGAGAAGTTGTAATCCCTATTTCCCTGATGGTTGTCTGTGTTTCATCTGAATACAGTAAGGGGAGTTGTTTGTCACTTAACTTTGTTGTTTTCTCAGCTAAACTGTCCTTTCTGTTCGGACCTATCCAATGGTCGCGTTCTGTTTGTCCAACACTGGGATCATAGAGGTAGAATTTATACACGATCTCTAAATGAATGATTTCTTCATCCTTCTTTAGAATACAATCCAGTTCGCCGAGTGTAATCTTATTGCGATTGATTTGAACGTTCTTCGCAAGTACTGTCCATTCACTCATGGATTCTAATTCGTGGAATACAAACTGCTCAACACGCATTCCCAGCCGAAGCATTGGTGTGACGTCCCCATTAAAACGAGTGGGAGATTGGGATTGAATTGTTAATTGAGTGAGTCCAAAGCTATCTCCTTGCCATAAGAGCGGGGTTGTACGCCAACCTTCATACTGCTGTTGGATTTCAATTGATGTGTTCACTGTTCAAAGGTATTTAATTCTCTTGTTCATTTAACAAAAAAAAGGATGACCCGAAAGCCATCCTTAAATTCTCGAAAGGAAATGTTAGACATTATCCTTTTGTCATTTCAATTTTCAAGTTTCCAAGAATCGTTGATCCTGTAATTCGAAAGGAATCTTCTGTCAATTCTAAGATGTCCCAAGTTGCATTATAACTGCCACCATCTGGTGAATTATCAACAATTACGATCTGTGTAGCGTCGTTATTTAGAACATACTCAAAAGTTCCTGAAGTCATGTCACTCGCTTTGTAGTCCGTGCCATTACATGACGACGAACAGGCGTTGAAAGTAAGGTAAGAGCCATCGCCTGCGACCACAGTCGCAAGAACTTCTTGAGATGTGATGATCCATTTCCCTTCCAACATTTCAGCTGGTGACTTAACATCCTTCTTGCATCCAACAAATAGGAGAGAGGCGGCCAGCAAGAATAAATAAACCGTTCGCATAATTCTAGTATTTAATTTTACAATCGGGTAATAAACGCGCCAGTTGATCTTTAATGTCAGCACTAATTACTGATCCTTTTAATACCAGTGTTTTTAGATTGGTGCAATTTCCAATCTCTTCAGGAAAGCTTTCTATTGGGTTCTTTCCTAAACGAAGCGTTTCCAACATTGCAAGCTGTCCTATTTCTGGTGGAAGTGTTTTGATGTTGTTCCCCGTTAAGTCAAGTTTCTTCAATTCGCTGAGCTTTCCGATTGCTGGTGAAACAGTTTCTAGTTCATTATTCATGATTAATACCTGAGTCAAACCTTCCAGTTCACACATTTCTGCTGGAAGCTCTTTTAATGTTGGAATTCCAGTCAGTGGTGACGGTTTCATTGTCATCATAATTGCTTTACCACCTGTAATATCCATCACATACTTTTGGTAAGGATTTAACTCTCCACTTGCAATTGCTGCTTCTTCATCTTGCTTTCGTGCATCAGACACTTCTGAACGTTGTTCCATTCTGTAGCTGGCATCATCACTCGCCAATCGTGCGAAATCAGCACTTGAAAGTCGTTTGACATTTACAGTGTTACTTGCAGAGGCTTGTGCCATTTTGTTTAAGGCATCAATGTCATTCATAATTGTAGCATTCTTTTCTTTAGCCAACTTTTGCTTCTCCATGTTCATCATCAATGATTTGAATGCCGTACTTCGGTTGTTAGAGAAGTTTCCGAATAATTTCAAAAATGTACCTCCATGCTTACGAGCATTATCAAAATCATACATGTACATATAAGCACGTGCGCAATTCTCGTGAAGACCTTTACCGATATCCTTAGTTATACGGGCTTTCTTATCTTCAACATCCAATGTTCCCAATTCCTTTTCCCATGTTACAATTGCTTCCTTTAACAAAGCGAAGTCGCTTGAGTTAGGTCCGTTGCTTGCAATTCCTTGATAAGCTTGCATTGCCTTGTCGAATGCTGCGTCCAAATCGACATAGTCGTAGTCCTTTCCTTTTGCGCTGTAGACATCGAATTCTTGATTTACATACGAAAGGAACAAATTTGCAGTCGCAATTTCAGTTGACTTAGTGTAGATTAAGTCTTCGTACTTTTTGTGCTCTGTAGATTTAAAATTGTTAGCCATTGTAGCCCAATCCTTTTTTAGTTTGTCAGAAACCCAGTACTCACACTTCTGATAGCCAAATTTCACCGTAGACGAGCCCTTTTCAGAAGTCTTGGTTGAATAAATCAATTTTCCGTCAGCACTGTGAGCTACCAAATGTGACGCAGGCTGAGCATAAGGAAGTTCATAATAATAGGTTGTTACTTCAATCGCATCCTTTAGTTTTCCTCCTTTTGGAATACACGTGGCTTTGGTGTCCTTCAACTTCTCTGCGCCGAAGGTTCCGTTATCCATTGCATATTCTACAATAAGCGTGGATGGATCTGTTTCGCTAATGTCGTAGGAAGGAAGTGATAAATACTTCGTCTCAACTTTCTTTGATCGATCTTTTTGTGCAATACCATTGCTGGCAATTGCAACCAGAAAAATAGGTAGTAATAGTTTTTTCATGTTATGTAAGCGTTAGTTTAATTTTTCGACAGCCCATTTTCAATGACCGTGCCAGAGGTCATTTTTTCAATGTTAATGAATTGTTAAAGCCACAAAACTAAGCAATTTAGATGGTTTGAGGAATACATAACTGATGATAGATGTTGGTGGTTTCAGTGACAATATCTATTTTAGGAGAAACTTAAAAGCTATTCATGAGTACGAAAATCATTCTTACAGCAGACGACTATGGGGTCGTTCCAGATTTAAACGATGGGATTATTCATCTTGTTAATTTAGGCGTTCTCAATTCAGTCGAAATCTTGCCAAATTATGGAGCGGGTGGGAGCGATAGCCTGAGAAATGCTCATCGATTAATTGAGGAAACAAAGGACTCTGGAAATGAGTTTGAGGTCGGAGTACATTTGACAGTGACTTCAGGAAAGCCAGTTAATGCAACACCTGGACTAGCTAACATTATGAATGAGCACGAGTTTAAGTCGTTCAGAGATTTGCCCAGTACAGCCGACCTAGATGCTTTGTACAATGAATTGGAAGCGCAAGTAAAGGTGCTACTGAACGATCCTATCGTTGGTCCTAAAGTAACGCACTTGACAAATCATCATGATGCACTTTGGTTCTATCCTAATTATGCGGAAGTGCTTACACGCCTAGCTGATGACTATAACTTGGCGATAAGAAACCCTAATTCCGTTCCCAAAGGAAAAGGGTGGATTTATTACGTCCTACAGAACTTGGTGCGCGACATCACGAAATCCGATAAGGATGAAATTAGCAATTCGTATAAAGCACGTAAAAATGGGAAATTCATTGGGCGCTCTGTTTCGTTCCGTTCAACGGATTACATGAACAGTAAGCATTATGGAACTTTGGACACATTTGGACATACACCAGTTGATCAGCTTGATACTGAGGTGTTCAAGAAAAAAGGGAAGTTAAAGCGAATGTTCAAGAAAGCACATAAGGATGATGTGAGCGTTGTTGAGTTTATGTTTCATCTCCGCAAAGGAGACGCTGGAAGCTTGCATGACTGGGCAAGGAAAGATGAAGTTGACTATTACAATGGTGTAGACCCTGCCTATTTTGACGGTAGAGTGGTTGAGTATTTATCACTCGTGGAATTCAGCGATGAAATAAAAGACCTCTTCCATACGGTTGATTATGACCGTGGTTCATGGAAAAACCATTCAGTTAACATAACACTTGAAAAAAAATAGGGAAGAACGACTATTTAATTTTTCCCGAACAATTCTTCATACGCTTTACTTTCTGCCCAATTCCAGGAGAGGAGTCCTTTTGATTCCCATTTTCGTTTGAAGATAAGCTTTCGAAGCTGCAATTTCTGGTGATACTCCTCAGGAGTCATGTATGTTCGCCCAAAGGAGCCGAAAGAAAGACTTCCTAGTGCAAATTTGCGCTCTTGCTGAACGCGTATCTGGGAAAGCTTGTCCATTTCCATATCCAAAGACGGGAGCGCTGTGTCGGACAGTTCTGAGAGGAAATTTAAATGAACGAAGGATTGGTTCGCGTTTCTGAAATTGTATTGAGCGATGATTTTGTCCCAATTAAATCCTGAGGCAAGAACGAATACCATCACCCATGCAAAGGCGTTCGTACGAATGATGTAAAATGGCGACTTGTGCTTCATTACCTTTATCAATACGGTATACAGGCCGTATATCGTGAGGAGCAGAAAGAACATAACAGCAATACGCTTGTATGCCAAAGCAAAGTGCTGAATGTAATGCCAGTTGCGAATTCCAACAGAAATTGCGAGAATTCCGTTCTGAATTAACCATGCATAGGAGAGGTACTTCAACCATTTATTCTCGCGGTAAAAATTTAGGTTGTTTCTGAAGTAATACAATACCAAAACAATGGAAATCAAGATGGCTCCTATGAGTAGGTAAGTTCCCGTATGCACAAACTGCTTCAGGTGCTCACCGCTCCACTCGAAATTGATCCAGACGTGGTTAATGTCCAATATGTTCAGAATGAACAGGAGTAAATTCAATGAGAAGAATAGGAAGACAGCTGAGCGATACTCGTTTTTGAGCGCAATGAATTTGAATGGAACATTGTTTTTAGTTTTCTTCCGTATGAGTTCATCGGTTAGCCCAGCATCCCGCTCAATGATGGATTTCGTGCGGACTCTAAGAAAAATAAAGCAGCTTATGGTATAACCAATCGCGAACACAGCGATGATCCATAAATCTATGTGCTCAAAGATGAATGCGAGCTTCTCTTGAATATAAGTACCAATATCGCTAATTAGCAGGCTGAATTTTGGGTTCGACCAGCTGTAGATTACAATAAATAGAATGATGATCAGCAATGGAATGAGAAAGATGCGCATTCGCCATAGCATGAAACTGATTTTCTTGCCCTTTGTTCCTTTCTCGTCCATTTGTTCTTTAAACTTTGACTGAGAACGTAATAAGCTGATTGTCGCCAAGTTGAGTGAACTAATAATTGATTTCATTTCTGGAGCTATGAGCGTTCCAATGAAGATAAAGAACACAGAAAAGTTAACAATGAAACTCAATGTAGAATGGTGAACAACAGTGAAAACTGCGGTGATAAGAACAGCGATTGTCATTGCTATTTGATTGAAGCGCTTAAATTCAAGCTCCTTAGCAGCGAACAGATAGAAAACAACGAGGAATTCGTAGATAAATAGGTTAATTCCAAGGGCTTGTTTGTAAAAGAGTAGCGTGATGAATACAGTGCTGAGAATTACCAGCATTGCGGCTTTAATTCGTCTCATAGGATTGGTTTTTGGCTTTGAGCAAAAAACGAAACGCCAATCGGCATATTGCCAGATGCTTGAGATTTTAAGATTTGTTGTGAAATGGAAGAATTCTAATATCCGCGTGGAATATAATTGCGTATGTTTGAATTGTGCGGATCTTCAATTGCTTGATCTATCTGACTTAGAAACTTCTGCTTGTCTCGACCCAAATTGCCCTTCAAGACAAGTCGATTCGATGCATGGTCGCTGCGAAAGATGGTTTCTTCCAACTCTAGGTGTTCAATGAACGTTCGCATTTCTTTGAATAGTTCAAGATTTTCCATTTCCTGAAATTCGCCCTTGTACCTGTTCTTGTAATGTTCCAATCCTTTGTGTGCTGTCAAAACGAGTGTTGAAGCGAATTTAGGTTGAGTTGCATTTAACACCATCGCGGACTGAATGGCGTGCTGTTCGGAAAGTAGGCGTCCACCAACACCATTAATAATCATTACTGAACTGTCTAGCCCAGCCGCTTTTGATTTGTTTAAGCCCTCGACCGTCAGACCGCGCAAAAACTCACCGTTCTTTTGTTGAAAACTACATCTCACCCACTTCGCAACAGTCTATAAATCAGCTATCTTACTTGGTGTTGAAACGTAAGATATGCATCATTTAGAATCA
>CAJQJL010000158.1 GCA_905478665.1 uncultured Flavobacteriales bacterium
TTGTTTGTTTTTCTCCTTCTTAGAGAACGCCTGATACAATGCCGTAATTGGACTCTGCATCACCTCTATTCCAGTGACCATTCTTGTTTCACGCATAGCCAGCGCCTCGCGCTCTTCTTTAATTTGATTAAGCGTCTTAAGCGGTTTAACAACAACTTCTTGGACTTCCTGAATTTTGTTCTTCAAGAAATAAGTCATTTTGTGTTGACAGTTGTTATCTGCTTCCACTGTAACATTGATCACTGGATACCCTTTTACAGATAGTGAAATTGAATCTCCTTTATTTGCATAAACTGAATAAGATCCATTTGGTCGACCAAAGACACCGTGTCCCGTAGTTCGATTGATTACCATTAAATTATAAAAGGACTGCGGACGAAGCGTGTCAGCCACCCTTCCTGTAAACAAGATTTTCTCGCATTCCTGAGCATTCAGCAACGGAGCGCCTACAAATAAGGCAAATATGATAATGAGTGTCTTCAACGGTCGCTAAATTACAAAAATAGTACCGCAAGCTAGAATTAGAGATATTAACAAATGTTAATGCCACCAAATACTTCCCATCCACTCAATTTACATTTGTAGTTTACTTTTGTAACTAGATGAATCGCATTGCAAAAGATAGAATTAGTCGTAATTTTGCACTATGAAACGAGTTGTAGTTGGTTTATCAGGAGGTGTAGACTCCAGTGTCGCAGCATTATTGCTTAAAGAGCAAGGATATGAGGTCATTGGTATGTTTATGCAGAACTGGCATGATGAGAGCGTAACAATCTCTGATGATTGCCCATGGATTGACGACTCCAACGACGCATTGCTCATTGCGCAGCAACTGGGTATTCCCTTTCAAGTCATTGATTTAAGCGTTGAATACAAAGACCGTATCGTTGATTACATGTTCGATGAATACCAAAGAGGTAGAACACCAAACCCTGACGTATTATGCAATCGAGAAATTAAGTTCGATGTATTCCTGAAAGCCGCAATGGATCTTGGCGCAGATTATGTCGCTACTGGACATTATTGTCGGAAAATAGAAAAAGAAGACGGCTCCTTTGGTTTGTTGACGGGCAAAGATCCCAACAAGGATCAATCCTACTTTCTTTGTCAACTGAATCAAGAACAACTTTCCAAAGCACTCTTCCCTATTGGTGAGCTACTGAAACCTGAGGTGCGTAGAATTGCCGAGGAAAATGGGCTAGTCACCGCAGATAAGAAAGACTCCCAAGGACTCTGTTTTGTAGGGAAGATCAGTTTACCTGAGTTCTTACAGCAAAAATTAGAAGCAAAGAAGGGTGAAGTCATTGAAATCCCTGACAACTTAGAAGTCTTCAGCAACTATTCCAGTATAGCGCCACTAGCAGAGAATGTTGAGTTATTGGCAAAACCATTCGATTACAGCGCAGATATGGGGCAAAAGGTAGCTGATCATCAAGGCGCCCATTTCTATACGATTGGACAGCGGAGAGGACTTCACATTGGCGGAAGACCAAATCCATCGTTTGTTATCGGATTGGACGTCGATAAAAATATTGTCTATTCAGGTCAGAAGGACGAACATCCAGGTCTAAACAAATACGCTTTGCGCATAAACAAAGAAGACATGCACTTTGTATCCAAAGCCTACAATATCAAATCAATAGACAATCTAACTTGTAGTGTTAAAATAAGATACAGGCAACCACTTCAAGGCGGTACAATTCACGTGTTAGAAGATGGAATCTATGCACTATTTGATGAAAAACAGCGTGGAATCACGCCAGGACAATTCGCCGCCTTCTACATTGGAGAAGAGCTAATTGCTTCGGGAATCATTGCTCACTAGGGTTATACGACTTAAAAGTTCCGTCTTTATAGAAGATCAGGATTCGCTCAATTGCCTTAGGATCAGCAACGCTTGGTTCCGACCCTATTGCGCTTTCGGCTTCAGGCTCCTTCAGTGTACCTTCCCGTGTAACACCAGTAACTAGCCATGACGCGTTAACGCTGGGATAACTATTCAGAATCTTCGATAAGAAATCTAGACTTGGTTTGTTTCTACCACTAAGAACGTGGGAGAGATTGGATCGTTTAATACCAATATTGTCCGCAAAAGAAGAGGGACTTTCGTTATTGGCCTTGATTATTAATTTGATTCGATCCTGAATTAACATTTGTAAACATGTATATTATTTACAAATGTAATCATATAATTCACAAGAAATGGAGTGTAAAGAGAAAAAAATCACCCTCTATGGAATTATCCCTGAGGGTGATTTAGACTATTGAATTTGATAATATCTATCTAGTTTAACGAGAAAGAACCTGAACGGGCGTTGTCCTGCCCTTTCGCCTCTCCTACCCTCACAGCATCCATTAATCTAGCTACTTGAAATATTGAAAGTGAACTATTCTGTCCTTGAGCTCTGTGCTCTGCCAATCTGTATTTTGCTGTTTGAACTGCGCTGTTGATCATATCTAAGTTTGTTGTTTGCATGTTGTATTAAAAATGATTTACAAAGGGATTTACGGCACCTCTTTTCATAATGTTTCGTAAAAAGTAGAAAAAAATCAGATTTGTAAACGAATACATACAATCAAAGCTTCAATTGAAGCAATACAAACTACTAAAAGACAGGCGTTAACACGATTATTTACATTTTGTAAATAAAATTGGCTATTTCCGAACTAAAGGATAAATTAAGTGCTCTAACCCATTAATTTTAATCTCCAAAATCAACTCCAACTGGCGTCCGAGCTTTCCTTTTGGCAAACCTTTGTTCTTATACCAGACCAAATATGGCTCAGGAATAGATATGAGAAGTCGACCTTCGTATTTCCCAAAAGGCATAATAGCGTTGGCTAATTCAACCAATTCGTGTTGACCAGCCACCCCTACCCTTTTTCAGGCGTTCTTTTCAACGCTTCTAACAGGTAGCCCCAATATTTTTGAACGGAAGAGATTTGAACCTTCTCATCAGGAGAATGTGCCGCACGGATGTTTGGACCAAAAGAGATCATATCAACATCCGGCAAGTGCTTAAGTAGGATTCCGCACTCCAAACCAGCATGACATGCCTTAACCTGCGGATCCTCGTTGTATCTTTCACGATACAAATCAGTCATTAGGTTTAGGATTTCAGAATTTGGATTAGGCTGCCACCCTGGATAATCACCATTCTGGACAACATCACACCCCATCAACTCAAATGCCGCACGCACTGTGTTCGCGACATCATCCTTTGTACTTTCCACACTACTTCGCTGTAGAGATTGTGTTGTAAACGATCCTTCTTTCACGATAACACGCGCTAGACTGGAAGAAGTCTCCACCAAGCCCTCAATGTCAGGACTCATCCTGAAAACACCATTGTGGACTGCAAAGAGTGCATTTACAATCTTCACAGTATCAGCGCAAGGAACAGCGGCCCCATCTGAATCAGCAGAATTGTATTCAACCACTAAATCTTTTTCAAGCGTATGATACTCATCCTTGATCGTTTGTGCAATTACACCAAAAGACACTTTAAAATTTTCAATATTCTCTGCTGCCACAGCTATCACTGACACCGATTCACGTGGAATAGCATTTCGCAAACTTCCACCATCGACAGAGACTAACTGAAAAGAAGTCTTTGATTGTAAATAGTGAAGTATTCGATTCATTATTTTGTTCGCATTCCCTCTCCCTTTGTCGATATCCATTCCAGAATGCCCACCTATCAGCCCTTTCACATTTAGTTCATAACACGTACTGTCATTTGCAATTGCCTCTTCAGCGTAAGAGTAGCTTGTGTTCGTATCAATTCCACCCGCACAACCAATCGACAACTCATCATCATCCTCTGTGTCAAGATTCAATAGAATTTCTCCCGAAAAATTAGAAGGATCCAATTGCATGGCTCCAGTCATCCCTGTCTCCTCGTCAATTGTAAACATTGCCTCCAAAGCTGGATGCTCAATTGTATCTGAAGCAAGAATAGCCATTATTGAAGCAACTCCAATACCGTTATCCGCTCCGAGCGTAGTACCATTGGCACGAATCCAGTCTCCTTCAACTATCATTTCGATGCCTTGTGTATCAAAATCGAAATCAGTGTCATTGTTTTTTTGATGAACCATATCAAGATGAGACTGAAGAATTAGTGTCTTTCTATTCTCCATTCCTTTAGTGGCAGGCTTTTTAATGATTACATTCTGAATTGAATCTTTGATTGTCTCCAACCCTAATTCCTTTCCAAAATCAACCATGAACTGAATTACACGCTCCTCTTTTTTCGATCCACGTGGCACAGCGTTTAAATCTGCAAATCGGTTCCACAAAACACTTGGCTCTACATTCCTTACACTCATTTCTTTATTTTTTCTTCAAAAATTGATAAACTCTCTCAATGTATAATTTCTCCACCTTCGCTCTCGCCCAAGGTGTTTTTCTCAAAAATTTTAGGCTACTTTTTACTGAAGGATCCTTCAAAAAGCAATTAATGGGCACCAAATCGCCCATTCGCTCCCAACCAAGTTGTTCGACAAGTTCATTTAGTATTGACTCCAAAGTCTTTCCGTGCAAAGGGTTGTTTAACTGCTCCTCCACTCTTTAAGCAAGTTTTTTGTAACGAATTCTCTTCGGCCCGTGATCTCCCAATCGTTTTTTCCTGTTCTCTTCGTATTCAGAATACGAACCTTCGAACCAATAAACTTCAGAATCACCTTCGAAAGCAAGGATATGCGTACAAATTCTATCAAGGAACCATCTGTCGTGAGAAATTACCACAGCACAACCAGCAAAATTCTGAATTCCCTCTTCCAGTGCACGCAATGTATTGATATCTATGTCATTCGTAGGCTCATCAAGTAAAAGCACATTCGCCTCAATCTTCAATGTCATGGCAAGATGCAGTCTGTTTCGCTCTCCTCCTGAAAGGACCCCTACCTTCTTATTTTGATCCGAACCACTAAAATTGAATTTCGATAAATACGCTCGCGCGTTGATTTTCTCATTTCCAACTTCTACATACTCCAAACCATTTGAAACAACTTCGAAAACTGTTTTATCAGGATGAATATCCTCATGAGATTGATCTACGTAACCTATCTTAACCGTTTCACCTACCTTAAACTCACCGCTATCTGGTTCCAATTCATCCATAATCATTTTGAAAATGGTCGTCTTACCCGCTCCGTTAGGACCAACTACACCTACAATTCCAGCTGGTGGAAGCTTGAAATTCAAATCGCCATACAACAACTTATCTCCAAAACCTTTGGAAACGTGTTCAGCGTCAATGACATTGTTCCCTAAACGTGGTCCATTCGGAATTGGAATTTCCAACATTGCTTCTTTCGACTTCACATCTTCAGCAAGCATTTTATCGTAATTTGATAAACGCGCCTTATTCTTTGCATGTCGCCCTTTTGGATTCATCTTCACCCATTCCAACTCACGCGCCAGCATTTTTTGACGTTTCGACTCAGATTTCTCTTCTTTTTTCAGACGCTCTCCTTTTTGCTCCAACCAAGAAGTGTAATTTCCTTTCCATGGAATCCCTTCTCCTCTGTCCAATTCCAAAATCCATCCAGCTACGTTGTCTAGGAAGTATCTGTCGTGTGTAACTGCGATAACAGTTCCCTTATATTGCTGCAGATGCTGTTCCAACCATTCAATTGACTCAGCATCAAGGTGGTTAGTAGGCTCATCAAGCAATAAAATATCTGGGTTTCTCAACAGCAATCGGCATAAAGCCACACGTCTGCGCTCTCCTCCAGAAAGTGTTTCAATTTTTTGATCGTTCGGCGGGCAACGTAATGCATCCATTGCTCGATCCAGCTTTGTGTCCAATTCCCAAGCATCAAGTGAATCAATGATATCCTGCACTTCTCCTTGACGAGCAATAAGCTTGTCCATCTTATCAGGATCGTTCATGATGTCTTCATCCATGAATGAATTATTGATGTCCTCAAATTCTTGTAAAATGTCCACCGTTTCTTGAACACCTTCCATTACAATCTCCTTCACGGTCTTACTTTCATCGAGTTCAGGCTCTTGTGACAGGTATCCAACTGAATATCCTTCCGAGAAGACAACCTCCCCTTGATAGGCTTGATCCAAACCAGCGATAATCTTCATCACTGTTGATTTACCAGAACCATTCAATCCGATGATGCCAATTTTGGCTCCATAGAAAAATGAGAGATAAATATCTTTGATTATTTGTTTTCCTTGAGGTGTGTTCTTTGACACCCCAACCATTGAAAAAATGATTTTTTTATCGTCTGACATAAGAAATGTATGTGTATTTGCTCAAAGTTAGCAAAAGGACGCTCGAAATTCCAGTATTGTTAATGAAATACATCACCAGTAACCAACTTCACGGAGAAATTGATCAGAATAAGCGCTGCAGAAAAGCTAAACGTGTATAAAATATACTGCGCTCCCTTTTTAAGCTTAAAATAAAGATGGACAAAAAGTAAAATAAATGTAATGATCAATGGAATCGTGGCAGGAAACATGAAAAAACTGTCAACTACATTTCCTTCGAAAAGCAATTTTATGGATCGTTGAAACCCGCAGGTCATACAATCGATGCCAAACGTCGATTTCCAACTACATTCTATCAAAACCTATAAAGACCTGCTCCAGTTACAAATCCAATAATCAAAAGTAGAAGAAATAACCCTGAAAGGCATGTACCAATTATTGCACAGACAAAACCTGCTTTGGCATTTTTAAACGAGTTTGCATATCTCGAAGGGTCAGAATTGTAAATGGCTTTATCCTTCATATGAAGAGACAATGCAATAATCCCACAAATTAAACCAGGTAACATATACAGAAAACACCCCACGATCGATAGTATCCCAAGAACCAGTGTAGCGTTTGCATTTGGAAGTTGAGCTTCTCCCGAAAAATTTCCTCCCGAACTTTCTTTTTTTACTCCCGGATCTAAAAGATCATCCAATTCATCCATTATCTTAAGTGTTTAAAGTTTATACCATACATCGTGATGAAGGCTGCCGCGAAGATACCATTTATTACAATACTAAGTGCACCGAAACCAGACATGAAACCAGTAAGCACATACTGCATACCAATACCAGTAACAATTAGCGGAATAATCGTCCCTGGAAGGTATAAATAGAAACCTACTTTTTTTAGCTTCCACATCATCAATGCTCCCGTTAAGCAAAGTGCACTTCCAACTAGATTTCCAATGTTCATGTATTTCTGCCATTTTATCATTTCTGCGATATTAAATCCAATAGCATCAAAGCCTCCATTATCAATTGTCTGCATCATCTCATAACTCTTAGTGGACATATCACTTACTAAGAAACCTATAAGTGCTCCGAGAATACCTAATCCAGAACCTACAAATGTTAATATGCACAATACTTTAAGAAATACGGGCAGTTTTTGAGTCCCACCATAATTACTTTCATTGTCAATTATGTCTAAATCATCCATTATCTCAAATATTTATAATTTAATCCGTACATCACGATAAATCCAACTGGAAAGACAAGGCTTATCGCTAATCCAACAAACCCAAAAGCGCCTAAACCGCTACCAAAAGTGCTTCCAAATGAAAGTACCGTTATCAATACGGGAATTCCTTGTCCCACAATATAAATATAATAGCCTATTTTCCGCATTGTCCACATGACAATGGCACCAGCAAGGCATAGTAAATTCCCTATTACCCCTGCAACTATCCCCCATTTCATCCAGTTATAGGCATTCGTCATGGAATTGTTTAACTCACCAGAATCATCATAATCAGAAATAGACGTTAAGAATTCCTCTGTGCTTGACACCCAGAAGAGTGTGAATAGATTGTATATTATACCAAGCCCTGCACCGACAAACGTTAGAATACAAAGCACCGTCAAAAAAGAAGGCCTTGTCCCTCTGTATGTTGGATCCGTCCCGTTGTCTAAAAGGTCTAAATCATCGTCAAATTCCATTATTCTGACAAAAAAAGTAAATCTATTGAATAAAAAAGCCTTCTATTAAATATAGAAGGCTTTTAATTTCTTGAAAGAGAATTCTTATTGATCTAATAGATCATCCATATTCTCAAGCCTATCAAGGTTATCTCCAATTTCCGACCAAGCATCACCTACTTGATCAGCAGCATCACCAATAGCGATTGCCCCTGATACAGACCAGATAACTGCAAGAATACCGATAACCATACCAGCAATTGCTAGTCCTTTCTTACCACCAGTTTTTCCAAGCTTCATCATTCCCATAATTGACAATACCAAACCTACGGCACATAGAATCACCCAAAACCAAGCTAATCCTTTGTTTCCACTTAATAGAGCTGCGGCCATTACAAATACGTTGAATACCAATCCAACTGTTGCTAAAATGAACCCTGCTACTGCTAACCCCTTTCCTTGAGGTTGTACTGCATTTTCTTCTGACATAATAAATAATAGTTTTAAGTTATGACGCTAATATATAAAAATCATTTGCTGAGAAATCAAAAAATGTGAAAATTTGATAAAAACATTTTAACAATTCACTCTTCATTTCCTAAATTCCGACGATTTTCTTAAATTTCGTTTCTTGAAACTTTATATGCTATGAGAAAAATCTATTATATATTATTATGTACAATTGTACTCGTTGCATGTAAAAAGGGGAAAGCCGATTTTACGATCGCGGGAATTTTGACTGACAGCACATTTGGACAACCATTTTCTGGAGCCACAGTGTCATTGTATGAAGTGCCTGCGGGTGGTGGCACCAATAGTCTCGTCGGACAGATGACGACAAATGCTAACGGCGCTTACTCTTTCACCTTCCCTAGAGATCAAGCCGAGTCCTACGTTTTAACATCAGACAAGAACAACTACTTCCCACTTGAA
>CAJQJL010000159.1 GCA_905478665.1 uncultured Flavobacteriales bacterium
ACACGAACTCACGACCATTGTTCAGTGGTGGATTTGTTCCTCCTGGAATCCAATAAGCGGGACCTGAATTGAAGTCCTCCGAATAGGGATAGGTATTCACCAATAACTGATTGACATTGATACTCGTGGCAAGCGTGTCATTTGGTAAGTAAATATCTCCCGCGAGTTGGGTATATGCAATGAAATCATAGATTCCCACAGATGTCATATTCACAGTTCCTGAGAAGGTATACACAACTGACCCACCTGCTGGAATTGGGCCTGGAACAATCCCGTTCAATGTTGCACTTGCTGTTCCCGATACAACACATTCTACGGGTACATTTGAAACTGGCGTGCATGAATAGTTGTAGACCTCAACTGAAACGATTTGATCTGAAGCAAATAGGCATCCTGCGTTTACAGGATCGACATAAGCAATAACTCCCACGTCGGGACCATCCTTAATGGCAATATTATCGAGTGCAAAAAGGTGATAATTGGAATAGGTCGGTTCACTGTAATACGGTCGTCCGTAGAAGCGCAACTTTACACAAGGTTGCCCTGCCAATGCACACAAGCTGTGTTGATACGTTGTCCATGAATCCACGGGGTTCGACCAGCTGTTTTGCCACCAGTTGGTTCCGTTGTACCAATTAGGAACGGAGTTATTTCCGAGTTGAGCCCATGTAGTGCCACCATTCAAGCTGTATTCCACATGGAAGTAATCTGAATTGTGCAATGAATGTTTAATGTCCACGGAAAGCAATGGATCCGTGATACCACTAAAGTCAAACACTGGGCTTTCTACCCACACATACGAACCATTGTTTGATGCAGAAGTTCGCACAAACCATGAGTCGCCTTCACCCTCTGCTCCATTCAAATAACTCAACGAATCGTGAACGAATAGACGTGTGTCGTTTGTGGTACGAGAAACCCAGCCTCCATTGTCCGTATTGAAATCCTCTGTATACGGAAAGGCAGTTATGGGGATTCCACTGAAACGTGTCTCTTGTAAATTATCATTGGCTGGCGTTCCATCCGTGGCCAAATTTGTTGTCACCGAAATCGTATGCGTACCTGGCGCACTCATGTCGAGCGTTGCCGTGAAGGTATAAATGTAGAATCCAAACCGTGGAATTGGACCAGGCATTATTTCGCTAATGATTGGACCGCCGTTCAATTGAAGATCAATCGGAACATCGTACAAAGGACGACACGTTGTGTTCTCAATGACAACACTTACTGTCTCTCCAGGGCCAAAGGCAGCACAATCACCTGCATCTGAAAGAATGATCTCCAATGGAAGAATGTCGTCTGGTTCACCATCATCAATCATGAAATTGTCAAAGCCGAATAAATGATAATTTGCATAGGTTGGAGCACTGTAATACGGTCGACCGTACACTCTAAATTTCACGCAAGATTCTCCCGATAGTTGACACAATTCTTGTTGAACCGTCAGCCAACCATCCACAGGAGCAGCATATGAATTTCGCCACCAATTTGTCGCATTGTACCACAGTGGATCTATTGGACCTCCAAGTTGTGTCCACGTAACACCACCATTCAAACTATATTGCACCTGAAAGTAATCTGAGTTGTGCAGGGAATGTTTGATATCCATCGTCAATGTTGGATTCGTCAGGTTACTGAAATCAAACACGGGGCTTTCTACCCAAATATAATCTCCTTGATTTGAAATTGTCGTCTGCACATACCATGAGTCTCCTTGTCCTTGTGGGCCATTCAAATACGGCAAAGCGCCTAACACGAACTCACGACCATTGTTCAGTGGTGGATTTGTTCCTCCTGGAATCCAATAAGCGGGACCTGAATTGAAGTCCTCCGAATAGGGATAGGTATTCACCAATAACTGATTGACATTGATACTCGTCGCAAGCGTGTCATTTGGTAAATAAATATCTCCCGCAAGCTGCGTGTATGATTCGAAATTATACACGCCAATTGTCGTCATATCTATGGTGCCAGGAAAGGTGAATGACACTGATCCTCCGGCAGGTATTGGCCCAGGAACTATTCCTGTCAATGTCGTTGTCACCACACCCGTTATGTTGCATTCTACAGGGACATTAGACACTGGTGAACAGGAATAATTGTGCACGTCTACGGTCACAACTTGATCAGAAGCGAACAAACATCCTATGTTTACAGGATCTACATAAGCAACAATTCCGACGTCTGGACCATCCTTAATTTCTACGTTGTCGAAAGCAAAATAATGGTAGTTAGTATACGTTGGTTCACTGTAATATGGGCGACCATAGAAGCGCAATTTCACACAAGACTGACCAGCAAGCGCACACAAACTTTTCTGATAGGTAGTCCATGTATTTACTGGATTTGACCAACTGTTTTGCCACCAGTTTGTTCCGTTGTACCAATTTGGATCAGTGTTGTTTCCTAATTGCGACCACGTAGTGCCTCCATTTAATGAGTACTCCACATGGAAATAATCAGAATTGTGCAACGAATGTTTAAGATCGACATACAACTGTGGATCCGTCAATCCAGTGAAATCAAAAACAGGACTTTCTACCCAAATGTATGTTCCATTGTTTGATGCTGTCGTTTCCACATACCAAGAATCACCTTCACCTTCAGGTCCATTGAGGTAAGGGACTCCTCCATGGACAAAATTTCGGTAACCATTGTCTGGAGGATTGTTTCCCGTCGCAAACCAACCTCCTGTTGTCCCATTGAAATCCATGGTATACGGATAGGTTCCAACAATAACGTTCTGTCTTGAAGTATAGGTAGTATCGTTAAATAGGAATTCGTCTGTTGCAAGGGTGGTATACAAATTAAAATCATAGACGGCACCAACACTCATATCTATCGTACCTGGAAAGGTAAATGATACCGTTGCACCGGGTGCCAATGGTCCCACATAGGTACCCGTTAACGATGCGGTCACCCCGCCAGAGACATCGCAATTGACCGGGATATTGGAAACAGGGGAAAATCCAAAATTTGTAATTTCGACCGTTACCTGCTCTGTCGCCGTATAAACGCCCGCACAGCCCAAATACCCAGGAGCTGTCATGTCGGTCACCCCCACATCTGGATCACTGTAAATTGTGATATCATCGAGGTACCAATATTGACCAGCAAGACTGTTGTCCCAATAACGAAACCGAACCCTAACATCGGCCTGATTAGCAGCCCATGCTGTTATATTCAAGGTGGTATCCTGAGGAGCAGCGATTGATCCTCTGGTATATTTCTGATAATCCATTAAAGTTGTCCATGACCCACCACCATCGTTTGAAATCTCAATATAGCCGTGTGTTGATTCAACGCCATACCAATGATGTTGATAGTTCATATAAACTCCAGTTCTTCCAACACAGTTAAAGGAATTGGTGGTCAATGTAGCCTCATTTGGTGTTACTCCCGCTCCCAAACCAGCATCGTCAAATACCGCATAGAACGTTCCACTTCCCGAACCAAGTGCAGGTGCATTTTGAACATTCCAAGTTGCCGCACCTTGCAAGGCAGCGGTTGACCAACCAGTAGGAATTCCTCCAGAGTTAAAATATTCTTGTACGATTATATCAGCCGACGCGAAATTGCCCCAAACAATGATGGATAAAAAAAGTAGTATTCTGTGGACGAAAATCTTCAAGTTAACGTAGTAATAGCCTGTTATTTGAGTCCACAAATTAAGACTTTAATCTTTAACAATCAAAACTTGAGTTAAAGTTTCACAGAGTGTTAAGAGCTTGTTACAAATACTACACTTTTTACATTAGCAAGTATGGGAATGAGTACCTGAATTCTGACCGCTTTTTCAATTCTACATAATCCCTCGTACGCTTTGTTCATTGGAGTGTCCGAAACGGATATATACTTCTAATTTCCAACTACTTATGTTGTACATTCTATTAATACGACAAGAAAAGCGTCTCGTCAACTAATCCACTCAAAACAACTGGTTATGGAAAGTGAAGAATTAAACCCGAATCTAGTATTACAACAAACACGCATCAACTCAAAAGTTGAACTTCAATTGTTGGGAATTGAAAAAAAATGGATTTACGGAGGAAAAGGATGGTCTGAAAAAGGCAAGGTTCCCGAACCTGTAGCTATCTCATCATCTGATGCAATTAAAGAAGAAGTTAGCCGAAAATGGTGGCAATTTTGGAAGAAATAGAACAGTCTATTCCTTCCAAAAATTTAATCCTCGTAGCCGCAAATTCTGCGACCATATGTTCTTATTGCCTCATTTTTAGTAACAATCTTCACTTCGTGCGTACAGCGCTTAAGCCCTCGACAGTTTTTGTCTAAGTGATATACTTCTGATGCGTTGGAAATGCAGATGTATACGTTGGTGCTCCCGTCTGTTGTGCAGGCGAGAAGGATGAAGACGAATGCTAGGGCGATGAGTTTTTTCATGTTCCCCCCTATTTCTAATCAAGTTTCGCTTTTTGCTCCTCAATCTTCTGAAGTTTTTCATTCAACTTCTCCGCCTTGCGATCTAGCTTTTCAGCCTTCTCCAATTTTTCGGCCTTTTCAGTCGAATATCTTTTGTCCCAAGTTGATTGAGTCAATTCCACCTTTTTCACTTTTTCAGATTTACTGTACAGGTTGAACAATGGTATATCTACTGTCAAGGCCGCTCCAACTCTCCACGCTCTTGAATTAATTTCCAAATCTCCATTGTCCAGAACTTTGCGAAGCTCGGGGCCGTATTGCGCTCCTATATTTACCGCAAGTGGCGTATTTCCGATCCCCCATACAACATATAAACCGGGGGATAAGATATTCTTCCACTGTACATCTGGTGTTGGTGCAGAATCATCTTTAAGTCTAAAAGCTGTTACTGCGCCGACGTCAATGATTGATGCAAAAAGAGAAATGGAATGTCCGCTAAAGTAACGTCTTCTTCGGATAGAGTTTAAAATGTTGTCTGTCTCGTTAATAATTGTTTTCACATTGTGAAGGCTGAACTTTGTCGGTTTTTTGCATGTTACCCCCCAATTTGCACCTATCCCAATAGGAGCAGTGAATCCAGTAAGAAAGGCCGTTGGGTTTTTCGCGTTGGCATTCTCTAGGTACTCCTGAGCACCAAACACACCTGCGTATGCATTTACTGAAAAACTGAAATAGCTGTTACGCTTTAGTCGATAACTCTGAGCAGGAAGAACCGCTCCCCTTAGTGCTTCTGAAAAAGCTTCAGGTGTAGAGGCGGTGGATAGACTCACCGCCAGATTTGCGTACTTCAAGAAATCCTTTAGGAATGCATTACTACTTAACACATCTGCTGGAATCCATACTTCAATTGCCTCGAGCGTATTGACCAAAATCTTTGAATACTCTTTTGATGCAATAGCTTGGTTCGTTTCAATTAAAAAGGGTATCGTTGCGTTAATGCTTTCTACCGTGTTTTTAAATTTTTCAGGCATTCTTAAGTTGGCATCAATAGTCTGCAACGCCGTACTATCCGTTAAAAGTGAAATAAGATCAAACCCAGATTCGATGGTAGGGATGTAATCCGTGTAGCTAAGGACATCTCCATTTGCAAGTTTATTTCCTAGAACAACTACCGCTTCCTGTACGCTTCGAATATCGTGACTGGCATCTTTTACCAAGTTGACCAATGAACCGATAGAAGATTGATCTATCAATGAGCCTATACCCACAGGCTCAGCATGCGCCCATGCATATAAGGTTTTTCCACCTAGGATGCTCATGACATCGCTATTCAGCGTATCCTTGTACTTCTCAATCGTAAACCCGATAAACGTCTTTGCTATTTTAAGGTTTTCCAAATTTTTAAGGTTGGCGCTAGAGGCCCAATTGGTTCTCTCGTAATTACACAACTCCTTTACAATGGGGCCGATTAAGTCCAAGCTTTTTTCGACATTCTCATTCTTAAACTGGACGGATAGAAAGTCCAGCAATTCATTGGTGTTCTTGTACGATTCTTGCGGAGATTGAACAAAGGGGAGTACCTGCTCGTAAACAACAGTAGCGGCATCAATGAAGTCTTTTTGAGCTTGTGTAAGATTAATACCATCTATTGTAGAGATCCCTTTTAGAAGTATTGGCAAGTTTTCAGGGAGCTCTTTTAAGTCTTCATCCAATGCACTTCGAAAGGAGGCAAGCCAAGCTTGATAGTTGAAGGGATCATCAAAAAGTAGTATTCGCTTTGCATTTGGAAACAAATCACCTAGCAGGGTGTCAGCTTGCAGTTTTTCACGAAAATTATCCAAGAACGCTAGCGTCAACTCTTCGCGAAATCGATCCGCTATAAGTTTTGAAAGTTCATCGATCATCGCTGGTGCTCCGATACCACTCGATACGTCACCTGCCTGTGACTCTCCCACATCAACAGCACGTGCCTCCTGCATATTTATTGTCTCTGGAACATCAATGAAGCGTGTTCCAATTATAGTATCCACTAAAGTATCGGCTGTTGCTATCTTATCCAGATTATATTTTTCCAATATTGCGCGAGCCTGCTCGTAATCACCATCTGTTAAATGCGTATTGTAATCCACGGCATCCTGAAGTGGGTGTTGATCTGAATTCTGCGCATACAGCGCTGAACTATAAAGAAATAAAAAAGTAAGTAAGCTTAGTATAGAATGTTTCATGTTGAAGTGCTGTTTTAAATATAGATCTCTGTTTTCGTTTCTTTTAAAATTGGTTCTATTGGAATAGCGTATGTGTAACTATTATCTCCTCCAATAATCATGGCAAATGGTCGATAATCCTCCGTGAAGATAACTGATCCAGAATCCCCTTTTTCACTTATCGCACCTTTCTTACCCGTTTGTCTATGACCCAATACTATTAACCCTTTGAATTTTTTTATGCCGTCTGTATATCTCAATGACACTTCCTGTTGCGAACTTATGCGCTTAATCGATCCTTCTATTTTTTTCGAAATTCTAGAACTGTAGAAGGCGACTTTATCGTTCATTTTCATCTCACTCAAGGGCTTTACTTTGCCAAGCTTACCTCCAGATGGAATTTCGTTATCTACACCATTGAGGTTTCTGTCTACTTGAGCTAGGGCAACATCCACACCTTCATCAAGTCGGGCATAGATTAGCTTACCAATGTTCTTTCTGCGGTTTCTTTCGAGAACAAATATGTTTTCATTCCCGCTAAATTTTCCTCCTTCATTTTTTCCGCTCCCTCCCAATGCGACATGCGAACATGTCAACAAAATTCGAGACCTTGTAGTTTCTGACGAGACCAAAACAGCTCCCAACGATCCTATCATTGTGGGCGCACTCTGGTTCCGTAGCCGATAGCCTAAGCCTGCTTGGGAATCTCCATCTTCAATCAATACAGCTTCCAACTCTACTGACGTGGTTTCGCCATTTGCCGTTACCGAAAGGCTTGTAGGGAAATCTTCTGGAGCCGCACTTGTAACATGTGCAATAACTCCAATGACGTTGCTCAACGTAACTCCAGGCTCAAGTGTATCAATCATAGGATACTTCGCTTTCAGTTCTGCTTCATTCTGCGAAATTGCTTCTTTGGCCAATGCCTCTTCATCTGAACTTACAGGAGGGTCCTCCGTTTCTTCGTCCGTTTCACTCGTTGTTTTCTGATCGTTAACAGGCAATAAGATATCTCGAACTTTCTTCAGTAATTCAATTGTCCTCTTGGTAAAGAAACCAAGAATAAAGGCCAAGACAATGGTATTCTTGCCGACCTCATCAAAGGAAACAGAGCCTGAGTTTATTAACGCATTCAAAGAAAGGTAAATAACAATTGTTGTCAAAGGCGTATAAAAGAGCTTGCCTATATGCTCGGGAACCCATTCGACTTCAAATTTCTCAGCCATTGTGACGCTGTACATAAGGTTTGCAATCAGGCCAAAGAGTGACCAAAAAAGCACTTCCATGAGAACCCACCCTCCAGACAACCAGAAATAGGAGTGAACGTCAAAAGAATGCGTTGAAATGACGGCTTGCAATTGCTTAACATCATACGAGCGCACAAACACGTCAATCTTACTGTCGTCTTTGCAATCTAACACGTCTTGCAGGTATGTAATAACCTTCCCCTGCACATCTGCTCTGTACTGTGCGGAATCAATAACTTCTTTGGTTGACTTCAAGGAATCGGGACCAGTAACGTCAATTATTTTGGTCGGCGTTGGTGTCACAGCAATAATGGAATTTACCGCTGCAAGCTGCTCTTTGTTAAGGTATACCCGCTCTGTCCCTGTAGGACTTTTGGTTGATGCATGCAAAACCAGATAGGTAACAAATAAACTCAGTGAGAAGATAGATGCTACTACTACCCATTTAATTTTTGGTGTCCAATTTTTCATAATTTCTAGGTTCTATTCTTATTCGTTATGTATGTCCCTATGCCGTCGGCTCGTCAATTAGCATGTCAATAAAGTCATCAAGGCCTTTACTGATACCATGCTTCAATGTCTCCTCACCTGCCTTTTTCAATTTAACTAGATTTTCAGGTGACGCATCCGACATGTCAGGAGCGTAATTACGGGCATCTTGAGGGACATCAATTCGTAAATAGCACTTGCGATTTTCTTCCTTCAAAGTGCCAAAGATTTCATTCATTTGAAAGGCGACTGTATCAACGCTACCGTCCATCATTATTTCAGGAATAGATTTCGCCCAACTCAGCACTCCCCATTTGTGACTTTTTTTAATTTCAGGTAATTTGAAGTTTCCGCCTCCTGTACCAATTGACAAAATCAGCATCTCGCTTGCCTTGGGTTCGTTAAAATCTCTTCCTCGCTTTGTGAAATCAGTATTTCTTGCTTCCGCGTACGCGCACATGGACGGATTGTTAGCAAAAACACCTCCGTCTATATTTACCATTGCAACTGGATCTTTGTCTTTAACAGGATCTGGGGCTATATTTTTCACCTTCGCAGGCGCAAAATAGGTAGGCGCAGCTGATGTAGACCGCGTTACGTCACGTACAAAAAACTCTCGTTTTGTTGGATCTTCATTACTTGTGAAAAAGAATGAAGATCTGGTCGCCATATTGTAGGTTGTAATTAAACAGGGCTTGAGCAATTCACTCATTTTCAGATCTACAAACTTCTCTTTGAAGAGCCCTTCTATATTCTTGGCACTGAACCCTGTTGCATTCGAAAGGCCCCAAATACGTTTCCAAGCTGGTACTTTTGAGGCTGTAAAAATTCTACCACCTTCTTTCGAGTAAAACTCTAAAGCTTCTGTTGCGGTAAATCTTGGTTTGTTATTCGTATCTGGCGCTAGATAGATGCACGACAAAATTCCTCCAGTGCTTGTTCCAGCGATTAAATCAAAGTAATCAGCAATTTTTGCATTCTTATCCTTCGTTTTTCGCTGAAGTTCGCTCTCAACATATTGCATGATGGTTGCAGGGACAATTCCTCTAATTCCGCCACCGTCCAGGGCAAGTATTCTGACTTTTTTCATAAGTGGTTCAAGTTACATTGTTCCGAAATAAACAGGAAATTGTTCACTGTTCATCTCAAGCATGCCCAAAAATATCGCGAATAATTACAATTATCAAGGGTATAAATACCCTAATCGACAGGGCGAATTGTGAAGATTTTGCGTTTTTGTCACAAAAACGCGCAGTGATTACTAACTTCTTGATTGGGTTCTTTGTGAAATAGCCTCCCTCAACACCACTCCATTGACTGTGCTACTACTCAAAAATGCCAGGAGTGGTGCCTTGGGTGGAAACTATGTGATTAGGTTAGCTTATGACGTCTGTTAATCTAGATGAAAGTGGGTCCGTATCAATCTAAAGGAAACTATGAAATATCCAATACTGACTCCTTGAAATACCTAGATCAAGCCGCGATTAAGCATAGCTCAAACATACTCGGTATAATTGGGAAAAACAACAGGATTAATACCTGAATTACTAGGTATTAATACCCGATTTTTATCTATTCGGAAATAATCTCTTGATGAGGTGTAGTAATATTAAAATTTATTCTTTGTTGGCTAGATTCGCTAAACAGCACCCACCGTGAAAATGTTTTCAACGATAATTCCATCTCCTGGTTTTGGGAACGTTCCTTCTTCTGTAATCATGTCCTCAAATTTAAATTCCAGAAGTAATCCTTCAGGAACAATTTCTCCACAATTGTCCGGTTCCGTTCTGTAAAGAACAACAAGATATGGCGGTCCTGCCTGTAATCCTGCTTCATACGTTTCCAATCTAAAATGGTCACTTTTAGTGCATCCCCCTGATTGAACTCTGATCTTAAGAACTCCATTTATCAACTCCATTCCGAGGAGTTTTTCCTCTTGTCTATATGCTTCTACCATTGTAATAGTATGTTTTTAATTTCTTCTATTGTGTGACCATCGACTCACACTACAAATCTAGACTTTGTATTTGCATAAATCAATAGTACTAGTACCCAAATATAGTACAGAAAATACCTGATTTTTTCACATTTATGAGAAAAATTGATTTTTCACACATTTATTGCCAATTACCGACAATTTTCAACATATTTATTTCATTTACTTGCGCAAAATTACGCATTCTGCCTCATGAAAAATAATTAGATCACAGAACACTCATTTGATAAGTCACATTGCGCTACTATGCGCTGTGGTAGCTAGGAAACGAAACTCTACCAAGTGAAAGTTACAATTATCAAGTCAAGTTGAATGATGAAAATTGTCTCTTCAGATAAATTGGCTCTTCACTAGTTAGCTTCTTAAAATTTACAATCAGTCTAGCTTATAGATTCCATGCTTAATAGCATACACGACGAGTCCAACCCTGCTTTTTACTCCAAGCTTTTCAAATAATGCTTCCCGATACCCATCGACAGTTCGTGGCGAAACACACATTTTATCAGCTATTTCTTTGTAGGTCAATTCAGTGGCAACAAACTCCAAAAATTCATTCTCCCGTTCAGATAATACACTCCTGTCACTTTGCACATTGTTCAATAAGAGCTGACCAACCTCGTTGGAATAATAGAACCCTTTGGACATTAGATCGTTCAATGCTTGCTCTAATTCGCTCGGTTCAGCATCTTTAAGAATATACCCATCAGCACCACTTTTTAGCATGCGAATGATAGAAGACTCATCTACATACATGGACAAGGCAAGGATTTTGATCTTAGGATGTTGCTTCCTGAGCAATACAGCCGTTTCGTACCCGTTCATAATCGGCATATTTATGTCCAAAATGACAATATCTGGATGCTTGGTCGTTTGCAGCGCCTTTAGCAACTCCTTCCCATTGTTTGCCTTGATGTTCACTTCGATGTCCGAAAAGTCTTCTATTAGACCGACGACACCCTTTCGGAAAAGTACGTGATCGTCTGCAATTCCAATTCTTATCATAGTTATTCCTTAATAGTAATGGTGATTGATGTACCCGCATCTCCACTCACAACGTCAAGTTGCGCATCTATGACTGAAGTCCGTTGGTACAAATTGTTGAATCCAGATCCTTTTGACCTGGCCTTTTCTGCATCAAACCCAATTCCGTTATCTGTGATGACGAGGACTAGTTCTTTGCGCTTATAGGTAAGAGCAACTGTCACCCGTGTCGCCTGCGCATGCTTCAGAATATTCTGCGAAATCTCTTGAATCATTCGGTATACAAACAATCTTTTTTCTGGATCAGTAAAAAATTGATTCCCCGATATTTGATACTCCACGTCCATGTTTGTTTTTCGAAGCTTTTCTACTTCAAGCTCCACAAGTTCTGTGAGTTTTTTATTAGACAGGTACGTAGGATTCAATGAATGCGACAAGGATCTCAAATCTTGAATTGATCGTGCGACTAACTCCCTGCTCTCATCCATTCGTGTCTTTTGCTCTTCCGATGCCGTTCCTTGTAATTTTGTTAAATGTATTTTCGCCAGAGAAAGTGATTGTCCAATATTGTCGTGAATCTCCTGAGAAACGTGTTCCAAGGTTTTTTCCTGAATTTCCAGCTGGGTCTTTAAGATTTCCTCTTCGTATTTTGCCTCAACAGAAACCATTTCATCTTGATGCTGATTTTGCGCACGTCTGTACAGTAAAGCTGAAACAACGATGAGTCCAGCTAGGAAAAAGAACAACAGTGTTCCCAGAATAATGGTTAACGTGACTTGAAAATCTGCTTGCATGTGAATCCTACCAAATATAGTGAATAGAGCATAAGATTTAACACATAGCCAATAGTCCACAGGTCGAAAGCTGAATCTGGCCATCGTTTTTCAAGGTAGGCATCAAATCCCATCTGAAAGAATGCTCCAAGAAAAAAGAATAAATGTGCTGTGTTGATCCAAAAGAAAGGTTGCCGAAAAAGACGCTCCCCCATTACGGGATTTGTTAACAGCTGAAAATGATAGATAGACGCAAAAACGACAACAAGGAAATAGCTAATTACTAAGCTGAGTGCGTTTTCATTTTCTAAGCCCTCCACTTCAACGGACAAAAACAAGCTCAGCCCCCAGAAAGCAGCAATCATTGGAAGCATTGCTTTCTTAAACCAAGAATAGTCAAGCACCTTGCCATAGATCAATGCCAAAAGCGTGAATTCCAATGGCTGATACACATGATTCAAAAAATGTGCAAGTTTGTCGTCAATTTCATAATCATACCATTCAAACAACAAAACCATCCCCAAAAGGACGGTCATGTATGTTGAATAGTTCCCTAGATGCTTCCGATTAATGATACTGACCACCAGTCCAGAAGCAATCAGAGAGAGATAAATGTGATATAGAGTTTGGTCTGTCAATGCTTATTGATTACTCATCATCGCTTTTGGGACAGCTCAAAATTTCTAACGGAACCTCTAAAGTATTTTCAAAATATGATTTGATCATATCGCAATAATGTATCGGATCAGTCCCATTAGGAATTACTTCAGAAATTTCTCTTCGTGGCTTCCATCGCTGTATTCCCCCAGAATGGCCAGTAACACCAAACCCAATCATTCCACCCTTGTCATCCAAAGCCGCCAAAGTGAAAGTATGGTAACTAGTATCTCTGTGCGGATTACTAATACCGTTTAGGGCTATCACTTTACCTCCCTTGTTCCTAGCAAGATTTAGAATCATTTCCAGTTCATCCAAATCAATCTCCATTAGAAAAGCATCCTTGCTAAATTCATTGGGGTCAATTTGATTTACAAACGCTAAGGACATATCGAATATACTTTGATATTCCACAGGTTGCATAATCGCATTGTCGACAAGCGCTACGTTTTTTGAAGTTACCTCCTTTTTCGTACAACAAGCACCAACAATCAATGCGCTAGAGACAAGAAATATTAGTTGTTTTTTCATCGTGTTTAATTTAAGTAAATACCCACACTCTTACGGGCAGGTCATTGAATTTTCATTAAATCCCATAGATACAAAGTGTGCTTTTATTTTCGCACAAGCCTCCTCTGCTGGGACTCCTTCGACTATTTCAGCAATCGTCTTGCGAGGTTTCCAACGCTGTACTCCAGCATTTTCACCTAGTATTGGTCTGTGGACTCCGTCCTCATCAAGAACAACAATAGTAAAAGTATGACTGTAATTCTCTATATGCAATCCATTTATCGCAACTAAAACATCGTTTTCGCCTGTCATTAGGTCAAGCATTCCCTGAACATCACTTTTCGTAAGCTGTAAGCTGAACGCCTCGTGTGCCTGATTAACCTCTTCTTCGTAAATGTGTTCAACATATCTTTTGGACAATGCGAATATTTCTGATTGTGGAACAACGTACGACACTGCAGCTAATCCCTCATTTTCTTCATCTGCCATAATAATTAAATTTTAAGTTAAAAATTGATTTAGACTACAATGTACTCTACAGCACTTCATTCTTACAACCCCAAAAGAAAAGTCGCCTAACACAAATATGCGACAGACGACTGTATATCAGTACTGTACACTGTACAACAACAACTAATGTACGTGTATTTTACGCTCCTCTGCGGGAAAAACACCCCTAAGTAAACAAAGCGTCCAAATAGGTATCTACCGCTGTTGCGTTATTCAATGTCAATGGTGAAATTGCATCGACAATTTTCTTTCTCGGTCTCCAACGCTCCAATCCGTAGTACTTGTTTCCATTGGCATCTTCACCGAGTGACATTGCCTTGTCATTTTCATCAAAGGCTACCAAAATGAAGGTTTGTACCAGCTCATCGTTCACCGATTCCAAGCCCAAAATCCCTTCAACATATTCGAATTCGCCGCCGTCTTCTGTCGCATTTTGAAGATCTATCAGGTCTTGTTTGTCAATAGACATGTGCATTGACTCTTCGTCAATATCAAAATTCGGGGTACATGTTGTGTCGTCCATACATGCTTGTCGATTTACATAAGCTGTTGCCATTGTAACGATCTCGTCAAAGGTTAATTTTGCTCCTCCTGCCATAATTTTTTATTTAATTGGTTTATGGAGCAAAGTACCTGAGAGTCAGTCTTTCTTACAACCCGAAAATCTTTAGGCTTAATAAAACGGGTGGCGCAAAGAACTGATTTACTAGTGATTACAATTTTACTTGTTGGTCCGTTTCGGTGGATTTTACGCGAAGGTATGGGGAAAACCCCGCATCAAAAGAATGATGAGTTATGAAATAAAGGCATTTAATCTCGAAGACTGTATTGTTCCCTGATCTTCTTCTCTGGCTCAACGCAAAAAAAATAGAGAACAAGCAAGAAAATGCTTAGACACAATTATACTGAAGTAAAAAAAAATCGCTCTTTAACTACTCTGATCCAGCTTTCGAACCATGGTTAAAATCGTAGCCAATGCAACCGTTTCACCTGTTTCATCATACACATCAACGAGGAATTTAACGATTCCTTTAGCAATGTCCTCTTCGTCCTTCTTTTCCTGATCGATCTTTTCTTTTACCGTGAAGCGAACACCTAATGTTGCTCCAGCATAGACAGGCTTTGTAAATCGTGCCTCGTCGATACCGTAATTCAATAAAACAGGTCCTTTCTTCGGATCAACGAACAAACCAGCCGCTTTCGATAAGACAAAATATCCGTGTGCTACGCGCTCTTCGAAAATGGTTCCATCCAATGACGTTTCATCCATGTGCGCATAGAAGTTATCCCCTGAAACATTCGCAAAATTCACAATGTCCGTTGTCGTTACCGTGTGCTTATGCGTGAAGACCGTTTCCCCAACCACCAATTCCTCAAAATGCTTTCTAAACACATGTGGATTTGCTTCAGGCTGTGCTGCACCCACTTGAAATTGCTCAGTGATATGTGTGATAGTCGTTGGGTGTCCCTGAATAGCTGTACGCTGCATGTAATGCAAAACACCACGCTTTCCACCCATTTCTTCACCACCACCAGCACGTCCTGGACCACCGTGAGTTAGTAAAGGCATTGGAGAACCGTGTCCAGTACTTTCCTTGGCACAATCCTTATTCAGCACCAAGATACGCCCGTGCATACTTGCCGCGTTAATCACATATTCTTTCGCTTCTTCATCATTTGGTGTTACGATAGACGACACCAAAGATCCTTTCCCCATGCGCGATAACTCAATGGCATCATCCATGGATTTATAAGGCATTATCGTCGATACTGGACCGAAAGCCTCAATATTATGTACGTCTGTTTTTGTATATGGGTCATCGTTGTAGAACAAAATCGGCGAAAAGAATGCGCCTTTATCCTTGTCTGCTCCAAGCACTTCAAACTCATCCATGTTTCCAAAGACAATATCCTGTGACTTTGCCAACAACTCTACGCTTTCACGAACCCGATCCACTTGAGTACGCGTTGCAAGAGCCCCCATGCGCACACCTTCTTGGCTCGGATCTCCAATTTTCGTTGAAGCCAACCGCGCCGAAATCCCTTTTTGCACTTCATCAACAAGGTTTTCTGGCACAAGAATCCTTCTTACGGCAGTACATTTCTGTCCCGCTTTCACTGTAATTTCCCTTACCGTTTCTTTGATAAACAAATCAAACTCTGCTGTTCCTGGTGTTGCGTGTTGACCTAGAATTGTTGCGTTCAACGAATCAGCTTCCAAATTGAATGGAACGCTTTCTTCCAATATTCTTGGCAATCCTTTTAGAATTTTACCCGTATGTGCGCTTCCTGTAAAAGTCACGACGTCTTCAGAGCCTACATGGTCTATTATTCCTCGTCCAAGTCCACATACAAGTTGCAAAGAACCTTCAGGTAAGATTTTTGAAGCGATAATATCGCGCACCATCACCTCAGTTAAGTAACAAGTGTATTCTGACGGTTTAACGATGGCTGGCACTCCAGCCATCAAATTCACCGCAATTTTCTCAAGCATTCCCCAAATCGGGAAGTTAAACGCATTGATATGCACAGCGACACCTCGTTTCGGAACTTGAATATGGTGTCCAATAAATGATCCTTCCTTTGAAAGTGGCGCAGTTACACCATCCACATTGTAGGGTAAATCTGGAAACTGTCTTCTAAGTGATGCATTGGCAAATAAATTCCCGATTCCCCCTTCAATATCAATCCATGAATCAATCTTCGTTGCTCCCGTCCATGCGCTGACTTCGTAGTACTTTTTTTTGCGATCCATTAAATGAAAAGCCAATGCTTTCAACATTCGCCCGCGTTCCTGAAAAGTCATTTTTCGAAGCTTCTCTCCGCCTGTTTTTCTTCCGTATACTAATGCTGCTTCGTAATCGATTCCAGCACTTGAAGCTTCTCCAATTTTGTCGCCTGTAATTGCATTGTATAAATTTGTTTCAACACCCTCTCCATCAATCCATTCCCCTCCTATATAACTTTGATATCGTTGCATTTTTTCTTAGTTTTACACCGCTAAGATAGCCATTATTCCATGACCACTGAAAAACTAAACACGAACGTTTTCAAAGCAAAGCTTATCGCTGAAAAAGTGGAGTACGGCGTAACCTTCCACATGTACAGCAACCGTATTTTTCATGTCAACATTCCTAGATTCCATAAAATTGGGCGAAATATTATTGATGCTGGTTATGCTTTTTTAGATGAAAATGGAGGTGGAGAGTATTACAACATTTATCAGTTCAATTCATTCTCAGATGTTGAACCTGAAATTCGTGAATGGGCAGCAGATTCAAGTGGAAATAGTTACACTTTCACGGACGCAATTGTTATTGGTAGTCTTTCCCAAAAAATAATCAGCGATTTCTATTTAAAGTTTAACAAGCCCATCAAACCAACCAAAATTTTCTATTCGATGGAAAAGGCTATTGAGTGGACCTTAATTCAAATGGATGATTAGATTGCTTTTTGTATCGTACACTTCGACTTCGCATACATAATTACACCGCCATGCTCTCCTTCAACACATTCAAAAAGGGTTCAATCTTTTCAATCGTGACGTGATCCATTACCACAATCTTAAACCAACGTGGGTTTGTGTGACTGTCGGGAACAAGTCCAAAACGTTCGGCCATTTCGTGTGTGATAAATGAACTTCTGATTGTAACAATGTTACTGTGCGGATTTCTGAAATAGGAAATTTGAAGCGCATCAAGTTCTACACAAAACCAATCTGTTCGTTTCTGAAGAATGAATATTTTCTCCATCCAACCGTGCGGACCGTATTTCGACAAGATCATCCAAATTGATACAGCATTTGCTCCTGAGCGACTACCAATTAATGTGCTGTCTTCACCCTCCACATAACTTGCCTCCTTTGTTGTTGCATGATGCATCAGCCCTTTGCGGATTAAGAAAATTCCAGTACCGTAGGGAGCCTGCGCCATTTTGTGTGCATCGAGCGTCACCGAAGTAATGTATTTATTCGCAAAATTCAACTCATTTTCAGGATTAGAAAAAGGATAATAGAACCCACCAAAAGCTCCATCAACGTGCATTTTAAACGTGAGGTTTTGTTCCTCTAGAACATCTGTGTATGCACGATAATCATCAACAGATCCGAACATGGTAGTCATCATATTCACCACAACTATGAAATACTTTGCTCCATTGTTACGCGCAACGGCAATTGCCTCCTCGACCGTTTTTTTACTTATTTCTGGTGAATCAGTCGCAGTCTTGACCTTGTACACAGAAATATTGAGAAGGTTGGCCGCTTTGTCCATTGAATAATGGCTGTCGTCGCTACATAAAATTGCGATCTCACTGTGCTTGGCCGTATATTCATTCAAGAACAAATTCCGATAGATCCAAATAGCCTGAATGTTCGCTTCTGTTCCGCCAGATGCTACGTAACCGTCACAACTGTTTGGTTCTGCTTTTAAAATATCCTCGGCACATAAGGCAATTACATCACGCTCTATTTCCTGCGTTCCAGCGAAAAAACTTTCAGAACTATCCAAGGTATGACATCCAATATGATTTGGATTGTTTACCAAGGTGGTTAAAAATGGTGCATCTTTCAAAATTGAATCATCTTGTGAAAAGACCCTTGGGTCTAAATACGATGCAGGAACACCTAAGACCTCTTCCTGCACATAATTTCGATTCTTCCGAAGTGCTTCGCCTACTCTTTCCTGAATCGCCGATTGTTCCTTCTTACTCCACATTTGCTAGTTTTTGTGCAAATAACGGAAAGGCTGCAGTCGACAACAATGACTTTGGTCACTTTTGCATTCTTTTCTGTCATAGGCGAGACTGAATAATTTTTACAATCTGTACTTCACCATAAAGCTTATTTATGAAAGAATTACTAAAATTCTGTTCGTATTATAGAAGGAACACTCCCAAATAGGATTTTAGAAATTTGTACCTTGGGCTAAATTCTGCGATAATGAGACTCGTATTCATACTAAGCTTTGTACTTATGGCACTTTCTACCAACGCTCAAACTAGCGCTTCCGATAAAAAAGTAGTACTTGTAATTCACGGTGGTGCCGGCACCATTTTAAAGAAAAATATGTCTCCTGAAAAGGAAGAAGCGTATACTGCCAAATTGGAAGAAGCACTAAAAGCCGGTTACGGAGTTCTTGATAGCGGAGGAACAAGTGTTGATGCGGTTCAGGCGGCTATCAATATTATGGAAGATTCTCCTCTTTTTAATGCTGGGAAAGGCGCAGTATACACGAATGCCGAAACGCAAGAAATGGACGCTTCCATCATGAATGGAAAGGACAAAAATGCAGGTGCCGTTGGCGGCGTGAGTACAGTAAAAAATCCTATCAATGCGGCCATTGCAGTAATGGATAAGTCTGAACACGTACTATTAACTGGCGAAGGCGCTGAAGAGTTTGCGGGGAAGAACGGTGTAGAAATCGTTGACACTTCCTACTTTAGAAGTGACGTACGTCTCAAGCAACTCAAGCGGGTTCAGGACAAAGAAAAAATGGTACTGGATCACGATGGAGACCGCGGAGATGTAAATTCTTCAGAAGATGAATTCAACATCGATTATATTGAAGATAAGAAATTTGGAACAGTCGGAGCAGTAGCCCTCGACAAGGAAGGAAATCTTGCAGCTGGAACATCCACTGGAGGAATGACAAATAAGCGCTACAACCGTGTTGGAGATTCACCGATTATTGGCGCGGGAACGTACGCTGATAATTCATGTTGCGGAGTCTCCTGTACTGGACACGGTGAATACTTCATTCGAAATGTTGTTGCGTACGACGTTTGTGCAATGATGAATTATCAAGAAGTCTCCACATTTGTCGCAGCCCAAAGAGCCATTGATAAACAAACTGATTTTGGTGGTAGTGGTGGCTTAATTGCACTAGATCGAGAAGGAAACGTCGCCATGCCATTCAACACGGCAGGGATGTATCGTGGTTATATCACCGAAGATGGAGAGCTATTCATTGGAATCTACGGAGAATAATTTTTCTTAAATGTCCCGAATTCCTAAAGCACAAATTTCGCAATTTCTTGTTTCAAGAAGCTTCATGGTTTTCTACGCGCTTGCTGTTTTCACGTATGTGCTTTTAAGGTCCTACAACCTATCCTATACTTTTGATGAGATCAGTTCGATGCAGATAGCCAACGGAGACGATTGGTATATGTTTACGACAAACTCCAACAATCATATTCTAAATACCGCCTTGATGAGGGCGTCGCTTTGGCTTTTTGACGTTTCGGAATTTACGCTTCGTCTTCCCAATGCTTTGGGCTGTCTGTTTTTTCTCGGATTCGCCTACAAGATTGGACATTTTCTGGGAAACAAAAAACTATTCTTCACCCTCGTCCTGCTTACTACAATGCCTTTTCTGATCGACTTCTTCAGTCTGGCAAGAGGCTACGGTTTAGCACTGGGATTTATGCTTGCAAGTCTTTATTATGCGCTCAAGTATCGGCAGTCGAAACACGTGCTCCTGGCTTTGGCTTCTACCCTATTTGCAATGCTTGCTGTCCTTTCCAATTTTACCCTTTTCAACTATTTTCTTGCGCTCATCTGCGTTCTTTTGTTCATCACTTTCCTAGCTGATCATTCACGGGTCAAAAAGCTGATTTCAATTTTGGTCATTCTTACTACGACAGGAATTTTCCTTTACACATTGACTCCCTTACTTTTCGAACTAAAAAATGGAGGTCAACTTTACTTCGGTGGAAGAACAGGCTTTGTATACGACGTAGTCTATTCATTGGGACGCTGCTTTGCCTACAATCAACTTAGCGTTGGACTTGGCGAGTTTCTCTTCGCTCTTCTCTTCGGGTTGGCAGGAATCATTGCTCTTTGGAGTTCAATCCGTGCACTATTCAAGAGGCAGCTGACGAGCAATGCGATTCTTTCCATACTATTTGTCCTTTGTTGCATAGCGCCAATCCTTCAGCATCTTTTATTTGATACAAATTATCCTGCAGAACGTACGGCAGCAATGTACTACCCGCTAATTATTCTTGTGTTAATCACTGGGCTCAAGCGAGAAACGCAAACTCAAAAATGGTTTTTGAATGGAATGACTGTGCTCTTTGCACTTCATTTTGCATTTTCCATCAATCTCCAATCATTCTATTCATGGCGCTTTGACAGTGAATCCAAAACAGTTGTAGAAATTCTGAACAAAGAACCAAAGGAAATACATTTGGGTGTAGATTACCTCTATATGCCTTCCTTGCATTTTTATCGTCAATTGGAAGAAATGCATGACTTTCACATTGAACAAGTTGTTGATTGTTGGGAGTATGATTTGAACCTTGAAGAATTGGATCCGTACTATTTTGGTGCAGGAGAAAGTTCAAAAACAGGGTTGACTTATAAAGACGGGATGAAGATCGCATCATCCAATATGGACTACTACTACCTCCATCAATTCGTTGTTGATGAACTGAAACGTCTAAACTTTAAGGTGAAGACTATTGCTCGCTACGACAACGCACGATCCTCATTGATTACACTCCGCGCACCTCAATAAGTGCAACAGGTTTTTACAATTCTTCCACAGGTGCATCCGCAGCACATTTCTTTACCGCTTCAATGCCCTTTTTACAATTCTGTAGTGTTGTATACCCCTCGCCATTGCAAATAATTTCGCCATTTGCCGCTCTTAAACGAAAATAAAACTGATCGTCCTTACCCTTAAAAATCTGAAATTTTGGATTATTCATAGTCATGTGCTTTTATCAATGTTACTGAAATTCTCATTCAATTCCCATGACAAATATCAGCTACATGACAAACTTTAATTCGCGGGCATTTTCTTTGATCCAATCCAGTTTATCACGAATCTCCTGAAGATCAAAAGAGGTGACCAATTGCATGCGATGCTCTTTGAAATGTGAGATCCCTTTGAAGTAATTGGTATAGTGGCGTTTCATTTCTGCAATCCCCAAGGTTTCTCCTTTCCACTTCACACTCATCTCCAAATGACGAATTGCTGCATCAACGCGATCTTCAACCGTTGGCTGTGCGAGGTGTTCACCTGTCTTTGCAAAATGTTTGATTTCATTAAAAATCCATGGGTAGCCAATACTAGCTCGTCCAATCATTATTCCATCGACACCGTATTTATTCTTGTATTCCACAGCCTTTTCCGGAGAATCAATATCACCATTTCCAAAAACTGGAATGTTCATTCGGGCATTGTTTTTTATGTCTGCGATTAAACTCCAATCTGCTTCGCCCTTGTACATTTGTTTTCGCGTTCTGCCATGCACAGAAATTGCTTCAATACCGACATCTTGAAGTCGCTCAGCTACCTCAACGACATGCTTTGAATTATCATCCCAACCCAATCGTGTTTTCACTGTTACAGGAAGTTTCGTTGCGTTGACAATCTCTCTGGTCATTGAGATCATTTTGGGAATGTCCTGCAATATTCCAGCTCCAGCGCCTTTGCACGCAACCTTCTTCACCGGACAGCCATAATTGATGTCAATAATATCAGGGTTGGTCTTTTCAATAATTTCTGCCGAGCGACGCATACTTTCAATGTCGTATCCAAAAATCTGAATCCCGATTGGTCGTTCGTACTCATAGATGTCCAACTTCTGAACACTTTTTGCGGCATCACGAATCAAGCCCTCCGAAGAGATGAATTCGGTATACATCAAATCTGCCCCGTGCTCTTTACACAAGGCACGAAAGGGTGGATCGCTAACATCCTCCATAGGAGCAAGCAGTAATGGGAAATCCCCCAAATCTATGTCACGTATTTTTGCCATGCGGTACAAAGATAAAGCGATTTGCTTAGGGAAGATTCATTTCCCAATGAAAAAGAAACCGTAGCCTGTGATAGCTACGGTTCCAACTATGACATCCTGTTACAGATATCGGAAAAAACGCCTTATGAACTAGCGTTCAGCTCCTGGGATGTATTCCACCTTTTCGGGAAATGATAAATCGAACCAATGGTTATACCTGATGATTGCTTCAAACCTGCTAAGTGTTCCGTCTTTCAATTCTTGTGCTATCTCTGGACAATCTTCCATTAAATCCAAAAATACATTTGTTGAAGGTCCACCAATGATAGAACCATACGCCGTCCCACCAAGTTTTTGCGTTTGTTCGTAGGTTTGATAGGTCACATTTTCATTTGAATTCACTTTCACCATGTTCACAAAGGTGTGGATCGCCCCTTCGGAAGTCACAATTCTCCATCCTACATTCTTGATGTTGGCGAACAGTTGCCCTCCGACATAAAAGGCTTGAATTTGATCTTTTGGAACAAATTTTAAGTAATTCGGTTCACTATCAATATTGAGTACATCAACGGCTGTATTGTTCGCTTCCTTACAGATGAATAGACTTGCGCCAGCCGCAAAATCTCCCACAAAGAACTCTGGTTTCTGATAAGCTATTACCGCTTCAATTTTCTCTCCAACATGCGTAATATAGTACCCCTGAAGCGGCATATTTACTTGGTCATGGTGATAGTACTTCGAAGATTTATCAATGCCCTGCATGGGGAATGGTGTTGCCAAATATCCTTTTCTGAGTGCATTTATGGAGTCCCTTTTCGCCCCTTCAACTTCACCTAGTGCTATCAGCGAGTCTTGTTTTTCACCAATAGCCTCTAACTTCCCAAGAAATCCATTCTCTGCTTTCTCTTTTCGAGCCTGACGATTGGCAATAATACCTTGGACACCTGCTCCTCTTGGATCGATTCCATCTCCCATGTACCAACTAATATTTGTTTGTACACAATTCGTCAAAACATATTGAAAGTCTCCAACCTTATTTGTATAATTCACGACGATGTCCGCGGTCTTAACAGGAGATTCTTTGACATTCGTCAATTCAATACTCCCTTGCGTTCCAAAAACTCCGTTGTCCATAATGAATGTAACGTCCTCTTTAAGAATTGCAAGGTTCGCCTCTTGTTGCTTCTGGAGTTCCTCTACCGAAACGCCTGTTTTTTCACTGATGAATTTCAGCGCAGCATCATCTGCACACGTCTTTTCAATGTACGCCATGCTCATGATTGCTTTTTTTGCAAATTTTTCGTGATCGTATGTTTTCTTTGGCTTCTGCGAAAGTCCGATCATCGGCAGTGTGATTGCCACGATTAATGCAAGTGTGTTTTTTCCTTTCATAACTTGAATTATTGGTGTGATTAATTGATTGAATTATAAATCTCCTTAACGATGCTCGTTCCCGATCTGCGACCAACTTTCTGTGTCAAATCTGTGGCAGTACCAGAAACAAAACTCTTTTCACGGTATTGATTTTTCTCCTTATTGGTTCCCTTTGCAATTTGGTCTGCACTTCGCAGGCTTGTCAAGGATTCATTTTTGTTTTTACTCGCATACCAATTGTAGCTTACACCATCTGACACACGAACAACGGTTCCCTTTGCAACAAGGTTAAGCGTAGAAAGCTCAAATTCCTTTCCATGATCAGGAGATGATTCGTTGTTTACGGCCTCCATTTTTGTAGACTCGGTTATTGAAAGCTGCGAAAAGTGAACTTCAAACTCAGGATTGACATCGTCAATGACTATTTTGTTTCCTGAGAACTCTGCTTTCAATCCCGCCATAAATTGTTCAACATATTGGTTGTCATTCATATATTCATTAAACGTTGAATTGCCTTGGTTATCAATTGAAACAGGGAGGTTATTGTTCACGCGAACTCGTACCTCACGATCCAAATGTTTATTCAAATTTGTATAACATCCGCTCAATCCAAACAGGAGAATTCCAAACAGAATCGGTTGTGCTATTTTGCTTATGTAGTGTTTCATGTTTTTTCCTTATCAACCAAAGATAAAACAACCTACCTTGGGCTAACTGTTCGTTTTTGTGGATGAATCCATTAAATTTGTGAGTAGTCACTTTTCTTTTGCGAGTGATTTGTATTTGCGGCTAAACAATTAGAAATGAAGTACTTTATTTTTATACTTTCCATTTTTCAGGCCTCCTTTCTTATGGCGCAGGACGAAGCTACGCAACACAGAATAGACAGTCTGAATCAAATTCTCGAAAATGCTGCGCATCTTCACGATACAACAGTGGCTAGGACCTATTTGCTCCTGACCGAAGACTATTATGTTTCCAATCAAGACACCGTGATTCCTTTGTGTAAAAAGGTGCTTGCCATTACGTCAAAAGGCTTAAAGTCAAATCCATCGAAAAAAATAAAACGCAGCTTGCTTGTTTCTAAGGCAAGCGCACTGAATAATATTGGAGCCATTTATTTCAATGAGGGCGACATTCCAAATACCCTAAAGTATTTCCACCAGAGCTTAAAGGTTGAAGAAAAAATAGGCAACGAGGTGGGTATAGCAGAGACCTTGAGTAATCTTGGTTATATCTATAATCAAAATGGAGACAACGTCTCGGCCCTGAAATATTTCAATCGCTCTTTGAACATCCGTAAAAAACTCAAGGACAGGGAGGGAATGGCCGTCGTTCTTAGCAACATGGGGCTTGTTTATTATTCTGAAACTGATACGACAAAAGCACTTGAATATTTCAAAAAAAGCCTGGTCATTGAGGAAGAATGTGGAAACAAATCTGGCGCAGCCACCAGTTATGCAAATGTTGCCGCCATATACAGGAATCAAGGAAATTTAGAACAGGCTCTTGAATATTATAACAAGTCGCTAACTATCAACATTGAACTTAACAATAAACCCGAGCAAGCTTTAATCATGTACAATCTTGGGATCATGTACTATGATGAACGGGACCTTACAAAAGCGCTTAATTATGGTCTTCAAAGCATGGAATTAGCAGAGGTGCTTGGGTATCCAAAAAACATAGAAGATGCGGCAGATCTTTTAACAAAGGTATACGAGAAACAAGGTAAGGGAATGAAGGCTTTGGAAATGTACAAGGTTTTCATTGCGATGCGCGATAGTGTTAAGAATACAGCAGCTCAAAATGCAATGATTGAACAACGGTTGCAATACGACTTTGAAAAAAAGGAGGCGCTCACGGCTGTTGAACACGAAAAGGAAATTGCGATTAAAGATGCTGACAAGAAGAAACAGAACATTCTAATATGGAGCATCTCAATAGGATTGGTTTTAATTCTTGTGTTCGCATTTTTCATTGCCCAGAGACTTCGCATTAGCAATCGACAAAAGAAACTTATTGAAGAAAAGAACGAGGAGAACGAACTATTGCTTGGCGAAATTCACCACCGTGTAAAAAACAATCTTCAAGTTATTTCAAGTCTTTTGGCCTTACAAGAAAGAAGTATAACTGACGTAAAAGCGAAGGCTGCAATTACCGAAGGCCGAGAACGTGTTCAATCAATTGGTCTGATCCACAAACATTTATATCAAAACAATCAATTCGCGAGTATTGAGATGCGCGGCTACGTTACCCATTTGGTTGAAGGTCTTGTAGAAACATTGGGGCAAAAATCCAACCCAATAGCGGTGAAAGTTGATATTGATGAACTTCACCTTGATGTCGATACGGCTGTTCCGCTGGGACTTTTGATCAATGAACTTGTTGTAAATGCACTTAAACACGCTTACTCGGATGTATCAGAACCTCTGCTTAAAATCTCACTCAAAGAACACGACGGGACTACTACATGGGAAGTGCTAGATAATGGAGTAGGGAAAAAGGCAGATCTTGAGGAGGCAAATTCCTTTGGAATGAAACTTATTCGCTCATTGAGCAGACAACTTGGAGCAACGATTCACATTCAAGAGAATGATGGTTTAAGCTTTGGAATTACGCTTAAAACGGAATAATTATGGCTGTAAAAATTCTTATCGTTGAGGATGAAGTGCTGGTTGCAGAAAACCTCGCTGCCGATTTAACTGATCTTGGTTTTGAGGTAACCGACCTCGCCATTTCGGCTGATGAGTGTTTTGCAGCAATCGACAAATTGGTGCCTGATGTTGTTTTAATGGACATTCAGATCAAAGGAAAGATGAATGGAATTGAGGTAGTTGAACGCTTGAATGAACAGATGTCAATTGCGGTGATCTATCTAACGTCCAACACGGATTCTGCCACCATGCAACGCGCTATTGCAACGAAACCCAAGTCTTTTATCTCAAAACCCTATAATCTTGGGGATCTACAAGCAGCCATCGAAATTGCTTTTCAAATATACAATGATGAGCCTCAGAATGAAGTAGAGTCAAACGACGCTTCTTTTTCTTCCGTTTTCGTTAAAAGCGGTGAGTTTTACCATCGCATCAATCTTGATGACGTACTCTATGTTCAAGCCTCGGGAAGCTATTGCACAATAACAACGGATAGTGGTGAATTCGTTCTATCCATGAATCTTCAGAACTTCATCAATAAAGTTCCACGAAAGAATTTTGTGCGTGTTCATCGCTCGTTTGTTGCAAACATCCAACACATTGAGAAATTCGACAATAATTCTATTGTCATTCATGGAAAAGAACTCCCCATTAGTAAATCATACCGTGAAAAGGTTTTTAAGAATCTTCAACGACTCTGACTGAGAGAATTAGTGCTGTTTGGTTGAACCGTCAACAAATTTTATCTTTAGTGACGACAACAGAGTAAAAACCTGTCCTGTCTGGTTTAAATTTGAAACACTAATTATGCGCAAATCCATTTTTTTCTTTGCGTTCCTTGCACTCGGAATAACGAGTTGTACAGAACAAACCAATTCTATCGAAACGACCGATTCAGAAGAACCAATTGTTCAAGAAGAACCACAAACAAAGACAATTACTTTTCCTTCCCTCGATGGATTGGAAATAACGGCTAACCTTTACGAAATAGATTCAGAGGCACCCGTTATTGTCCTTTGTCACCAGGCGCGTTTTAACAAATTCGAATACGAGGGCATTGCTCAAAACCTAAACGAACTCGGATTCAATTGCATTGCCATTGATCAACGCTCTGGAGGTCCAATTGCCAATCAAGTCAATCAAACCCATTTGGATGCCATCGAGCAAGGAAAACCAACCGACTTTGTAGATGCCAAGCAAGACATTGAGGCTGCCGTCAATTATGCGGCAAAGAACTATAGCGGACCTGTGATTCTTTGGGGAAGTTCTTATTCTTCAACACTCGTTCTATACGTTGGAAATGAGAACGAAGCTGTTGATGCCATTATTTCATTTAGTCCGGGGAACTATTTCATTGAAGAATTGGGGGATCTTAAACCGATCATGAACGAACAAAAGAAGCCCTATTTTATTACCTCATCGAAACGCGAAGCACCTGAAGTATTGGAATTTTTCACAGGAATAGAACGAACCGAAAATCAAATCATTTTTGTACCAGAAGGTGATGGACATCATGGATCTCGCGCACTTTGGGAACATCAGACTGGAGGGGAAGAATATTGGGAAGCAATTAAAGCTTTTCTGAAAGACTTGAAATAAGTCTTAGCGTCGTTTTGTGCTAACAGTTCCATGCTATCACGAGCGCTGAAAAAAACCAAAAAAAAACTCGGCTAAAGTTTCCAATTCAAAGACATAAGGCGATGTGGTTACAAAAATGTATCTTTGTACTGCAACCGCTATGCATTGAAGTCAATGAACGACTATACGCACAATACACAAAAGAAGATTCCGAATGATTCGAAGGCACTAAACCGTTTTATCATTTGGCAAGGGGTTGCGTTATTTTTGCAAGTTTCCTTTGCATTGGTACCCCTGCTGTTTTTTCATCAGGTCGCATTTGAAATTTTGGTGATCATTGGAATCATTTTCTCCATCGCTTGTTTTGCCATCACTTTTCCGAAAGTATTTGATAATTCAAAGAACATCCACATTATTCCTTTTATCGGAGTTGCACTATGTGCGCTCACAATCGCTTTAAGTTTAGCTCACCCCATTATACTCATTTACATTGCAGCCTGGGTGTTACTCGTATCGCTTGGTGAGCGACGGGCTTATTACAATCCCATTTACTTAATATCATTCGTGGCTTTCACAATTGCTGCGCTTACAATCAGTATTTTATACCTCTCCAAAGAACCCTTTTCAACTACTGAAATCGTTCTTTCATTTGCTGGAGGGATTGTTCTTTCCTTCACGCACCTCTTCTTCCTCTATCGCCAACTGAAATCGGGTGGTCAAATTGAAGCTGAGCCAGCATCCAATTCTCAAGAACCTCGTTCACTTCAAGAAGCAATGACTGCAATATTGAAAGCTGAAGAATCACTTGAAAATACGCTTTGGCGTATCTCACAAGAGTGTATTCCACTAATAGGACTTGAAGATTGTGTAATTTATCTACACGATCCTAAACCAGGAATTCTGATTCAAGTTGCTGCCTACGGAAATAAGACCCCTGATGGAAGTGAAATCGTTTTATCCCCCATCGAGATTTCTCCAGGAAAAGGAGTTGTGGGTGAATGCTTTTCTAGTGGAACGACGCTATTGGTTGAAGATTTGAGCAAATTCGAAGGCTACATTGTTGATGATGCAAAGCGCAATTCAGAATTAGCGGTTCCTATTTTTAACAGAGGTGTTGTTATCGGAGTAATCGATTCTGAACATTCTCAAAAGGCATTTTTCACAGACGAACATGTGAAGGCTTTTGAAAAACTAGCTGAATTTTGCGAATTGAAATTTAGGCAGAGTACAGGTTACTGATCATCAAATTCCAACTCCAAATCGTCTTCTTTCTCTGCCTCTTGTTTCCATTTCTTTAGAAATTTCGGCATTTTCTTATCCTTTTCGGGTTGCTTATTTTCGATAACAGTATCAATTCCATTGACAGGGTCAAACTGGATAATCAATTCTTCATGCGGCTGATTCGTTTTGATATAGGTCTTGACAGAAGTATCGTTCTTAAATGCTCCAAATTCTGTCTTCAGCATTGATTTCAAATCCTTTTTCTCCTGCGCATTGTACTTCTTAATGTTGGCTTTCCACGAATCGAAATCCCATTTAATTGTTGGGTTGTAGAAGTCTCCATACATGAGCATAAATACATTCATTCCCAATCCATCATCAACTTCAACGCCGAACTCTGTTACCTTCTCCGATTTCAAATCACGGAAGTAAAAACCGAATTTATAGTCAACAATATTCTTGAAGGTGTGTTTTCCTGACATTTCAATATTCAAGGCCGATGATTCGATGGACATTGACGGCAGCTCAACAATTCCATCCTTAATGAGAATGGTGTTTTTCAGTTGTTTGAATTTCAAATCTTGCAAGTCGCGGGCAAATGCATCAATATCTTCTTTTTTCAAAATATGCTTCGCGCTAGAAGTTCTCAAGCTACTCACAATCGTATTAAACGCTCCCACATTCTTTAGACGTCCGTTGTCAATTTGTATTCCCGCTCGCGCTACGATAGAATTTGAAATAATTCCATTGCGTAAATCAAACAAGGCTTCAAACTGGACATTTGCCTGGGCGTCGCCCTCAATATTCTCACTCTTAATGGCATCCTGCTTAAAATTCTCCCATTCCTTGAAGAGCTTTGTAAAATTGATGTTTCGCGAAACAACTTGGCTTGAGATATAGAAAATTTCTGGGGTTCGCTCTTGAATTGTCAACGAACCAAAAACATCTGCACCACCTGTACGAACAGCCACTTTCGGAAAGTGCATAATCCGTTTATTGATGGTCATGTTCCCTTTCAAATTTTCAAAGGTGTGCGTATCGTAAATCATCTTCTTGACATCCAAGTACACCGATCCAGTAATGTTATCAGGTAAAATAAATTGCCTGCCCTGTAAAACGATCTCTTCCTTTGTTTCTGCGCCCAAGTCTTCATCAATGTTGATTCGCTTGCTGGCTATGTCAATGTTCGCATTCAAATCACCTTTTCCGCTGAAATAGCTGACAATGTCTTTAAATACACCGTTCACTTTGAAATCAGATTTCCCAATCCTAAGCGTGACATTGTCTAACCCAGCTTCGTCGTTTCGCAAATAAACCTTTCCGTTAATGGACTGAAAAACACGTTTATCATCGGTCAATTGGACATTCACCTTATTCATATCCATGTTCCCTTCGCACTTGTCAACACGATAATCCATGGAACCAGAAGGAGTAGGAAGACCCTGAACTCTAAATTCTGAGCGCAAATCTACCGTACCGTTGAGGGTTTGAATTTTTGGAATATTAAACAAAGAATGAACAACAGCCAAGTTCAATGATCCATCCGCATTTCCAGCAAAAATAGGACTAGCGAATTGTGTCACTTTTAAATTTCCGCGAAACGGGCCGCCACGTGTTTTAAACGCGATATCTTTCAACTCCAAACGCTCTTTGGATGGTCCGCCTTTGTTCGTATACAATCCGTCCAACTTGAGGTTGTTCAAGGTAATTCCTGTTTTTGGATCTTTTAGCGTCGCGTTATTCACTCCAAATTCGCAATGCACACTTACCGGTTGAACTGGATCATTCTCTCCATCGATGCTTAAATCAAAGAGCATTGTTCCTTTCCCCGAAAATTTCTTCACGTTGTCAACCTCCTTCATGGCTAGGTTATTCGCAGCATCCTCAATTTTGATGTTCTTTCCTTTTAGCTTGAAGGTAAATGAACTATCGAGCACCTCCCCATGAAAATCAAAAGGCAAGTTGGCGACATAAATTGTCGAGGCTGGAATCCGTACAATACTGGAATCTTTGTTGACATTGACACCGATATTGAGCGTGGCAGGCTTATTCGAAACGAGTGTTATGTTTCCACTTCGCGCAGATAAAATCTGTAAATCACTATTTGCAGAGGCCGTGAATGTACTGGCGTTAAATGCACCTTCCAGACTCATGGTATTTATGCGTGTTCTATATTCTTGATCGGTTGCATGGTTAATGTACGAGAATCTGAACCGTTCAAACTCTACCACTTCAAGGTTCAAATCAAACCCGCTTTCTTCTAGCGAATCTTCTTTCTCCTTGAGAATATCAAAATTGTTCAAGCCCTCATCATTCACTTTCAACTTCAGCACGCCAGGATGTACTTCTATTGATTTAACCGTGTAGTTCTCACGCCAAATATCAAGTGGATTAAACTTCAAACGAATTTTGTCCGAAAACAGTAACGTATCCATGTCCGTAGAACCCTGATATGTATCTCGAATAAATACATCATTGAAGTCAACAGCTAAGTTTGGAAAAGACCCCCAAAAGGTCAATTCAACCTCTGATACGTTCACATCTGTCTTTAAGTGCAGATTCACTTCGTCGATAACCAGACCGCAAATTTCGTCCTTGTAAATGTACAACAAGAGGGAAATCGTAAAGAACAATCCAAGGAGGATTCCCAGAAACCATTTAAGAAAACGAAATATGCGCTTTTTGAGCATGGAACAAATTTATCCGATAAAGGTCAAGCATCCTGAGACCCTTCGTTTACTTATTAACGCTATTCTGTTGGGATTTGTTACTCACGATGCCACAAATAGCTTGGGAAATCAGTGGATTTAGAATTTTAACCTCCCAGATCTTCAAATTCCTTTTATTCATTCGTGCTCACGGATTTCTTTTTACCTTTGCCTTCGGATTTCTAAAAAAGAAGAATGAGTTTATTAACAGTAGGATCGGTGGCATTTGATGCGATCGAAACACCTTTCGGTAAAACAGATAAGATTATTGGTGGTGCAGGAACGTATATTGCCCTTGCAGCTTCATTTTATAATAACGAACAAAGTATTGTATCCGTAGTCGGAGAAGATTTTCCAAGGGCGATCTTGGACGAATTGGAAGCAAAAAATGTAAACTTGGATGGTTTGCAAATAAAAGCAGGTGAAAAAACCTTCTTTTGGTCAGGAAAGTATCACAACGATATGAATTCAAGAGATACATTGGTAACGGAATTGAATGTTCTTGAACATTTTGACCCAATCATTCCAGAAAGCTACCAAGGTGTTGAGTACTTAATGTTGGGGAATTTAAGCCCACAAGTGCAGGCTCAGGTGATTGAGCGCCTAGACACGCGTCCTAAGTTAATTGCAATGGATACGATGAACTTCTGGATGGACATCGCATTGGATGATTTGAAGAAAACCATTAGCATGGTAGACATTTTGATCATCAACGACGAAGAGGCTCGTCAACTTTCTGGAGAATATTCGTTAGTAAAAGCTTCAAAGGTGATTCGTGCCATGGGACCAAAATACTTGATTATTAAAAAGGGAGAACACGGCGCGTTACTTTTCCATCACGACAGCGTTTTCTACGCACCGGCACTTCCATTGGAAGAAGTTTTTGATCCAACTGGAGCTGGAGACACATTCGCTGGTGGTTTCATGGGGTTCATTGCTAGCACGGGAGATGTCTCATTTGAAAACATGAAACGTGCAATCATTAACGGTTCTGCATTGGCATCGTTTTGCGTAGAGAAATTTGGTACAGAACGTTTGATGACGATCAGCAGAGAGGATTTGGACAGCAGAATTGATGAGTTCGTTGCATTGACGAATTTTGACATGGTACACGTTATAGGATAATACAATTGGGCATGGAAGTCTTGAATTTTATAGATCAGCTAAAAGAGTTTGCAAGTAACGAAGATGTTCTTGCAGTGGGAAGAGATGTGACTGAGCTTCGGTCAAAATTTGATGATTACATTCTTGAAGAAGAGCGTAAAATTCAGGTGGAAGAGCTAGAATCACAAGACGCAGGGAATGAAGTCAACCTTGATGAACGAAAGGCTGAACTTGTTCAATTGAAAGATGATTTCTACGCCGCCTATCAGGAATACAAAGAGATTAAGAAGAAGGTTGTAGATGAACGAAACGCCACTGAAGCAGCCAATCTAAGTGAAAAGGTCGCATTGACTAAGCGCCTCCGTGAAATCGTTACTTCTGAAGAGAACATTGGTGCAGCATTTGCAGCCCTCAAGGAAATTCAGGAACGATGGAGAGAGATTGGAGATATTCCGCGTAACAAGCGTAATGAGGTGGAGGCAGATTACACACACCTTCTCGACGACTTCTTCTATAACATCAAGATCTATAAAGAGCTAAAAGAACACGATTTCCATCGGAACCATCAGTTAAAAACATCTTTGATTGCTGAATTGAAGAAACTGAATACGCTGGATTCACTTAAGGAGGTTGAAACGCAATTAAAAAAATTGCAAAACGACTGGAACGACATTGGCCCTGTTCCAAACGAACATTGGGAATCACTTAAAGAAGCGTATTGGACAGAAGTTCGTTCGATCTACAATAAAATTCAACGTTTTTACGACGACAAACGCGCGCAGCAACAATCAAATCTTGAACAAAAGCAGGCACTTCTTGAAGAAATAAAAATTCTAGTGGCTGATGAAGAAGGTTTAGATAATGCTGGCGGTTGGGACAAGAAAACAAAGAAGATTCTCGAGCTACAAGCAAAATGGAAAACCATTGGCTTTGGTCCGAAAAAGGAGAATGAGGCAATCTGGAAAGAATTTAGAGGACAGTGTGACATCTTTTTTGGAGCAAAAAAAGAATTCTTTGCAGTCATTCACGATAAGTACGATGCAATTGCAGAGAAGAAGCGAGGGCTGATTGCCAGAGCGAAGGAACTAAAGGATTCAACAGACTGGAAGGACACAGCAAGCAAAATGAAACAATTGCAAGAATTGTGGAAAAAGCAGGGGCACGCTGGTGTTAAACATGAGCAAAAGTTGTGGAAGGAATTTCGCACCGCATGTGATGCCTTTTTCAATTCAAGACAAAATCACTTTAAGGCGCAGGATGAACAATTCGATGGTAACTTGAAACTCAAGCAAGAAGTTCTTAAAACCATTAATGCATATACTCCGACTGCCGAAAAAGCACAGGTACTTGCTGATTTGAAACAATTATCCGCTGATTTCAATGCTATTGGACGTGTACCGATGAAGGAAAAAGACGCGATCTTCAAGGAATTTAAGGCTGCAATGGATAAACATTACGGCGCACTTAAATTGGAAGGAGCAGAAAAAGAAAAAATCCTTTTCGCTGCAAAAATTGAGACCTTGCAGGCAAGTCCAAACGCCTCTCGTCTTTTAAACGATATGAAATTTGATATCCGAAAGGATATTGACAAACAAAATAAGGAAATTGCACTATTGGAGAACAACCTTGGATTCTTTGCCAATAGTAAGGGAGCTGACTCCCTTAAAAAGGATGTAGAAAAGAAAGTTGACCGCGCAAAAGATAAGATTCAGGATCTAAAGGACAAACTAAAAATGATTCCGAATGAATAAGTTTATCAATGCCTTACTGATATTCATTCTTATTCCAACAATGTTATTTACCATCATTGTTGCCTTTGATATCCCAGTAAGTATTATTAAAACTTCAGGAGCTCATATCCCTTATCGCTTTGAGATTTTTCTGGGAATAGGACTCCTCATATTTATTATTAATCTAAGGCGAACAATTCGTCGTTGGATGGGAATGCGTGTTGTTTCACGAATTAAGAAATTCAAATGGAATGCACCAGTAAGTCCAGAACGAAAGAAACGCGTTATCACTTATTTAATACTGGAAACAGTTGTATTCGCGTTCGTTGGTGTGGCACTTTATGTTCTAACGCCACAAGCATGGATGCCAGCAATCGGGTTTGCTTGGGTTGCTGCTGATAACATCATTTTTAGTATTGTAGGCTTGCAAGGAGATCGTTTTAGAATTGGATTGTCCTCAAAGGCACTTATTATTGGAGACCGCGAAGTAATTGTTCTTTATTTCAAAGGGCTCCGAAAAGTAAGTTTGCAACAACAGAGTATCTATTTTGATTACGTCAATGGCATGCAACTTACCTTTCCATCAAACTGTATTCAAGACGAAAACCGACCAGCGTTTTTGAAGCTTCTGGAAGATCAATTAGATCCAGATCGGGTTTTCTTTTCAAAGAAAATGTAGCCGTATAGACCGCTTCGCTTTTGGATGTTGGACAATTAGACTGTTAGAAAGTGATTACCTGAGTACTGAGGGTATAGAGTAGCACACTTCCACTTCGCTCAGCGTGATGAAATGTTATCGAAGGGTGAAATGAAAACTCCGAAGATTCCTTAATTTAGGGGATCAAGACACAAAACAATGAAGCGACTATTTCCTTTAACCCTTATCATCTTCCTTTTCAGTGCTTGTTATGAGCAGCAAGCCTTTGATGAAGTTTCTCCGAAGCAAATTGAGTACTTGATTAAAACAATGGATTTACGGGTAGACGAAGCAACGAATATCTATGATGTATTTATTGCTCAGTTTGAAGCTACGGGCAGCTACACTGATTTAGAAGCCACGCAAAAGGCATTGGAGCGTCAAATGCACCTAGTTAGTAAAGCCGCTTCTTTCGATGAAGGCTATGTTCCTAATGGTGCAAGCGATCTGAAAAGTAAATGCAATGTCCGAATAAAAGTGTACCAACTGGCCGTTGGAATAGAACTCAAAGAGTTAAGCCGAGGAATGGCAAGACCTGATTCTCCTGAAGTAAAAAAGCTGCTGGAAGAAACACGTCAAAAAACGGAACTCCGAAAAGCGGAATATGAAAAACTTCGCGCCGACCTCATTAAAGAGTTTGGTCTGAACCTTTGATCGAGCGGCATCTCTGATGCAAAAGGCTAAGCCATTCCATTTTTTTACTATCTTTTGACTATGAGCAAAATAAGTCGAAGAAGTTTCGTCCCCATGTTAGGAACCGCCCTGATCGGAGCTTCGTGTTTGTCATTCGAAAATGACCTTTTAGAGAATGTAACAAGTGGAGTCATTCTTCCAAAGCGCCTTAAACGAGGAGACAAAATTGGAATTTGTGCGCCCGCTGGACCTATTCGAGATATCAGTGAGGTGAATGATTTTGTACAAGTGCTCAAAGACCTTGGTTTCAAAGTGAAGATTGGAAAAAACGTGACTGGTCAATTCGGTTTTTTTTCCGCGGATGATAAAGCCCGCGCCGAAGAATTCATGGAACTTGTCGAGGACGAAACGCTTCAAGGGATTTTTTCCATTCGTGGTGGATGGGGATGTGCACGGATGATCGAATTTCTGGACTTTGACGTCATTCAAAAAAATCAAAAGGTGATCATGGGCTTTAGTGATATGACGACACTACTTAACGCTATATCAAGTAAAACTGGACTCATTACTTACCACGGACCAAGTGGGAACTCGACTTGGAATGATTACAGCGTGGACTATATCAAGCGACTCTTGCTAAAAGCTGAACCCGTCATTTACCGAAATACCTCACCTCTTGATGCAGGTATTACTACTTTGAGTCCAGGGAAAGCCTCAGGTGCTTTGTACGGAGGTAATCTTAGTGTAATTTCAAGCTTGGTTGGGAGCGATTACCTCCCAGACTGGAAAGGCAAAATACTATTTCTCGAAGATGTAAACGAAGAACCCTACCGCATAGATCGCATGCTTACACAATTGGCGTTAGCGGGAGTTTTCTCAATGGTCAACGGTATTATCCTTGGAGGTTTTCGGAAATGCTACGCTGAAGAACCCGATCGCTCATTTACCATTGAAGAGGTTTTCGAGCAACATTTTACGCAGTTGAAAATCCCTGTATATTCAGGTGCACAGATTGGACATATCCGAAATAAATACACGGTTCCCGTCGGGCTTACAGTTCATATGAATGCTGATGAAGGAACCTTCCATTTAGAGCATCCAGCCGTGTTCTAATGTCTAAAGGTCAGCACGCGAATTTCTTGCTTCAAGTTGTTTTGTGCATCCGCTAACTTAAAGATCGGGATGTAATGTCCACCCCCAATTCTAGCAGCTTCACGCATGTCTTCTTCGTGTACATCTTTGTTCTTGATCCCAACAACAGACATATTGATTCCCAGTTTTCTGTACTTCTTTACATAGCGTTCGTAATCATCCGAATTCCGATTGAAGGCTCCATCTGTAATAATGATTACGTGGTTGGTTCCATTCTCAATTTTGGCACGTTTTGCCTCTTTAAATCCAAGCTTGATTCCTTCTCCACCAGCCGTATAACCGTATGCTTTCAACTCGCTCACTTGTTCCTTGATCTCATCTTTATTGTCACCTGATGTGGATGGCAACAAAACCCGTGAATCTGACGCATAGGTCACAATTCCAATCTTATCTTCTGGGCGCAGCATTTCTGTTAATTGGAAGAGTGAATACTTCATCAGCTCTATCTTATCGACTTGTTTCATGGACGACGATACATCAAGCACAAAGACCACATTTACAGGCTTGAAATATTCTGGATCGAAGTTGTCCTTGTCCAAATCTGTAAAGCTCGGTGGCAGCTCTGCAATGATTGTTGAGTCAAATTCCGTTTCAATCGTTTCCAAACGTTGCTCAATTTCAATAATGATTTCTGGTTCGGGATCTGGATCAATAGTCGCGATGACGTTTGTATCTATACTCGGCGGAAGAACAGGAGGCACGTAACGCTCATCCTTATCCAGCTCAACAACAATATAATTGCGTTTAAAGTTTACATACGCTCCCAATTCTGCTGGATAATATCCTGAATGTGTCGCGTAAAAATAGCTCAGCCCAAGCGTCGCCTCTTCTTTGATTTTTCCTTTATGATCCGTTTTCTTTTCCCATATTGGTTGTCCATTCTGAATCATCGTCACCGTTGATTTTGACAATTCATCGCGCGTTTTCTTATCAATCGTAACAACGGTAAGGTCAAAGTCATTCGGGTTCTTTCCTCCAGGTCGAGAAGAGAAGTCTGGACAAGATGTGAGGCCACCCATTGTGTTTTGATCAACTTCACGCAAATTCCCTGTCAATCGAACCCTTGTCGCTTCGGCCCGATCGCTGGTAAAAATGTTGACTTCGTAGCTGAACTTCCCTTTTTCTTTTGGATTGACGTGCAAACGAACAATAATGGAACTGTCCTTTTCCATGATCTGCTTAGAAGTAATATAGACCACATCCACTGGCTTCTTTACACTTAACAACCATTCTTGTTTATTCCCCTTATTTGAAAGTACAATATCAACATAGCGCGCAGAATACGCCTCCAAATCACCAAAATCGTGCTTGACCTTATTGAATTCTACTTGTGCATTGGTTGACAATGTGTAGAAGAAAAGAAACAGAAAGAGTAAATATCGCATATACAAGCCTTAATCAAAAAACGAACCTAAATGGAATTTGTTACGCTATTTCCAGATTTTCTTTGTCAATCAAACACATCTTTTCGTTGGAAAACAACCATCTTGAAATCCGAAAGAACAATTGAGTCCTCCGTGGACGTATTAATCATGTAAAATTGAAAAGGATCTTTGCCATTTCTAACTTCTGGTGTTAGATACATAATTTCAAAATCAAAATATCCCTGCGGATTCCAACGAATGTGTTCAATGACGGGCCTATCTTGGATCTTGTAGGATTTCCATTTGTGCGAAAATGTAGTGATACAACGCAGTCCGCTAAGGTTTTGAGTTGAGTCTGCCTTGATTTTTCCATTAAGACTAATCCACGCGTGATCCTTTGTACAGATCTGGTCAAAACTACTTTCGAATTTCATTGAATATGCACCAGGTAGCACCAATTCGTCATAGCTCCTTTCTTCAGCGCTGTAACGCAGATAACCGTCTTTCAGAACCAAGAAACTTGAGGAATGAATGTAATATTCTTCTGGATTCTCCATAAAATCAGTGGGCCCTGTACTTCGATTTATGAGTAAATACTTCTCTGCCCCTTCAGGAATACTTAATTCTCCAAAGACCTTCCAGTAATACGTCCCCGTCATTCTTGAATTATGAATGATTCCCTGATTGTATTGCCATGTTTGAAATGTACTCAGTAGTAAACAAAACAAACCGAATGCAAACACAAGCATTCTCCTAACCTTATGTTTCCATACCACCGTGAGCACGCCACCAATTGCGATAGCCATTACAGGATACACTTGGACCATCGTACGCTGTGAAAAAGAAGCGGCATACCACCAGGTTGTCCAGCATGAGACCACATAAATGTACATCGCAGAAAAGATGACAACAGACCACCACCATTTTTGTTTCGATTTGAACCCTCGAATCATTCCAAGAATAGCTAAAAACATCACGGGTGTATAAATCAACCAGCCCTTTCGGTATGAGAACAAGAAGTCTACGGTGTATGGCGTGAGGAAATCCAACCCTTCACCAGCGTTCTGGTAACTATTGTACAACCATTTACCTGCATAAACGTACCAATACAACAACTGCGGAAACAGAACGATTGCAAAGACGATTCCAGCTACCAAAAAGTGCTTCCACCATTTAAAGACATTCTTCAATCGACTGAAAATATGCCTGATGGATGTTATTCCGTACAACGCAGGGATCAGCACTGCAATTAGTTCTGTTGGACGACTGATGGTCATTAAACCAAGTGTAAAGCCAATTCCAACTGCATTTTTTAGTGTTCTCTTGTTGTTCCAGCAAATCGTTAACCAAATAAGCGCCGCATAACCTGTAAACAAATAAACATGTGGCATACAATGTGATCGTGTATGAATGTGAAAATAGTTCGTCGCGAAAATGACAATCAACAAGGTGATTGCTGCGATGTTGTCTTTAAAAAAGTAGGTCAAAATCTTTTTCAATAACCAAATTCCAAGGACCATATAAAATAGACTCCCGAAGGTCATAGCGTGTTGAAAAGGCTCTGAAAAACCATCCATCGGGTAACCACCGATCCAAGCAATAAGAAGAGCAATTAAAAAGAAGGGTAAATAGAGAAATGCCAATCCCATTGGGTATTTAATCACCCAATTGCCCGTATCCGCTTTCGCGGCCTGATAAAAGGTGGCGGAATCTACATTTGGTGAAGCAAGGGCGTTGGCGACCGTTTCGTAATTTTCCATTCCCAGATCACCATGAATAATGCTTTGGGGTAAGTACAGGTAATAGCCAAACGTATCCCATGAAATTACCGACGGGGAAAAACCATACAAAAACTGATAGATGATCAGGAAAAGAGCACAAAAAAGAGCTGTTTTGCCAGCTAGTGTTTTTGGAATAAACAAGCTACGGTTCATGCGTTTTTACGTCCAGAATGGTTGAATCAAATATACGAATAGTTGACTACCTCAAACTAAAGGACAAAAGTGTTTCCAAAAACTCTTCAGGTGCTTCGGCA
>CAJQJL010000160.1 GCA_905478665.1 uncultured Flavobacteriales bacterium
CTAGAATGTGAATAATATATTTTCGGAAAGCCTGTAATTTATTGTAATTTTGACGTTATCGGAATGTACAACAGCAACTCGAGAACCTTATATTAATTTTTAAAAGAATAAACATGAAGAAGTTTTTGGCATTAACGCTAATGGGATTGATGTTAACTGCAGTTTTGGCTGCATGCGGATCATCTAAAGGAGGACATTGTGATGCATACGGAAGTATAGATCAAGTTGAAAATAGCGATATGGCATCACTATAAACTGATCAGCATCAATCAAAATATCAAGGCTATCTTCTCGGGTGGTCTTTTTTTATGCCTAAACTTTTGCCAAACCTCTGGACATAAAAAACCCTGATGGAGTCCATCAGGGCGATAATCAGAATGTATTTATCTTAGTTTATAAGAATATCTTGATCAGCATAAACTGAATAACCAGCTTGAACCTTTGGAATCAAAACGAAGTTCTCGATGAATCGTTCAGCTTCGCATGACTTACATGTTGTAGCAGTTACCTTATATAGAACAAGGCTGTTTACATTGTCATACGTTACATCGCGCACGAAAGAAGCTTTACAATTGACAATCATGGAATTTGAAAGAATGTCGTACGTATTCCAATCGACTGCTTGTTTTGTAACACCACCGTCAAAACTAACTTCAAACTCATTAGAGTATTGATTGGCTCCTGTAACATGAACACCAACTACATCTGTCAAATAACCAACTTTCGGATAAACAAGTGCTCCTTCAACAATCGCTCCTGTATTAACATCTTCTTCAGCTACGGTACACTTTTTACAAGAAGTTAAACTCAACAGCATAGTTGCAGCGAATAAAACACCTGTAAATAAAATTCTTTTCGTCTTCATAATTCGTTTGTTTGTAGTAAGCTATGGTAAATTTATCTTTTTTTGATGGCAAAAAAAATTATTTCTTTCTTAATTCAAAGTTTTTGCCGAGATAGACCTTACGCACTTGTTCATCTGCTGCCAGCTCCGCAGCTGTTCCGGCCTTAAGGATATCGCCTTCAAAGAGGAGGTAGGCTCTATCAGTTATTGATAGGGTTTCCTGAACGTTGTGATCGGTAATAAGAATCCCAATATTTCGCTTTTTTAGTTCTGAAACAATTGCTTGAATATCTTCAACAGCAATTGGGTCAACGCCTGCAAATGGTTCATCCAGAAGTACAAATTTTGGATTCGTAGCTAAAGCCCGTGCGATTTCAGTTCTTCGCTTTTCTCCTCCAGAGAGTCTGTTTCCCAAATTTTTTCGGACATGATTCAAACTAAACTCTCCTAATAATTGTTCAAGACGTTGCTTTCGTTCTTCTTTGTTCAAATCCGTCATTTCCAGAATGGCCATGATGTTATCTTCAACGCTCAATTTTCTGAATACTGAGACCTCCTGAGGTAAATAACCGATTCCCATTTGAGATCGCTTATACATTGGGTAGCTGGTAATATCTGTGTCATTCAGAAAAACCTTTCCTTCATCGGGCTTTACCAAGCCAACAATCATGTAAAATGACGTGGTTTTTCCCGCTCCATTTGGACCGAGTAAACCAACGATTTCTCCTTGTTTTACTTCTACGGTAACCCCTTTTACAACGTCGCGCCCCTTGTACGATTTGCGAATTCCCTTGGTATGTAATTTCATCGATTCCTCCATTAGAAATTTATCACATATTTGGCACGAATTCCGAAAGCCTTAATATCTGTGACTTTCACCCCTGGATCAAGGTGAGTTAGTCGCCAGAAGACATCTACGCGCCCTAATTTTAATATATTTTCTATTCCCATAGCAACTTCAACATACGGTGTGTTCCCGAAAGTTTTGGCGAAGTCGGGTAATTTCATTTCAGCAAAATGACGGGAGTCAATTTGACCATAAACCGCTCTTGCTGTGGTAACCAAACGTAATTTCGCCTTCTTTATTAGTGGAATGCGATCAAAAAACAACCCGTCCCAGTGATTTTCAATCATACCAGAAATGTACTTGTCTGACACGAATTCAAAGAAATTCATTTTGTTAAAGGCATTGTCCATTAGCCAATACGATTGATTTCCTTCATGTACTTTGAGAAAGGGATAGGCGGCCGTTCCAAAAATATATCCTGCATTCACACCGTATTTGATTCTTCCAAGAACTCCAATGGGTGCCCTATGTTCAATGAATAGATCGACTTTTTGATACGTATAGTCGCCTCCAAGCATGTCTTTAATCCCAAATATACCTTGAATAGAGATAATTGGGAATTTGGAGCGAATAGACTTTCGGTCAAAGGATCCCGAAATAAACTCTTCATTTTTTGCCCAGCGATAGCGCGCTATAAATTCTGTAGTCTGTAACTTACGTATCGTGTCACCTATACCCGTGATTGGATTTGGTTTAATATAGTTCGCTTTTCCGATTGCCGTGTATTCCTTCCATTCAAATCCAGCGTAAAGGATAACGTCTTTGCCGACGTCTTTTTCCAAATTGATTCCAACTTTTTCAACAAAGGTCAACTTATCAAGAGGTCCAGTTCTAAAAAGTGTTCCAAAAGTTGATCCAATTGCTGCCGCGGTTGGTGATTGACCAATTTGCTCAAGGTCGTAGTTGTAATACAAGGATAACATTCCACGCTTTTTTGGTGTAATGTTAAAGCGCATCGAACCGCCATATTTAAATTTTTTGTCACCAAAACCGTAAGCAACGCGACCTCCAAATTCGATGCGTTTGCTAAAAGCATTCGATGTACGCAACGCAAAGGACAAACGAAACTTCTCCACTTGGTTGAAGCTGAAAAGTGCGAATGCATCCCCAATTTCGACTTTATTTATGGGGTAATAACCTGTGGTGAACATATAAATCGTGTTCTTAAGCATTTTGAAGAAACGAAGCGTATTCAGCGAGTCAACCATTTGGTCAATTCCAGCCTCTTGAACGGATAAAGAATCATGTCTGACTTTCGCCCAATATTCATCCGATCGATGGTCTGCACCATCTTGAATTTCAACAGTACTATTTGAGTTGTAGAAATCGATTGGTCGCTCATTGTTAATTACGAAATTGCGCCGCGTTGAATGACGTCTACCAAATAAGCCATAGAGATCTGTTTTTTTTGTCACCTTTAAATCTGCCACCATTTTTTCACTGGTGAGCATCCATACTTCAGGGGCAACTTGTTCAAACTCATGTTCAATGAATAAATCCTGAACGTAGTTGATGTTTGTCCACGGTGCAATATGAGCTGTGAAGCGTTTTACGGCGTATGTAGTGTCGTGAATCCACATTTCACCAATGAATGTCATGTCACCCGTTCGCTTTGGTTTAAATGTCAATTTATAACACCAGTAGTTATCAATGAAGGTGGAATCTTCAAGATAGAATCGATAAAAGTTGCGGGCGTAATCCGAAGCAGGACTAATAAAGGACTTGTTGAACAGGTCGAGGTTGTTGTCATAGACATTGACGTCAAGGTACATATCTCCCATGAACTGATTCAGCTCTAGGTTTTCCACTCCACTTATTCGTGAAGCTTTTACAACTTCTCGCTTCTTCTTAGGGCTTTTTCTGTAGTAATAGTCGGAGACTGATTCACTTAGAATGACAGGTAGGAAGTTTTTTCCGTTTTCCATCGAATCGAGATAGCCCATTATGAGATCCATCTTCTTGACGAGCTCTCTTTCCTGAAATTTTTCACCGATGTTATTTATGTCGAGTTGCACTTTGTTGTACACTTCGTACTCAAAGGATTCAAGTTTTTCTTTGTTGTTTACCTCTTTGTGTGCAATCACTTTTTTGTGAAGTGTTGTAGAGGGTAGCTCGTCAGGTGCTTTTACAGTTACTTCATCATAATCAGTCGTTAATACTGGAAGCAGTACATCAATGATTTGAGCTTGATCCAAATCAACATGTCTCTTTACACGAATATATCCTGAGAAAGAAAAAACGAGTGTATCAGTTGCATAGTACGTCTCTATGCTGTACCTACCCAAGGTGTCGGTGAACGCTCCAATTTTCGAATTGAGAAATTGAACCTTAACAAAGGGCATAGGACTGCCAGTCACTTGGTCAACAACGGTTCCTTCAACCTTCGTTTTTTGTGCAAGCGATAATAGCGGGACAAGAAAAATGAGAATAAAAACCCTAATTTTCATGCAGACGGATTAACTCATAAATTTAGACAACTATATTGAGATTATGCTCCCTTGACTTCCTGATTTTTCAATTTCTTTTCAACGCGTGCTGATACCAAGATTCCGACTTCGTATAAGAGCATTATAGGAACACCAACGATTACTTGACTTATTAGGTTGGGTGGTGTTATTACAGCTGAAAGAATCAGAACTCCAACAATGGAATGTTTACGATACTTGCGTAAGTATGCTGCTGTGAGAATTCCTAAACGCGTAAAAAGATATACGACAACAGGCAATAGAAAAAGGAGGCCTGTATAAAAAACAGAAGATAGAATAGTACTCATGTATGAGTTGATCGTGAATATGTTGTCAATTTTTTCACTGATCTTAAATGACCCAAAAAATTGGATACACAAGGGTGCAACAACGAAGTAGCCAAATAAAATTCCAGTAAAAAACAGTAGACTGACATAGAGTACGATTCCCTTTGCTACGGATTTTTCCTTTACTTTAAGACCAGGCTTTACAAACGCCCAAACCTGATAAAACAAGAAGGGGAAGGACACTACGATTCCACCCATTATAGACATCATTAAAGCGTATGAAAATTGACCTGAAACGGTCATGCTCATCATTTCAACTGGAATCTCGTTGACACAGACGCCAAAATAATCGCATAAGATTCTAAATGAAACGAAGTCTGTTTCCTTCATAGAAAGGAAAAGGTTGTCCATGATCCATTCTTGAAAAAACCAAAGAACGATGGCGAGTACTGTTATGCAAATTGCCATGGCAACAAGTCTCCAGCGAAGCTCTTCCAAATGGTCGAGGAACGTCATTTTCTTTGTGTCTTCCTGTTGGTCGATTGCACTCATTTTTATCCAGTCATTCAGAATGAAGCACAAAAATAATTAAACCGCTCGAACCAAGCTCGAATTCCACTAAATTCGCGTTGATAATATTTTCTTAACATAGTTCACAGGTAATCTTTTTTTAGTAATTTAGGTAAGAATACACATAGAACGACAACGCTAATTAATGAACTTAAAGGAAGCCCTAAAAACATACTTTGGATTTGATAGTTTCAAAGGTGAACAGGAGAAAATAATCCAGAACGTTCTGGATGGTAATAATACGTTTGTTATTATGCCTACAGGAGGAGGGAAGTCAATGTGTTACCAACTTCCTGCTATATTGTCGGAAGGAACAGCCATTGTAGTTTCCCCATTGATTGCGTTGATGAAAAATCAAGTAGACGCCATTCGCAGTGTCAGTGATAATGAATCGGTTGCTCACTTCTTAAATTCTTCGTTGACCAAAGCTGATGCGACGCGTGTGAAGGATGATATTCGGGCAGGGAAGACAAAACTATTATATGTTGCACCTGAATCGTTGACAAAAAAGGAAAACATTGAGTTTTTAACGGAAGTGGATATATCATTTTTTGCAATTGATGAAGCGCATTGTATTTCAGAATGGGGTCATGATTTCCGTCCAGAGTACAGAAGGCTAAGAACAATTTTTCAAGAAATTTCGGATGTTCCAATTATTGCCTTGACGGCGACGGCGACTCCAAAAGTTCAACACGATATCCAGAAGAATCTGAACATGCTTGATGCAGTGGTGTTCAAGTCTTCGTTCAACAGAGATAATTTGTTTTACCAAATTCTTCCAAAGAAGGAGGTAGAGAAGCAAATCATAAAATACATTCGTACCCAAGAAGGAAAAAGCGGAATCATCTATTGCCTGAGCCGGAAAAAGGTTGAAGAACTAGCTGAATTATTGCAAGTGAATGGGATTAGTGCGCTTCCTTACCACGCTGGATTGGATGCCGGTTCTCGTGGAAGACATCAGGATATGTTTCTAATGGAGGAGGTAGATGTGATTGTTGCGACAATTGCCTTTGGAATGGGGATCGATAAACCTGATGTGCGATTTGTAATTCATCATGATATTCCTAAGTCACTTGAGAGCTATTATCAAGAAACAGGAAGAGCAGGAAGAGATGGGGGAGAAGGAGAGTGTATCTCATTCTATCGGTATAAAGATGTGGAGAAGCTGGAAAAATTTTTACAAGGAAAGCCAGTTGCAGAGCAAGAGATCGGGCGTCAATTGTTGAACGAGATCGCTTCATATTCAGAGACATCAGTGTGTAGGAGGAAAATGATTCTTCATTATTTTGGTGAAGAATATGACGAGAAACGGTGCAACGCCATGTGTGATAATTGCCGAAATCCTAAGGAAAAGCATGAAGGGAAGGAATATGTACTGCATTTATTAAATGCAATTGAAGCCTTAAAAGAGACCCAGAAGTCAAAGCACTATTGTGCATTTTTAGCTGGAATTGCGAATTCAGATATTAAAGCTTATAAGCATCACGAACACGAGCAGTTCGGAAGTGGTAAAGATAGAGATGAACATTTTTGGAATGCTGTAATCCGTCAGACGACAGTTTCTGGACTTATATCAAAGGATATTGAGTCTTATGGAGTGCTAAAGCTCACGGAAGAAGGACGTAAGTTTATGAAGAATCCAAAGTCATTTATGCTCATTAAGGAGCGTGACTATCTAGTGATTGACGATGAACCGATTGTTTCTTCAGGTGGAGGGAGTGCCTTTGATCAACAAATGTATAATCAATTGGTAGATCTTCGTAAGAGTCTTTCAAAGCAAAAGAATATTCCACCGTTTGTGATTTTTCAGGAACCGTCTTTAAAAGATATGTCTTTTCAATACCCAATTACGATTGAGGAATTAACAAACATTCAGGGAGTTGGGAATGGAAAGGCCATGCGTTATGGAGCTCCATTTGTCTCGCTCATTAAGCGATATGTGGAAGATAATAATGTTGAGCGACCTCAGGATTTGGTCGTGAAATCGGTCGTCAAGAAATCAGGACTGAAAGTTCAACTCATTCAAAATATTGACCGCAAACTTCCATTGGAGGATATTGGTCGAGCACAAGGAAAATCAGTAGAAGAGGTTATTGAGGAAATAGAAGCAATCGTTACTTCTGGAACACGTGTGAATATCAATTATTACATAGATGATATTATAGATACAGAGGTACAAGAAGAAATTTATGAATATTTTTCAGAAGCTGATACTGATGATCTGAAAGATGCTTACAATGAATTTGACGGAGATTATTCCGAAGAGGAACTAAGGCTCATGTGGATAAAGTTTATGAGTGAAATGGCGAATTAATCATTCTTTAAGAAAGCAAATCGTTTCTAACGGATCCCATTAATGAATTTTCCAGCTGGTCTTATTGTTCTAATACTTTGTGCAATAGGTTACTGGTTCTCTTGGAAGAGTCTAGCACAACAGAAGAAAACCCTTGCGCTTTTCTTACTTGTTTTCATTGGATTGGTATTACGCTTATACCTTTCTAGCGATTTTTATTTGCACTTTTGGGATGAACGTTACCACGCACTTGTAGCGAAAAACATGATGGGTCACCCTCTGGTTCCAATGCTATACGAGAATCCAGTTTTTCCTTTTTCGTATCAAGACTGGTCTGGAAATCATATTTGGGTGCATAAACAACCTATGCCATTGTGGTCTATGTCTATCTCCATGCTTCTTTTTGGTGTGAATGAAATTGCGCTTCGCTTGCCGTCGGTTTTGATGTCTACAATGGGAATTGTAATCACCTACAGAATTGCCAAACACTTCTTCAACATTAGAACAGCTTTCGTTGCCGCCTTTTTATTTTCAAGTAATGGGTTGATCATTGAAATGACGAGTGGCAGAGTAGCTACGGATCACATTGATACTACTTTCCTATTTTTCATACAGGCAGCGGTTCTGATGGCGCTGGAATTCGCTAAATATAAGCGAGTGATTTTCAATATTATTTGTGGTGTATTTATCGGATTTGCCATTCTAACCAAATGGCTACCTGCGCTAATCGTTGTGCCAATTTGGGGGCTGGCACTGATGTATTATAAATCATACAAGCCGAAATTGGTGTTCGCACATTTACTTTTGTTGTTAAGTGTTGTGGCAATTGTAGCCCTACCATGGCAAATATATATTCATAAGATGTTTCCACAAGAGGCGATTTGGGAAGCTGAATTTAATCGTAAACACTTTACGGAAGCTTTGGACGGACAGTCTGGACCGTTCTATTACTACTTTGATAAGGTTCGATTAATCTTTGGAGAGGTCTCACTATTGGCACTTTTGTTTCTTCTGCTTATCATCTCAAAGAAGAGATGGCGACCTAAATTTTGGATTTTCGCCCTTTGGATTTTTGTTCCGATTGTAGTTTTTTCTCTGGCTGCAACTAAAATGCAAGGATACATATTGTTCATCGCGCCAGCAGTTTTCATTACCGGGGCTTATTTCTGGGATTTTTTAAGAAATAGGATACACACGCAGCGGTACAAATGGTTCAGCGTCTTGGTGTTAATTTTGTTTATTGCGTTACCAATAAGATATTCTATAGAACGGTTAAAACCCTTTGATCAGAGTGAGCGAAGACCAATCTGGGTGAGTCAATTAAAAGAATTGGGCAAAAAAACAAATGATGAGAAGGGGATAATATTTAATGTTGCTCATCCTATTGAAGCGATGTTTTATACTGATTTGGTTGCCTATGAAAGACTTCCAAAAGTTGAGGTGCTCGACTCCTTAATGGGGGAGGGATACACTATCTTCATCAATAAAAATGGGGGAATAGATGAAGATGTCTATAGTGAGAAAAAATACCAGTTCGTTTCAATTGCTGAGAATTGAAGCAGAGGTTAATGCTACTTCTGAAGAACAAACTCATGGATACCAATCTCGTCATGAAACTCAATCTTTAAATCGTCCTTGGTCATTAAGATTATTCGCCCTTCATCCAGCAGTGTAACTGTCCCATCTGGATTGTCTCGATACAAAAAGAAATATTCATCATCCTGAAGATCGATCGTTCCTGATTCATGTTTTTGTAAAGTGCCCCCTTGGTCTTGATAGTCTATTTTAAGACTATAATCACATAACTCGCCGTCGCATGAGCCGAAAGACATAGAACCCTCAGCTTCATAAAAGTACGCCAATCCTGTTGGTGCTGTTATTTTGTATTGAATTACGGTCCATACACCCGTGAGTGTCTGTTGCGTTTTTTTTACCTTATCGCATCCGACAAATAGAAAACCAACGAGTAGTAACATCCACAATTTATTCATTGTCTTCAAATTCGATGATTAGTATTTTGTCAGTTTGAATTAACTTCTCGAATAAACGTTCAGCATTGTTCTTCGCTTTGTCTTCAAGCCTAAGGTTCTTCGCACTTTTTTCGATTTGTTTCTTAGCACGAATTTCCATATTCCGTCTAACACTTTCGTCCCATTTTCCTTTCTCTTCAAAAACTTCTGTTTGTGAAGGAGAAACGATGATATCAATTATTGTGGGCGCTGGAAGTAATAAAGTGACCGTTGTTTCATCAGATTTGAGTGAATAATTATCATCTGTTAAATCAAAGCCATATTTAACTTCTCCTTTAATAATTAGGGTTAGTCGACGCTTAACATCATGGTCATACCATTCCTTCCATTTACGTGGGTCGTAAATCCCATGATCAGTGTCATACATTTCAACGGTATCCATCACGACTTCATCTCGAAAGCTCACAGTACTGATTTCAGCGATAGTACGAACGGACTCAATCTGAATTTCCGTTTCCTCAATTAAAAGTTTGTCTTCCTCTTCTGAAAAGAAATAGAAGTACGCCAGAACAACAACAAGTATAAGTCCTATAAGTACGAGAACATTCGTCAATAAACGTTTTGTTTCCTTATTCATCGTCTGATTTTGAACGTTTAACAACTACTTTTTTGTACCCAAGCTGCTTATAGAAATCGATAAGGAATGCTTCAGCATTGTCATTGGCATCTTCCAGAATTCCATAATCATTCAAATCTTCTCGAATGGATTCTTCACCTTGCTTTAAGAAATCTGTCTTTTCTTCTTCTGTAAAAGGATCGGTGTACCCAGAACGATCTTCCATTTGCGTTCTCACAGATCTGGGATCCATAGAGAATGAGGTGATCTCAGCTGGAGGAAGTTTGATTTCAATCGTTGATCCTACGACCGTAATGTCTCCATCTTGAATCTTTGACAGGTCAATTCCTGCTTTGACTTTCGATTTGCAGCTGATGAGAATTCTTCGGTCGCCATATTGTACTTTCGGAAGCTTTGTCCAATCTTCCCATTCAAATTCTGTAACGTCATAATTGGAATCATCTACTTTAATGATTTTGCCAACGGTATATTCAGTCGTTGAAAGATGTCCAATGTCCCGAATTTTATAAACATCATCAGGCGGTGTTTTTTCTTCTCCACAAGAGAAGAAAGCGAATAGGGTCAATATGTAGAGTATACTTTTTTTCATATTAGCTGAATGGTGCGAGTGCCATCATTTGCATCCCGATGGTCAATGCTTGTTCATCTATATTAAATTGAGGATGGTGCACTCCGTAAGTTATGCCTTTTTCTTCATTTCGAACGCCGAGTCTAAAGAAGCAAACAGGTATTTCCTGGGAATAATATGAAAAATCTTCAGCGGTTAGACGTATTGGCAACTCTTCTACGTGCTCCTGTCCAAGGAATTCTTGAGCAGTTGTTCTAAGTCTAGCCGTTGTTACTGGGTCATTTTCCAAATAAGGGTATCCTTTACTGATCACAACGTCGACTGTTCCGCCAGAAGCTTCTGCAATTTTATGAGCAGTTGATTCAATCAGCTCCAATGCCTGTGCACGCCAAGGTTCATTCATTGTACGAAATGTTCCTTTCAAATATGCTTTTGACGGAATAACATTTGTCGCTCCTAACGCTTCGAAATGTCCAAAGGAAAGAACGCAAGGAACTTTGGGATCGCATTTACGACTCACAATTTGTTGCATTGTAGTAATTATGTTCGCTCCAATATGAATGGGATCAATGCATTGATGAGGTGTTGCGCCGTGACCGCCTTTCCCATTGATTGTGATGTATATCTCATCGCATGAGGCCATGTAAATTCCTTCTTTGAAACCAACATTTCCAACTTTCATATCTGGAAAAACATGTAAGGCGTACATTTCTTTAACTGTTGGGTTTTTCAGTGCCCCATCACGAATCATATATGTTGCGCCACCTGGATTTTTTTCTTCGCCTGGTTGAAAAATTAGCTTAACTGGAGCTGGTAATTCGTCACGCAATGAATTCAAAATTTCTGCCGCTCCTAGGAGTACAGAAGTATGAACATCGTGACCACAAGCGTGCATTACTCCGTCTACGGTTGATTTATAATCAACTTCATTTTCTTCCTGAATGGGAAGTGCGTCCAAATCAGCCCGCAATCCGATCGCTTTCTGGTCAGAGGTGTGATGTGCTCCTTTTATCAGCGCAACAATTCCTGTGTCGCCAACGCCTGTCGTGTGTTCAACACCAATTTCGGTTAGGCACTCCGAGACGTAACGCATCGTTTCATGTTCTTGATACGAAAGTTCAGGGTGCGCATGCATATGCCTCCTGTACCCTTGAACCTTATTGAAAAGCTGTTCAGAGAGTTCTGTTATTCTATGTTTGATCTCAGGATTCATTCGATAAACCGTTAATGCCCGACATAATGAGTTTGAAAGAAACAAAAGTCATAATCACCCCGAATATAAGCTTTACCAGCGATGGGGAGATACGCAGTGCTAATTTCGATCCAATATATCCACCTACCACAAAGGTAATGGCTATTACCAAACCAAATTGCCAATTTATGTTACCAGATTTCCAATAATTACCCACTGCTAAGATTCCAACAGGAAGTAATAAGACAAAAAGACTAGTTCCTTGCGCTTCGAATTGGCTCATGCCAAGAGCGTAGACTAAAGCAGGAACGATGATGACACCGCCTCCAACACCAACGAAGCCACTGAGGATTCCAGCGACGACACCGATAGAAACTAATATGACAATCGTTTGAGGACTCATAATAGAAGTAAAGATAATATAGATTTTTAGATGTTCGGAATGCTCGATAATCTGCTCATTCCAATATCTAGTTATCCAGCAGTCTAAATTTGTAAAACTTTAAATTTTAGACTACCATCAAATTACAACCGCGTATATCCGATTGATCAAAACGACCCATTACCTCAAAACCTTTGCTATTTTCTCTTCCCAAATCTTGTGTTTCGATAAATGAGCAACTGTGAAGATTGGCGAGGTCAATCACGTTGATGCCTCCTGTTTTTCCCTGTTCAACATACGAAAATGGATCGTTTACTTCGCGAATAAGGATCCGCATGGTTTTAGCTGGAACGAAGATTTCATTTGAAATACTGTACGCTTGTGACAATAACTCCGTCATTCCGTATTCTGAGGCAATTTTGGTACAATTCAAGCCTTTTCTCAGTGCTTCGTGAAGTTCACTTTTTGTGAGTTCTTTTCTGCGTCCTTTCATTCCACCCGTTTCAATAATCGTTGCATTGGAAAGATCAGGTTTGAGTTCTGTTAAATCGAGCAGGGCATAGGAAACACCAAAAATGACAACGTGTTTGCCCTCTAGTATAGCTTCTCGATATGCGTTAAGCAAGCTTTCATGATTGTTTAGGAAAAATCCTGAGAGTTTATTCCCTGTCCGTTTTATCAAGTGGTCAACCATGTATATCAAACTAGATTCACCTTGTTCTAGATAATTGGGAAGAAGGGCAAGGATAACCTGATCAGCTGGATTACCTATTAATTGATCATAGGTTTGATTGAAAGACCGTTCGTACAGCTTTGTGTCGGCTATATGATGCTGACTTCGTTCTCCACCAGTTCCGCTACTCCTGAAAATTAGTTGTGTCTCTTTACTGTCATCTTTAACAACATGTGATTTAAAGAAGGAGATAGGGAGAAATGGAATCTCTTCAAGGGTCTTGGGTTCATCTTTACCAATACTTCTGATATAATCACCATAAATAGAACAATGTTCCTTTTGGTAATGATATACCTTTAGTGCTAAACGAAGAAAATCATCGTTGGAGCTAATTGAAAAAATATCGTCAATGGATTGTTTCAAGCGGTTTATTTAAATTGAATGAGTCCATATTTACCTTTGTCATTCTTCACTGACAGCCCACCTCCATGTATTTTGGCTTGGCTTCCTGTTAGAAAGTTTTCACCAAGGATTCGCCCGTCAATGTTATAAACAGTTGTTATGCCGCCACGTGTCGCCGATATATATTGGCCACAATCAGAAATTTGAATGTACTCATAATCAACAGGTGGTATAAAACCTGTGCTGTAGCAATAGAATTTTCGGTGAATCCCTGGTTCATTAACTTCAAGATCTAAACCCACAATTCCTAGATCTTTCATAGAAAATTGGTCGATGTTATAGAATGAATAGTGCCCAGCTGGAATAAGAACTTTACCGCTAATATCCATTAATCCCTTTTTCTTACTCGGTGTTGTGTAAATTAAATGACCGCTATCATATACCGATAGGGACAGTGAGTCATGCTTAATCTTCCATTGGTTTGTTTCAATATCCAGAACCCCATTTACATAGTTGCTATCGTAGGTTATGAATAAGCTTTCATCGATGTGATCATAGTTTCTATTTACGCTGCCAACGACTTCTAGTTTAGAATTTAGAACCTCTTTTTTAAATAATGATTTGTAATACGAAACGACGAAGTATCCATCTGCAAATTGTGGAAGAAGAAAGTTGCCATACTTGAATGAAGTTACCTGCTCTCCAGAACGACTAAAAAAAGCTGCCGAATCATTTAGCTCGCAAAAGAAATAGTCGCCGTAGCAATAAATATAGTCGTATATGCTCGGGAGTACTTCTTCGTTGGTACGCGTTTTCATTCCCACTTTTCCATCTGCCTCGAATACAATAACGCGGTCCCCAAATACATTCGGCGGATTTTCATATTGGCATGGCAGAACTACGTTCATCAGAGAATCCAGAATTCCCCATTTGCCATTTTTTTTGACGTCTATATCTTCATTTGGGGCATATACATAGCCCGAACGATGAGCGGCTTCATAATCGTCGCTAATTTGTTTTCCCTCTTTGTTTATAACGAAGAATAGACCATCTTTCTCCACAGTAGCAACCCCGTTATAAAAGCCACTTGTGTGGTCATATTTTGGCGGAATGACGATCTTGCCGTTATCATTAATAAACCCATAATGGCCATCCTTTTCTATAGTTGCCAATCCATCCGAATATTCCGATACATAATCATAGATATAATCAACTTTTATCGTCCAATCTTGAGCGAAAGAATGGTGAATGAATGTGGAAAAAAGAATGATCCAAAATAGTTTCAAACCTTAAATTTTAGATTAAAATAGCATCCCAGCAATAACAGCTGTCGACATACATGCCAATGTTCCAGCGATGAGTGCTTTTACACCATATTTTGCCAGTACACTTTTCTTTTCTGGTGCAAGTGCGCCAATTCCACCTACTTGAATGCCAATGGATGCGATGTTCGCAAATCCACATAAGACATAAGTACACATCAAGGTAGACTTTTCTGACATAAAATGTTTGAGTTCTCCAAGGTGAGAATACGCGACGAATTCATTCAGTATAGTTTTCTCTCCTAGCAATTGACCGACGGTCATGCAGTCTTCCCAAGGGACTCCCATCAACCAAGCTACTGGAGAAAGTGTGTATCCTAATATGGCTTCAAAGGAAAGGGCAGGGTAGTGCCCCCAACTGGCGACCACATCATTCATTCCAGTATGATGTCCAACCCATCCTAAAATGGTGTTCGCAAGCGCCATTAATGAAATGAATACAATCAACATGGCACCAACATTTACAGCTAACTTCAGTCCGTCCGTAGTTCCATTTGTAATGGCTTCTAAGGCATTAGTTCCCAATTTTTCCTTAGCAACAGAGAGGTCTTTATTGATCTCTTCTTTTTCTGGAACGATAATCTTTGCAAATACAATAGCTGCTGGTGCACTCATCAACGAAGCCGTTAATAAATGTTTGGCAAAGTAAATTTTCTGTAGGTCATCTTCGCCACCTAAGAAGCCAATGTAGGAGGCTAATACTCCGCCAGCAATGGTCGCCATACCACCAGCCATCAAGCACATGATTTCTGATTTGGTCATTTTGCCCAAATACGGTTTAACAAGTAACGGTGCTTCTGTTTGTCCAAGGAATACATTTCCAGCCGCTGACACACTTTCTGCACCAGATAGTCCCATTAGGCGTTTCATTAACCAAGCCATTCCCCAAACAATGCGTTGCAGAATTCCCCAGTAGTATAAGAGCGCACTCAATGCCGAAAAGAAGATTACCGATGGTAAAATCCACGTTGCAAAATTCTTGACATACATATTTACTCCACCACCCGCAAAATCACCGAAGACAAAGGTTGCGCCTTCATGTGCCATGTCTACAACACGAACAAATTTTGACGAAATCCATTCAAACAAGCCTTCCACGTACGGTGCTTTGAGGATTAACAATGCAAGAACGGCCTGCAAGAGTATTCCTTTAATGACAAGACTCCAATTGATGCTTTTGCGATCGGAACTGAATAGAAAACCAATTAAAATCAACGCAACCATACCCATTATACCCTTTAGAATATTGGATGTGTAATTGCGGGGTGTTTCTTTCTTCGATTTGTAGGTATAAAAGTTATTTCCTTTTTGGAATGAGAGTCGATTTTCCGACTCATAACAAATGATCAAAGTATCTGAAATCGAAGTGGTATCGTTGATCATCCCAGTAAGAATCAATGACTTGTTTTCGCGCTTCCATTTTCCTTTGTCAAGCTCAGTAACTGTTGAGTCAGAATTGGAAAAGGAGTGATCTTTTTGAAAAAGGAGTGATTGTTTTGCGCTGTAAAGTTCTTCGTCTTGAACAATGCCCGACAGAGAATGAAATGAAAACGTAAATAAGAAGAGTATGCTAAGTGCTACGCCTCTTGATTTCATCCCTGATTTTAGATGCCAATTCGTAATCCTCATCTTCGATTGCTTGGTTTAGTTGATTTTCCAGATCTTCTGCTGAAACGGATTCCAACGTGTCCGCTGGTGGTTCTTCTTCTATAGCTTCGGCCAACAGGTCTTCCTCGTCAAGTGAAGATTGGTCGAGTAGGATACCAGCACTTGAGAGAATACTTTCAAAGGTGTAAACTGGACAATTGAATCGAACACCAATGGCAATCGCATCAGACGTTCGTGCATCAATCTCCGTAGTTTCTCCATTCTGCTCACAAACTAACTTAGAGTAGAAAATGCCTTCTACAAGTTTGTAAATGACAACCTCTTTGACTTCAATATTGAATGTAGTAGCGAAGTTTTTGAATAGATCATGCGTTAGTGGACGCGTGGGAACCATTTTTTCCAATTCAATGGCGATAGCTTGCGCTTCAAAACCACCGATAATGATTGGTAACCGTCTATTGCCCTCAACTTCTGATAAAACAAGCGCGTAGGCACCCGATTGGGTTTGACTGTACGATAAGCCTACGATTTCCAGTTTTATTTTCTCCATCCTTGAAATATATCAGAGTCTGTTCAAATAATTGGGGAAGCAACAAGTCGCTTCCCCAATAAACTTCATTGTTGTAAAAATAATATTTCTATTCTAAAAGTCTTAGTTAGAAGCTTTGAATTTTTTAACTGCTTCCGTCAATCTTGGCAATACTTCAAATGCATCTCCTAGGATGCCATAGTCTGCTGCTTTGAAGAACGGTGCCTCTCCATCAGTGTTGATTACAACAATTACTTTAGAACCGTTAACACCTGCCAAATGTTGAATAGCACCAGAAATACCTGCTGCGATATAAAGATTTGGACGAATGGCAACACCTGTCTGACCAACGTGCTCATGATGAGGTCTCCATCCAATGTCTGCTACAGGGCGAGAACATGCTGTCGCCGCACCTAGAACTGTTGCTAAATCTTCGACCATTCCCCAGTTTTCTGGACCTTTCAATCCTCTTCCTGCCGAAACAACTAATTCTGCTTCTGGCAATGGAATTTCACCTTCAGGTTTTTTTGTTTCCAATAACTTGATTCTTGAGTCACCTACATTTCCGTTGAAATCTTCAACTGAACAAGCAGATCCACCACCTTCAGGTTGAATACTATTTGGTAATAATGAAATGATCTTCTTTCCTGCAGAAATTTTCACGTTTCCAAACGCCTTTCCTGAAAATACATTGACCTTCACAGAGTCTCCACTTGGAAGATCAATTGCGCCTGAAATTAATCCAGCTTTTAATCTTACCGACAAACGTGGAGCAACCGCCTTAGCTACAAAATCATGCGAGAATATGATTGTATCAGCACCAACAGCCTCTGCAGCAGTTGTAATAAGTCTGGTCAATTGTTGTGAATCGTCAGTTGCAACTGATCGGTCAACCATCACTTTCGAGGCTCCGTATTCACCCAATGTTGCAAGCATAGCTTCATCAGCATTACCTGCTGTAACTACCATAACATCACTTCCTAATTTTTTCGCGTATGTAACGGCTTCAAGCGAATTTTTCGCTAATCCATTGCGACTATTGATATATACTAAAGTTGCCATATCTTAAATAACTTTTGCTTCATTGTGTAATAATGCAACCAATTCATCCATGTTTTCTGGATCAATCATTTTGCACGCTGACTTAGCCTCAGGAAGTGTATAACTTTCATATGATGTCAAGGCCTCAATTGCTGCTGGAGCAACAACGTTTAGTGGCTTCGTTCTTGCAGCCATAATTCCTCGCATATTCGGGATACGTTGTTCAGCCATTCCCTTAGCACATGAAATAACCAAAGGCATATCCGCTTCAAGGATTTGAACACCGCCAAGAATTTCCGTTTCTAAAGTCACAGTTGATCCATTTACATCCATTTTAGATGCAAGTGAAATGAATGGGAGATCCATTGCTTCAGCAATCATTCCTCCGACCTGAGATCCGTTGTAATTGATTGTTTCTTTTCCTGCTAATACGAGATCGTATCCACCAGCTTTTGCATGTTCAGCAATTTGCATCGCGGTGAAATAAGCATCTGTAGGTTCAGCATCTATTCGAACAGCATCATCTGCACCAATTGCCAACGCTTTTCTGATTACTGAATCGTCAGCAGCTGTTCCAACAGTTATCGTTGTAACGGTTCCGCCATTCGCTTCTTTTAATTCAAGAGCACGAACCAAGGCATACCACTCATCGTATGGGTTTACAATATACTGAACTCCGTTTTCGTCGAATTTAGTGTTACCATCGGTGAACGCAATTTTCGAAGTTGTATCCGGAGATTTACTTATACACACAAGTATTTTCATAAGGATTATTTTTCATTAAATCGAGTGCGAATTTAATAAATTATTAGTGTTTTTCAGCCCAAGGAAGCTTATAAATGTTCACAGTTGCCCTGCCCATTTGAACAATTGTTTAGGATTCGGGGAGTTCACTAGTTTTTTTTTCAGTCGATAGTTCTAAATTTATTACATTTGGCAACCCAAATTTATGGATCATAAATAGCTATAAAGGATGAAAACGGTACAATTTAGAGAAGCACTGAGAGAGGCAATGTCAGAAGAAATGCGTCGCGATGACAAAGTATTTCTAATGGGAGAGGAAGTTGCGGAATACAATGGAGCCTATAAAGTGTCTCAAGGTATGTTGGATGAATTCGGCCCTAAACGGGTAATTGATACACCAATTGCTGAGCTTGGATTTACAGGAATTGCTGTCGGAGCATCCATGAATGGATTGCGACCAGTAGTTGAGTTCATGACTTGGAATTTCGCAATTCTTGCTGCGGATCAAATAATAAACAGTGCTGCGAAGATGTTGCAGATGTCTGGTGGTCAATACCATTGTCCAATCGTGTTTCGAGGGGGTAATGGAACTGCGGGTCAATTGGCAGCTACACATTCACAAAGCTTTGAAGCGTTTTATGCACACGTACCAGGCTTGAAGGTTGTTACACCATCTAATCCATATGATGCGAAAGGATTGTTAAAAGCAGCGATCCGGGATAATGATCCAGTTGTTTTTCTTGAATCTGAGAAGATGTACGGGGATAAAGGAGAAATTCCTGAAGGAGAATACATTATTCCAATTGGAGTAGCAGATGTAAAAAGAAAGGGTACAGATATTACATTGGTCTCATTTGGTAAGATCATGAAAGTCGTATTTGAAGCTGCAGAAGCAATGGAAAAAGAAGGGATTTCATGTGAGATCATTGATTTGAGGACTGTTCGACCAATTGATTACGGTACAGTTGTGGAATCCATTAAGAAAACGAACAGATGTGTGGTTATTGAAGAGTCGTGGCCGCTGGCTTCTATTTCTTCAGAGATTGCTTATCATTTACAGCGTTACGCGTTTGATTATTTAGATGCACCTGTAATGAGAGTAACGCAAACTGATACGCCTTTTGCGTTCTCACCTACGTTGATAGATGAGGCTTTGCCAAATGTAGAGCGTGTAACGAATGCGATTAAAGCTACGATGTATAGAAACTAGATAGAAAATCATATTTTGAAGAAAGTCCAATAGTTAAATCTTTTGGACTTTTTTATTTTTAGTTCAACCATGGCGTCCTTTATTACGTATAAGAGGTAACCAATCACTAAACTTATGAAAGCGCTCGTTTTTGCAATCACATTTCTTTTTACAAGTTCTAATCTCTCCGCTCAAATTTGGGTAGAAGACAATGCTGTTTGGCATTATGATTTCTGGAATATTGCAGCACAAGGGGGATTCTATAAAGTAAGTCATTCAGGTGATAGTGTTTTAGCTGGAAAAAGCTGCAAACGATTTAACATTGATCGACATAGTTTTTCAATTTATACAGGAAGTCCAGTGTCTAATGATACGATTATCGATAACGGAAATGCATTGTTCGGGAAAGAACATACTTATCAGTCTAATGATTCGGTGTATCGATGGGACGGTAGTCAATTCCAGTTGTTATTTGATTTCGGAGCTCAGGTAGGAGATTCTTGGGTTATTTCGATTGATCCATCCCCTTTTGAAGCGAGCTGTACTGATAGTTCCATTGTAGAAGTGATGGACACAGGTTTAGAAAACATCAATGGGATTGATTACAGGTATATTACTCTTCAGTCATCAATGGAGGCGGCATGGAGTTTAAACGGGACATTTAACGAGCGCTTTGGTGGATCCTATGTTTTTCCGCGTCCAGGCGATAATCCTTGTGCGCTTTTGATTGCTGAATTGGATATCATCAGCTTCAAGTGCTTCGAAGATGACAGCATGAGCTTGTACAATCCGTCGGGAGAAGATTGTGAATATTTGTTGACGCATTTGGGAGGGGCTGAATCTGAAATCGATCAATTTATCATAGCTCCAAACCCAACATCTAAGACCGTTGAAATAAGCGGAGGAACGGTTTCCATGATAGAGGTGTACAAACTCAATGGAGAGCAAGTTTTCAGTATGACGAACATAGATAATACTGTAGTAATTGATTTGGAAAGCTTTGAGGCTGGAGTTTATATTCTCCGGTTAACAACGAATGATGGAGTCGTTACCAAGCGCATAATTAAAGAGTAGAGCTATTTTTATTTGCGGATAAGCGAAAGCGCTGTTATTGTCATTTCTTCAATATCAACTGTCACGTTATTGTCATTGTCTAAATAGATCTGCATTTGATCTTCATTGTGACGAATGTCTGGAAGGTTGAACGTCAAATTCATTTCTATGAATTCATCTTTTGGCGATCCGAGCGAGACTTCCATGTTGTCCCAACTGTAACAATTGTAAATACTTACAGTTTCAAGTCGCAAAATAGAACTTTGTGATGGATCAGAGGTTTTTAGTCTTATCTGAACACTGAATTGTGTTTCGTCTGTTTCCAATAGCTCGTAAAGGTTGAGTCTACCAATGGTTAAATCTTCACCTGGTTTAGCTTGCATTGATCCTTCGATCGCGAAAATTTCCTTTGGAGTTAGTGAATAGTTTTCGGAACGCCCATGTTTTGGCCACGTCAAATCGTTGCGATCTATAAGAAGGTTGACTTCTGTGTAATCTGGGATAGAGGTCTGTCCAAAAATATACCAGTAGTGCTCCTTC
>CAJQJL010000161.1 GCA_905478665.1 uncultured Flavobacteriales bacterium
GTTATCGTTACGGCGTCTGTATTTGAACAACCTGCTGTTGTTCCTGTTACTGTATATGTCGTGGTTGTTGTTGGAGATACTGTTTGTGAACCACCTGCCCCAAGACCTTGATCCCAAGAGTAAGTAGTTGCACCAGACCCTGTTATTGTGGCTGACGCCCCATCACAAATAGTTGTCGCGCCATTCGCTGTTACTGTAGGCACTGGTGTTACCGTTATCGTTACGGCGTCTGTATTCGTACAACCAGCAGTTGTTCCGGTCACTATGTATGTTGTCGTAGTTGTTGGAGAAACTGTTTGTGAACCACCAGCTCCCAGACCTTGATCCCAAGAATAGGTAGTTGCTCCAGACCCTGTGATTGTTGCTGATGCCCCGTCACAAATTGTTGAAGCCCCAGAAGCCACAACTGTTGGAATTGCATTAACCGTAATATAGTTTGTAATCGTAAATGGATCTGATCCACTTCCGTTTGTTGCTGTCAGCGTAACTGTATATGTTCCTGCTGCTGCATAGACGTGTGTTGGATTTTGAGCAGTGGATGTTCCCGCGTCTCCAAAGTCCCAACTCCATCCCGTAGGCCCGTTTGTCGATAAATCGGTAAATGTTACTGTTTCTCCCGCACAAATAGTTGTTGGCGTTGCACTGAAGTTGGCAACAGGAGGAGTTCCTAAAAGAGGATTGTAAATACCTACACCAAAGCCAGAGAATCCTGTGCTGAATGAACTTGTGAATGTAACATCGCTATAAAACGATCCAAGAGTTGCAGTATTATTGGCAATTGTAAATGTTCCTGCGTTTCCAGGATTCACATCATTGATTGCGTTTGCTCCCGCTACTTTAATAATTTCAGCACTATTTCTGCTGTTTCCTGTTGCTGCTTCCCAACCTGCGACTTCTGCTTCTGTGTAATAAAGCGTAACATCGAAAGTTCCAGTTGGGTTTGTATTGGTAGGAACAACAGTATATGTTTTAGACATTAAATAGTCTGCAACGGTTGCCGTATTAAACTGTGCAGCCGATGTTCCAGCTCTATCAACTTCTACGTCGACACAACCGTAATCAAATCCAGAAGTATTATCCAAGGTCATCATTACGTCACCTGTCGTAGGATCGTAGAAATGAACTGTTTCATTTGGTCCAAGGTTGGCTTGCATCCCTGCTCCTGTATTTATTGGTTGCTGAATATCAATTCCTGTTTGACCAGAGATCACAACATTATCTACTCCAGCACCGTAAAGCCAATCTCCGCCATCATTGTAACGAATTCGGAATCGAACATTAGGGTTTCCACAGTAGGCAGAGATATCAAAGGATTGAGCAACCCAGGCAATTGCTGAAGGGTTTCCATTTACAACGTTCCCAACAGTGTTCCAGCCACCATTGTTAACATTAACTTGGAGATCCATTGATTCTGTGGCGCCATTGTACGTCAATCCAAAGAAATATGAGTCGAATGTTACAGCTCCAGCCAAGTAGTTAGTTAAATCAACTGCTGGTAAGATATTCAAGCGATTGTTTGACATGTCGCAGTTACAATCGTCATCATTCACATAAGCAAAGTTGGTGGTATTGGTTCCTGGGTATGGGAAATTTCCACTTGCTGCTGCTGCTTCAAGACCGACTACCCATGCATTGGCACCTGCGGCTTGTTGTGATGTAAAGGGAGCGAGCCCAGATTCGAAGTCTTGCGTAAGAAGTACTACTGGCGTAGGATTAATCGCTGCTGTTGGAATAATGTCATCATCATTTATCGTGATCGTGACTGTTTGATTAAAACTTCCTGCAGAAGCATCACCTCCGTTTGCATTCAAGGTATAATCAAGCGTAATCGTTTCGTTTCCTTCAACATAATCATCATTGTATACCCAAATCACAACATTTCCAGAAAGGGTAGCGCCGTCAAATGTGAAGGTGTTATTTTGGACTGCATAGTCAACATTATTCGTCGCTGTTCCCCCCGTCACATTGACAGTAATACCCGCCGGCTGTGAAGGATCTGCACCGATTGAAATCGGAACATTAAGAATATCATAAGGAAGGCATCCGTTTGCCTGACTTGCATCTACTTCATTTACCGTATATGTCGAACCACCAAAAGCAACCTGTGGGCTACATGATGGAAGGTCAAATGCAGCAATTCGAGTTGACCATTGAGAAGAAGTATTGTAGCATCCCGTAAAGTAGAATGTTTCTCCGTCAGAAGGATCACATCCCATCTGGAAGTAATCTCCCCAACGATTAGAACCGTTAGCAGTTGTACCAGCAACGATGTTTGTTTCTGGTTCAGTCATTGTTCCTAGTGGATCACATTCTTTACGACCTGTATATCTCAAGGATGGAGCCGTTGAAGAACTCGCAACACTATAAGCCAATCCAATGTTACCTGTGGCAGAAATTCCAATAGAAGGCATCCAACGATGATCTGCATCGGGAGCATATGTACCTTCCTGAAAAATTGCCCATGTACCTCCTGTACCACCTGTTCGGCGTAATTCGTACCAGCGAATACCAGCATGATCTGCGCCATCAACATCCGTTACGTGGCAACAAACAATAGATTCATGCGAACCAAAGTTACGGTAGTGAATTCTGTTCATTAACAATTCACGAAGAGGATCTAATGGGGTTCCACCTAATTGTGGGATACAAGAGAAAGAGGTATAACCGCACAATTCTGTTTCGTGTGGTGACGTTCCGATCGTTTGAACTTGTGATAAGGTAGAATTGCCAGGAGTTACCCAGTCAATATCCAATTCCCACATTTCGAGTGCATCCGTTGCGGCACCTGCCCATGCATCATCACGCATACGCATCAATAATGCTGGCTGCCCTGAAGGAGGAAGTGTTGTTCCATTCATGCTAACAGGGGTTGAAGCCTGAAAGCCAATTGTTCCAAAGTTATTTTGAGAAAACATTTGAGCGGTCGTTGCTGTTCCTGCTAACAAATCTGCACGGTTAAAAGCGAAAATATCTGGAGTATTAACGTTTGCTGTCATTACGTATTCGTTCTCCCAAATAGAGTACTTCGGGTAATCAGGGAATCCTCCTGGAGAGTTAAACGTATATGTATAATATGTACCTGTAGGATCTGCTGTTGTAGAAATGGCTATGTGAAGGTTATTCCCAGCAGCAGAGAACTCACTTAAAAACCATCGATCGGCTCTTTCATCGTATAGAACAATTGGGTCACCAGCTCCGCCTGGCATACTCATAAAGTTATCGAAATATACCTGACTACCGATTGGAGTTCCAGTTTTGGAGTATACCTGAATATAAGAACCTGACCCACCGTTAATCATCTGAACGACGTGGTTCGGACCGACATCAACACTTGGATCGGCAGGGTTAACACCTGTATAGCCCATTCCATCCCAGTTTTGCGTTAAAGCTTTGGTAGGAGGTGCTGGTGGTGCGTAGTTTTTCTGTAAAATTGGATCATCACCATTTGGTAATGCGTTTGGGTTAACATTTGGGTTGAGGCCCCAATCGTCTTTGGTGTTATACCCTAATTTTTCTGTTTTTGTGATTTCGTTTACCGTTCCCGCAGGTTCGATGTAATCAATCAAATTACCCGTTACTCCATGATATGTTATTGGAACTGGAGTAGCCTGAACTGAGGATGAAGGGGTTAAATTCGGCTGAGCCTGAGAGGGTTGAGTGAAAGCATCTTTCTGAGAAAATACAGCAAAGGCAGTTAACGTCCCAATAAGGAAGAGAGTTAGTTGTTTCATTTGGAGAGTTTATATAGTTATTAGTTTAGCTGAGCTAAAGCTACAAAATTTAAACAAATATTCCACTTTTAGTTAAGAAAAAATTAGAGGAAGTATGAAGTATTCAAAAGCATGATTCATGATTTATGGGCAAAAAAAAGCTGGAATCTGCATTGCAGATCCCAGCTTGGGTGTTTATTTTTTATTAGCCTAAGCTAAATCTCTAACTATTGAGCAATAAGGAATTTGATTCCTCCTTCTTTACCATCTTTCTTGGCACGTAAGTAGTAAATACCGTTGTTTACAACTGGCATTGTTACTTCCGTTTGACCAGACTCAATTTTTGAATCCAATACAAGACGTCCGCGCTCATCAAAGATTTGGAACTTTGTTCCTTCTTCCAAACCAGTAATCATGAAATTACCATCATTTGGATTTGGATAAAGTGTTACACCCTCAAGTGTTTCTTCAGGAACTCCAGCACAATCTTTCACTTCAACTGAAAGGTTGATAGTTCCAATACAACCATTACCATCTGTATAAGAGTATGTAATTGTATGTGTTCCAGGTCCAGCAGTTGCAGGATCGAATGAAGAACCACTAACTCCATTACCAGCGAATGTTCCACCTGATGGAGTACCAGTCAATCCGACTGCACTTTCGTAAGAACAAAGTGGATCAATTGTCGCAGGTGAAATGTCCACTGTTGGAAGTGGATTCACAGTAAGGTTTGTTGTCACCGTACTGTCACATCCTGCTCCGTTTGTGAGAACATCTGTGTAAGTTCCGGCAGTCGTATACGTGTTTCCTCCAATTGAGTAGCTACTTCCCTGACAAATCTCTACGTTTTGCGTGTTAGAAGTTGCTTGCAACATGTTTACAGTAGTTGTTACCGTACTGTCGCATCCACCGGAAGTTAGAACATCTGTATACGTCCCAGCTGAAGTGTATGTACTTGTACCAACTGTGACAGACTGTCCAGGACATAGATCAACAGTTTGTGCGTATGTCACACCAGCAGTTACAATAATTGTCGCTGTTTGTGTATCCGACCCTTGTCCGTTGGTAGCAACCAAAGTTACTGTCCAAGTACCAGGCGTACTGTATACATAAGTTGGGTTTTGTTGTGTCGAAGTTCCTCCATCACCAAAACTCCACGCCCAAGAAGAAGGATTACCTCCAGAAAGGTCACTAAACGAAACTGAACTTCCAGCACAAACTGTTGTTGCACTTGCAGAGAAGTTAGCCGTAGGAGTAACTGGACCACCAGGGTTGTAAATTCCAATACCAAATCCAGAGAATCCGGTGTTGAATGCGCCAGTGAATGTTACATCACCATAGAATGCACCAAGTGTTGTTCCACTGCTCGTGATACTGAATGTACCAGCATTACCTGGGTTCACATCGTTGATTGCGTTAGCGCCTGCAACTTTAATGATTTCAGCATTGTTACGACTATTACCAGTAGCTGCTTCCCATCCAGCAACTTCAGCTTCCTCATAGAAGAACGTAACGTTGTATGTTCCTGCTGGGTTACTGTTGGTAGGTGTTACCGTAAACGTCTTAGACGATACATAGTCAGCAGCAGTTGCTGTGTTGAACTGCAATGCAGATGTACCTGCTCTGTCTACATCAATGGTCACACATCCATAATCAAATGCAGATGTATTTTCCAAAGTTGCCATTACGTTGTTTGTTGCTGGGTCATAGAAATGAACTGTTTGGTTAGGACCAAGGTTCGCTTCCATACTTGAGCCAGAATTAATTGCCGTTTGAACAGCAATTGGACCAGCTCCAGTGATTAATACATCATCCACTGCTACCGCGTACAACCAACCAGTCCCATCACTGTAGTTCACTTTGAATACGACGTTCGCATTTCCAACATATGGAGTAGCGTCAAAGTTCTGTGTAATCCATGCTGTATTTGTTACAAGTGGACCAATCAACTGATCAGCTCCACCTCCAACAGATACATACAATTCTGCAGTTTCAGTGTTACCTGAATACGTTTTCCCTTCAAAATAAGAAAGGAATGAAACGTTCGCCGAAGCATAACCTGTTAAATCAACAGAAGGGAAAATAAGATCAACATCATTTTGATTACAGTTACAATCATCATCATTTACATACGCAAAATCAGTCGTATTTGATGCAGGGATTGTTACAGCTCCAGATGATGCGTTTGCCGCATTGTCAATTTGGAATGGTGTATCAGTTGATGGGTTTAAGGTAGTGAAACCTCCCCAACCTGTGTTGAAATCGTGTTGCAATACAGTCACCGTATTTGTCATAGACAATGGATCCAAATCATCATCGTTGATTGTGATATCAACAATTTGATTTGTCGCACCAGAAATGGCATCTCCACCATTTGCATTGAGCGTGTATGTCAACTGAATTGTTTCTGTTCCTTCTACAACGTTGTCATTGTATACCCAAACAGCAACAGTCTCAGTTAAGTTTCCAGAATTCAAGTTGAATGAAGTGTTGTTTAACACATAGTCAACACCTTGCGTAGCTGAACCACCAGTCGCAGAAACAACGATGCTCGCATTTTGCGAAGGAGCAGAAGCAATTGTGATCGGAACATTAATGATCTCATAATCTAAACAAGAAGATGCTGCTGTTGATGCATCTGGTTCATTTACCGTATAAGTAGCATTGTCAAATGAAACTTCTGGAGTTGCAGGCCCACACAAGGCAATGTCAAATGCAGCAATTCTTGTACGTCCACCAGTTACAGGGTTGTACATTCCTGTCATGTAGAAAGTTTCTCCATCTGATGGATCAACTCCCATTGCGTTATAATCACCGTATCTGTTCGAAGCATTGTACGTTGTACCAGCAACGATTATAGTTTCAGGCTCTGTCATTTGATTCAACGGATCACATTCCTTACGTCCTGTGTAACGAATAGATGGGAAGGTTGTAGAGCTTGACACGTTATACGCCAATCCGATGTTTCCAGTAGCAGAAAGACCAATTGTTGGCATCCAACGACTGTCACCATCTGGCGCGTATGTTCCTTCTTGATAGATTGACCATGCTCCAGCTGCTCCACCAGTTCGACGAAGTTCATACCAGCGAATTCCAGCATCGTCCGCTCCAGTTACATCTGTTACGTGACAACAAACCATAGATTCATGTGTACCGAAGTTTCTGTACATAATTCTATTCATCAAGACTTCTCTCAGTGGGTCAAGGTTTGTATTTGAACCTGGCTGATCAATACATGAGAAAGAGGTATATCCACATAATTCTGAATCAAACGCATTGTTCATCGGTAAAACGATATCCTGTCCGAATGTTGAGTTTGCTGGAGTTGTCCAGTCAATATCAAGATTCCAAATTTCTAGTGCGTCAGTTGCTGCACCCGACCAAGCATCATCACGCATACGCATAACCATTGCTGGTGCTCCAGTAGGAGGAAGTGTTGTTCCCAACATACTTACAGGAGTTGAAGCCTGGAAGCCAATTGTTCCAAAGTTTGATTGATTAAATTTCTGAGCAGTTGTTGCAGTACCTGCAAGCATATCTGTTCTGTTCAACGCCCAAATGTCAGGAGTACCAACATTTGCCGTCATGATGTACGAATCATCCCAAATAGAATACTTTGGATAATCAGGGAAACCACCTGTTGAGTTGAAAGAATAGGTATAGTAAGACCCTGTTGGATCTGAAGTCGTTGAGATAGCGACGTGCAAGTTGTTTCCAGAAGATGAAAACTCACTTAAGAACCATCTGTCAGCACGTTCATCGTATAATACGATAGGGTCACCTAATCCACCAGGCATACTCATGAAGTTATCAAAGTAAACTTGAGAACCGATTGGTGTTCCTGTTTTTGTATAAATGCGAATGTATGCTCCAGAAGGACCATTCGTCATTTGTACAACGTGGTTAGGCCCAACATCTACCGTTGGATCTGCAGGACTCACATTGAAGTTTGAGATACCATCCCAGTTTTGCGTCAACGCTTTGGTTGGCGGCGCGGGTGGTGGATAGTGTTTTTGTGTCGAAAGATCTGGACCATTCGGCTTCGCATTTGGATTAACCGTTTCGTTTAAAAGCCAATCGCTCTTAGGATGATAACCAGTTTTAAAAGTCTTTACGACTTCGTTAATTGTTCCGGGAGGTTCTACGTAGTCGATCAATTTACCTGTTTCACCGTGAAATGTCACAGGAACAACCGTAGAATGAACAACTTCCCGTTGGGCGTTAACTGCAAACGCAGAAACAAGCCCTACTACTAATAAGGATAGTTTTTTCATTGGAGATAGTTTATAGTTTTAGTTTATCTAAGCGATAAATGTATAAAATATATTTTTACGATCCAACACATAAAACCGTTTAGTAGTGGTTTTACATAAGGAAATTGAGTAGAATAAATACGCTTTTGAAATAACCGAAAAGATTGTGTTCTTTGCATCGAAGAAATGAACTTTTTGTTTAACTTAAGGTAAATGAATACAGAAAAAATCGAAACTGAACCGAATCAAATTGCTGCATTTACCGAGCGATTCATCAACCAGACAAATCAATCAATATTCCTGACAGGAAAGGCTGGGACGGGGAAAACTACCTTGTTGCAAAAGATCGTTGAATCAACACACAAGCAGACAGTAATTGTGGCACCGACAGGAATAGCGGCGTTAAATGCTGGTGGTGTTACAATTCACTCATTCTTTCAGCTTCCATTTGGTGGTTTTGTACCTGACTTCTCAATTAAGGGTGGGTTCAATGAGCGTGTAAAATTAGAATCAAAGACAACACTCTTGCACCATTTCAAAATGAATGCCTCCAAAAAAGCAATCATGCGAAACATGGAGTTACTAATCATCGATGAGGTGAGTATGCTGCGTGCAGATTTGCTAGACGCTATTGATTGGTGTTTGAGAAATGTACGTGGAATTAACAAGCCGTTTGGAGGTGTTCAAGTCCTTTTTGTGGGTGACTTATTACAATTGCCGCCGATCATGAAGCGCGAGGAGTGGAGTTATTTGCATCACTATTATTCAGGTGTATTTTTCTTTAATGCTCTTGTAATTAAAGAGTCGCCACCTTTATATGTAGAACTTGAGAAAATTTATAGACAGGCTGATGAGCGTTTTTTGTCTGTGCTCAACAATTTAAGAAACAACGAGATCACGCAGAAGGATGTTCAAATTCTCAACGATTATGTACAAACAGGTTTTAAGGCTGAAGATCATGAAGACTATATCACTTTAACGACTCACAATGCTGATGCGGATCGAATCAACTCGAGCGCATTGAACAAGCTAACCACAAAAGAGGTTTCCTATAGCGCTGAGGTAACGGGAAACTTTCCAGAGTATTTGTATCCAATTGATGATCAAATGCGACTAAAAATTGGTGCTCAGGTTATGTTTGTTAAAAACGACCTCTCTCATGAAAAGGACTATTACAATGGAAAAATGGGGCGTGTTGTTGCCCTCGGTATTGAAGAGATAAAGGTGAACTTCCCAAAAGAGAAGAAAACAATTTCTGTTGAGAGATATGAATGGAACAACATTCAATATTCCATGAATCAGTCAACTGGTGAAGTTGAGGAGAAAGTTCTAGGAACGTTTGTGCATTATCCATTGAAGTTGGCTTGGGCGATTACAGTTCATAAAAGTCAGGGTTTGACATTTGATAAGGCAGTTATTGATGTTTCCAAAGTGTTTGTGCCAGGACAGGCTTATGTTGCTTTGTCGCGTTTGCGTTCACTAGATGGACTTATTTTGTTGAATCCTATTCGCACGGACGGTTTGTCTATTGACCAGAATGTTGCACGTTACACACAGTCGAATCAGAATGGTATAGACCTCGAAGAACGGCTAACCAAGGCTACCGAGAGTTATTTGAAAGATGTACTTGTTGATGCCTTTGATTGGGTTGAACTAATGAATAAATGGCGTGCCCATGAAAAATCATATGAGCATCATGGATCAAAATCTCAGAAGGGCAAGAATCGTTCTTGGGTTACGCAACAAGGTCAAGTATTGAGCGGTACAATGGATCCGTCTCGAAAGTTTCGGAATCAGTTGGAGAAGCTTTTCTCGGTTCAGAATATTGATCTGGAATTCGTGCAGAAGCGGATGGAAGCAGCGTATGAATACTTTTTTAAATCATTGGATGGGATTTTATATTCTAACTTAAAAAAGATGGCAGAGCTTCAGCAACAACGAAATACGAAGCAGTACAATGAAGAATTAGAGGAGTTAGATCAATTGCTGACGGAGGCGGTTCTTAAACTGAAGAAATCAAAGAAGATGGTTGAAGTAGTCTGCAATGGCGTGGCTATTGAGAAGGAGCAGATTTGGACAAACGAGATGAAGAATTATAAGTTGACGAAGATTTCACTTGTAAAGAATGAGATCCGAGAGGCAAATTCAAGTTTCGATTTTGATACAGATTTCATCGAAATAAAGACAAAAGCATCACGAAAAAAGGCGAGTTCGAAGAAGAAAGTATCAACCTATGACCAAACGCTTGAAATGGTCAAGGACGGCAAGACAATCGACGAAATTGCACGTGAACGGCAGCTTTCAAAGGGTACAATTAGCACCCATTGTGCGCGATTGATCAAGATGGAGAAAATTGATTTGAAAGACGTTATGGACGCAAAGATGATTAGTGCGTTGTATGATCTTTTTGAAGAATATGATGGTGGTTCCATGACTCCACTCAAGGAGATTGCAGGCAATAAATTCACATGGGACGAATTGAAGCTTTATCAAGCGTCATTGCTCGTTTGAATCAGCAAAGGCAATGATGTGCCCATCCATATCGGATAAATAGCCAACATTGTCTCCCCAATTACGTGATTCTACTTCACTGATTTCATCTGCTCCCAATTCTATTCCACGCTTGTGGTATTCATTCGCATTCGAAACTTTCAAATAAAGCTCACATCGCGGAATGCCTGAACCCAGTTCGGGATGTCTCGTTTTAGGCCATAATATTTTTGCAATTCCACTTTCAGGCATAAGTCCTAGCTTGCAACCCTGCAGTTGAAACTCAGTCATCCCAGGGGCATGTAGACTGGGCTCCATTTGAAATAATCTTTGATAGAACAATTTGCTTTTTTCTTGATCTGCTACGTAGAGTATGAATTCGACTTCCATTACTAACGTTTTTTCTTGAAAGTGAAGGATTCTGCAAAAATCGAATTTGTCATCAAGTTGTTAAATTCGTCTTTGGTTGGTGAAAGAATAACAATGTCGAAATGTTCTGACGGTGTCACTTTTTTATCCTCAATCGTGTCGAAAACACTTGTTTCAAAATCGTATGTGAACTCTTGAAGAATTAGCTTATTCCCCTCGAAAGTCAAAAGACTTGGCGTGAACAAACCATCCTCTGCGTGATTGAGAACATATTTGCTTGAGCTGATTTTAGCCAGGGCATTTTTCGATCCAGTACTTAACAGAATATCTTTGTTTTGAATTCCAAAATAATAGCGTTCACCTTCCAGTACGCATGGTAATGAATCGTCTTTTACAACACCAAAAATGTAGTTGTTGTGTACACGATACGTCGATGATTCTCGAATCATTTCGCGACTAACGGATGAAATGGAAGTTGAGATGATGTAGATACCCTCTTCGTTTATTTCATAGGATCGAGCGGCTTCGTTAGACTTATACAATCCAAAATATCTGGAATCGACATTTGTCACTTTATCAGCTATAGAAGGCAACGGATCAGAAAAATAATAGGACTTTTGTCCTATTGAAAAAAAGGTCAGAAAAAGACTTGTTAGTAAACCAATTATTTTCATAACTTAATATTAGTAGCACCTAAATTACAAATCCCTAACTACGAAAAACAGATACATGCAAAAAAGATGGCTTGTTAAAACACCGAAGGAAAGTACAGTCGTTGAAGAGTTTCGTTCAAAACTCAAAATTGATCCAATAGTCGCAGAGCTTCTTTTGCAACGTGGCATTGGCAATTATGAGGAAGCTGAACACTTTTTTCGCCCAAAATTGGAGGATTTGCATGATCCGTTTTTAATGAAGGACATGGATCTTGCAGTAGATCGTCTTCAAGAGGCAATTGATGAAGGACAACGTGTAATGCTCTTTGGCGATTATGATGTGGATGGTACGACGGCGGTTGCGGTAATGTATTCCTTTTTAAAAGATACCTTGCCTATTGAATTTTATATTCCTGATCGATACACGGAAGGTTATGGTCTGAGCATAAAAGGAATTGATTTGGCACATGATCACGATGTTGATCTCATCATTTCTTTGGATTGTGGAATTAAATCAATGGACAAAGTTGCCTATGCAAAGGAAAAGGGAATTGATTTTATTGTTTGCGACCACCATACACCAGGTGAAATATTACCCGATGGAATTGTCTTGGATCCTAAACGTAAGGATTGCAATTATCCGTATGATGAATTGTCGGGATGTGGTGTAGGATTCAAATTGTTGCAAGGTTTATGCGATCATAACAATTGGTCATACGAGCGATTATTTGAACTTCTGGACTTTCTTGCGATCAGTATTGGTGCGGATATAGTGCCACTTACTGGTGAAAACAGAATCCTTTGCTACCATGGAATGCGCTTGCTGAATGCACAGCCTAGAAAGGCCTTTAGAGAAATGTTGCTTTTGGCGAAAAAGGAGTTTCCTCTTTCTTTAACGGATGTTGTGTTCACAATTGCTCCGAGAATTAACGCTGTCGGAAGATTGCGCTCAGGTGCATTCGCTGTGCAGTTGATGATTTCTGAAGATGTTGACGAGATTCGACAATTGGCGGAGGAAATAAACTTGGATAACCAAGAACGCAGAGAGTTAGATCGGCAAATAACTGAGGAAGCATTGGAAATGGTTGATAACGATCCTGATGCTGATAAGAAATGCACAACAGTTGTTTTCCATAAAAATTGGCACAAGGGTGTCGTGGGCATTGTTGCTTCTCGGATTATCGAAAAACACTATAAACCAACCATTGTTCTAACCGAAAGTCAAGGAGTAGTGACTGGCTCTGCGAGGTCGATAAAAGGCTTTGATATTCACGACGCCATTCTTGAATGTGATGAATTTCTTGAACAGTTCGGAGGGCATAAATACGCCGCTGGACTCACCCTGAAATTGGAAAATCTTGACAAATTCAAAACGAAATTTGAGGAGGTTGTTGCCAAAAACATCGATCAAAAGACGCTCACAGAAGAACAAGAAATAGATTTGGAATTGGATTTTAACCAGATATTTACGCAAGAGGAGGATCGAATGAAAGTTCCGCGTTTAAAGCGAATTTTGGGTCAATTTGAACCGCATGGACCAGGGAACATGAAACCCGTTTTTGTTAGTCGAAATGTGTTTTCTACAGATGTTCGCCTACTGAAGGATTTGCATTTGAAATTGTCGATGACGCAACCCGAAAGTGACGCAATCATTCCAGGGATTGGATTCAATATGCCAGAAAAGCAAGATGATGTCTCATCTGGAATACCTTTCGATGTAGTGTACACCATTGAAACAAATCGATGGAATGGAAAAGAAACGATACAGTTGAATATCAAAGATGTGCGTGCGGTTATTTAACTTGAATGCGTATTTTACAGTGACTAAAATAAAACACACTATGAAAAAGACTACTAAATCTATTATGATTTGTGCCGTTTCAGTTTTGCTCCTCGCAAGCTGTGGAGGCGAAACGATTGACGGTGCAGCATTGGCTCAGGAAGTCTGCGAATGCACAACAAACGCAAACGCTCTACCAGGTGACGACCCTAACAGATCTGCTGAACAAGATAGATGTTCAGAATTGCAGAAAACGAACTGGGCGAAAGTTGAAGGTGACATCGAGCAAGAAAGAGCATTTAATAGTAAATTCCCATGTGGGATGTAAACATCATCAGCGATGAAAAATGAGGGGAGGACGAGAGTTCTCCTTTTTTTACCTTATCATAGAACGCGAACCTCCTTCGCGCGCTGACATATTGTAGCGAAGAAATAACTCAAATCCTCCTTGTGCTCGTGAAACTTCCGTCAATGAAGAAATATTGATGTCGTAGGCAAAGCCACCTGAAACGGGTCCATATTCCAACATTGATTTTGCAACCAAAGCATCACCCCAACGATGGAATAAGCCAAGGGCAAAATAAAATGGTTTGTTGCGTCCTGTAACGTGCGACCCTTCTGCTAACTGAAAACGATAGTACGTTCCATATAAAATCTCCATATTGGATTTCTGACGATTGAAATAAACACCTGGAAGTAGTGCTCCATTTGAATTATTGAAACCAAGAACAGCATTTGCAAAAATTGACCAGCGCATCGGTAATTTTTCATCTTCCGAATTGATGAACGAATATTTGGGTGAATTAACATGATAGAAAGCGACACCGGCATTTACACTTTTCTGATTATTCTGAGTCATGTAGCCTTCATTGATCTTGTAAGTGTAAACAAGTCCTGTACCTGCATCAATAAATGAAAAATTGGGAGTGTTAAAAGCCTCACCACTTGCCATAGTGCCGTCATAAGCAGTTCCATTGTATTGAGACCCCCAGCGTCCCTCATCGCCTGATAGCGAACGTTGTGTAAAACCACCATAAATTCCAATTCCTAAAGTTTGACGACGGTCGAGAATCAAGTGATAAGCAAGATTCACATTCACATTGTTGGTTGTGACTTTTAAATCACCTACCTGGTCATTGAAAAAGTTAATACCTCCAGCGAAAATGCCTTTTTTCGTTCGACTTCTCTCATTAAATCGGCCGTCAACTGAAGCGTTGATTGTTTTGTAAGGGGAGGCAACACTGTTCCATTGAGATCGGTAATTTACGATCGCTTGCAGAGGAGAATTTGCTCCAGCCAATCCAGGATTTAAAAGCATTGGGGAATATTGCATTTGCGAAAAGTGAACATCTTGTGCAGCAGCTGGCAGTGAAATACTCACCGCGACAATAACTAAAAATTGAATCAGTAGTGTTTTCATATCTAATGTTTTTTAGCGTACTAAGGTTACGTTTCCAGATTCTTCAATCACTTCACCGTTAAATAGTTCAACATACAATTTGTATGCATAAACACCAGTAATGGCAGGTTTCCCCTTAAATGTTCCATCCCAACAAATGTCAGTTGAATTTGTTTCGAAGACTAGCTCACCCCAGCGATTGTAGACCGCGTATTGCAATTCCGCAATACAATCGCCATAAATACAGAGTGTTTCGTTGGCCGCCGGACCTATTCCGTTTGGAGAAAAGATGTTAGGCACGTAAAGATCTCCACAAGTTATTTCCACATAAATGGTAACGGTATCTGTTCCTGTACATCCATTGGCATCCGTGCCGACAACAATGTAGGAGGTGGTAATCGTTGGACTTGCCAGTGGATTGTCGCAGGTCGAGCAGTCTAATCCTTCAGTTGGTGTCCACACGTATGTGTCGGCTCCAGTGGCTAACAACTGAACGCTTTCTCCAGAAATAATGGTAGATGTTGTTGGCGAGGCAATTACTGGAATAGATCCTACAGTTGCGACTGTGTAATTCTCGGTAATTGAGCATCCATTGCCGTCTGTTACTGTGACACTATAGCTTCCTCCTGAGATTCCAGTGATTGAGCTTGTTGTTTCTAATCCTGGCGTCCATACGTAGGTGTAGGCAGGGCTTCCTCCTGAAACAG
>CAJQJL010000162.1 GCA_905478665.1 uncultured Flavobacteriales bacterium
GATTCAGAATATAATCGTACCCCTTTGACGTTGCAATATTGTTTATTCTTGTTTGTAACTCTTCCATTATTGGCTGAAGCAAACGGCTGCAAACATCTTGTATATAGCTCCAAAAGACGATTTGAATTCTGTCTTGCTTAATTCATTGGGCTTGTAGTGAACAAAAAATCTAAAAATTGATAACTTCGCAGAGCTCAAATTAAACAGAGCCCATTCTAATTTCAATGCGATGAAAAAAGTACTGATTGCGAACAGAGGAGAAATAGCGCGAAGAGTTATTCGTACGCTTAAAAAAATGGACATCGCCAGTGTGGCTGTTTATTCAGACGCCGATAAAAATGCGCCTCACGTTTTAGAAGCTGATGAAGCAGTATATATTGGTGCAAGTCCTTCAGCTGAAAGTTACCTAAAGCAAGACGTAATCCTTGAGCATTGCAAGAAGTTAGGTGTGGATGGAATCCACCCTGGATATGGCTTTCTTTCTGAAAACGCAGAATTTGCAGAGAAAGTAACTGCCGCTGGAATGACCTTTATCGGTCCATCTCCAGAAGCCATGCAAATTATGGGTGACAAATTGAGTGCGAAAAATGCCGTAAAAGAATACAACGTGCCACTTGTCCCTGGAGTTGACAGAGCCATTACGGATGCCAAAGAAGCAATAGAAATTGCTGAAAAAATAGGTTATCCTGTACTCATCAAAGCTTCAGCTGGTGGAGGTGGAAAAGGAATGCGTCTGGTAGAGAATTCTGAGGAACTGGAAGATCAAATGCACCTTGCACAAAATGAAGCACGCTCTTCGTTTGGAAACGACGCCTGTTTTGTAGAGAAGTTTGTTACAAAACCACGACATATTGAAATTCAGGTCTTTGCAGATCGACATGGAAATGTTGTTCACCTTTTCGAACGCGAATGTTCCGTACAGCGAAGACACCAAAAAGTGATTGAGGAAGCACCGAGTGCCGTCTTAACACCTGAATTACGAGATGAGATGGGAGCTGCGGCAGTGAATGTTTGTAAAGCATGTAACTACGAAGGTGCTGGAACTGTCGAGTTCTTAATTGATGCCAATTTGGATTTCTTCTTTTTAGAAATGAACACACGTCTTCAAGTTGAGCACCCAGTAACCGAAGAAATAACTGGACTTGATTTAGTTGAATGGCAAATTCGCGTTGCTCGTGGAGAAGAACTTCCAAAGGCACAAAATGAATTATCGATTAATGGACACGCTATCGAGGTACGTGTGTACGCGGAAGATACTTTAAACGGATTTACACCGGATATTGGTCGACTAAACCGCTACCGAATTCCTTCTGGAGAAAGTGTTCGCGTTGATGACGGGTTTATTGAAGGGATGGATATTCCTATTTTCTATGATCCAATGATTGCGAAACTAGTAGTCTGGGGAAAGGACAGAGCTACGGCGATAAAAAGAACTTTAAAAGCCATTGATGAATATCAAATCTCAGGATTAAAGACGACACTTGATTTTGGGCAATATGTTCTGAAGCATGAGGCTTTCACTTCAGGAGATTTCGACACCAACTTTGTCAAAAAATATTTTTCAGACCCTACCGTGATGTACGATGCAATGGAGGATGAGAAAGAAGCTCTTGTGCATGGCATCAACCAAATTTGGGATTCTATAAAAGAACGTGATTGCGAAGAATTTGCTTCGCGCGAGTTGAACAGTGGCTGGAGAAGTAGTCGATCGTAATTTTCTATTCGATTACAAGTGTTGAGCGATACCGCACTGATTCACCGTCAATTGTAACAATATACATTCCAGACACCAATAGATCCACTTGTAAGGTCTTTTTCCCCTGTGCGCTGCCGCTAAGGACCACTTTACCTGTGAGTTCTACGAGTTGATAGTTGTACTCACCATCAATTCCGAGCAAGGTAATTTCTGATTTTGCTGGGTTTGGGTAAACATAAATATTAGCAGCCTCTTCTTCTTGCAATCCCAAACCACAATTGTCATAGCTAAGCATTTTCATACCTCCCCAAAAACCCCAAAATGGCACGAATTCGAGTGCTGGTGGAATTAGCGGATTATCTCCAACAAAAACATATGCCAAATAGATATTCTCATCTGTGATATCTATTCCCCAAACGCCCGTACTGTCTAACACAGTACCAAAAGAATCAATCGCCATTGGTGCAAGAGGATCGGCAATATCAAGAACCATCATGTCGCTCTTTCCTGTAGAGACAAAAAGTAGATCACATTCCTTCTGCAAAATCATTTCGTTCGTGTGAACAGGTGCCTGCTCCCACTGACCATTTAATGGACAGTCTACAGGGTTCCAGTGCGCAAGTAATTGTGCATTGGTAGGATCACTGATACTCCAAACTTCAAGACCGCAATAATCTACAGCAACATATGCCAAGGTATCTTCTACAACAATGTTGTTGTATGCCCTTGGTAGATTCCAATTTGTTGGTGGAGGTAGAATTGTAATTGGATTCGAGAATTCGCCAATTTGAACTGGATTAAACACATCGCTGACATTGATTACCCGAACTCCTCCCGCATCGTAACACAAATAGACAAGTGAATCGACAATCCACATTCCCCTAGCATTTACTTTTTTCTGATCATTGTTTGGATGCGGAAAAGTAATCGCTGGAGTCAATTTTGAAACAAAAGTGATCGCAGAAGGGTTTGAAATATTGAGAATCGTCAACCCTTCAGCCATTTCTCCCAAATAGGCATAGTCTCCCTGAACACGAACCACTCCTACTCCTGAGGCAACACTGGGATTCGTGCTCGGATCAGTCCACACATCTAACAATTGAGGATTTGTTGGATCAGCCACATCAAGAATGGCCATAGCTCCAATAACACTAGTATCTCCAAAGATACTTCCTAGACCAACATACAATAGGCTGTCTCTTTGAGTAATTGTTGACGCATCACCTGATAATACAGACGGATCAATCGTTTGAATTAAATTTAATCCAGCACTCGTTTCATAGATTTTCACCCCCAGTGAGTTCGCGGTCACGTACATATAATCGCGCCCCAATTTATCAGCAAGAGGAGTAAGTGCAGAATGCCCAAGCCATTCTGGTATTATTATAGGATATGGATCTTCTGCAACAAATTGAATGTTCAACTGTGAAAAACTTATTTGAGAATAAGTGGTTACACAAAAAAGAAACAACAAGAGTTTCGAATAATTCATAGTGGTCAATTAAGTTGATTCAAAAGTAAGGTACTCAGTTCAAAATCACAAAGTTTAACCTAATCATAGAACAATCAGCCTCATTGTATATTTTCAATAAAGTGTAGGCATCGATTATTGATTTTTAAGCTTTCGTGAGTTCGTTGAAAACTTTTCAGTAATAAGCATTCATTCAGGTCCTATTTTTTCAGAATTCTCTTACTTTTACACTACAAAATTGAGATATAATGAACTTACACGAATATCAAGGAAAATCAATATTGAAAAGCTTTGGCGTTGCTATCCAAGCTGGAAAAGTGGTCAATAAAGTTGAAGATGCTGTAGCTGCGGCTAAAGAGCTTTCAGCTGAAACGGGTACCGAATGGTATGTTGTTAAAGCGCAAATTCACGCTGGTGGTCGTGGTAAAGGAACAGTTGAAGAAACTGGCTCTCACGGTGTAGTGTTGGCGAAAGGAATTGACAAAGTTGAAGAGACTGTCAAAGGAATTCTTGGTGGTCACTTAACAACTGCTCAAACAAATGGAGTTGGTAAAAAAGTAAATCAGGTATTGATTGCTGAGGACGTTTATTACCCAGGTGAAAGCGAGCCTTCTGAATTCTATATGTCAGTTTTGTTAGATCGTGAAAGAGGTCGTAATGTAATCATGTACTCTACCGAAGGTGGAATGGACATTGAATCGGTAGCAGAAGAGACTCCTCATTTAATCTATAAAGAAGAAATCGATCCGCGTGTTGGACTACAAGGCTTTCAAACCCGTAAAATTGCCTTCAACCTTGGTCTTTCTGGACAGGCGATGAAGCAAATGACAAAATTCGTTAGCTCGCTGTATGCAGCTTATGAAGGATGCGATGCTGCAATGTTTGAGATCAACCCCGTATTGAAAACATCAGATGATAAAATTATTGCTGTTGATGCAAAAGTAACTTTGGATGAAAGTGGATTATTCCGTCACCCAGATTACGCTGCAATGAGAGATAAGACGGAAGAAGATCCTACGGAAGTTGAAGCAGATGAAGCTGGATTGAACTTCGTAAAACTTGACGGAAACGTTGGGTGTATGGTAAACGGAGCTGGACTGGCAATGGCTACAATGGATATTATCAAACTTTCTGGAGGTAATCCTGCAAACTTCCTTGATGTAGGAGGTACTGCAGATGCTGAGCGTGTAGAAAAAGCATTTAGCATTATCTTAAAAGATGAGAATGTTAAAGCGATTTTGATTAACATCTTTGGAGGAATTGTAAGATGTGATCGTGTTGCTCAAGGAGTTGTTGACGCATACAAGAGCATTGGTACTTTCCCAGTTCCATTGATTGTACGTTTGCAAGGAACGAATGCTGTTGAGGCAAAGAAATTGATTGATGATTCAGGATTGGATGTTCAATCAGTAGTACTTCTTCAAGAAGCAGCGGATAAAGTAAAAGAAGTATTGGCTTAATTTGCATCTCGACTGCGCTCGATGCACATGAGCAAATAAAAATATATAAAGCGTTCATCGAAAGATGAGCGCTTTTTTTTTGCTCAATTGACAACACGACTACTCATTCTCTACCAAGCGACACTTACTGATATAAAACTCATAAGCTCCGTTAATCACAGCTTGGAAATCAGCATAATATTCAGGGGCGTAAAATCCGCGTTCATAAAACTCATGAACTGTTAAAACAAGTTGATTCCCCTCGATACTCGCTTTTGATCGAAACGCTGCAATTTCTCGTCCCTTCTTCTCAAAGACACGTTCAAAATTATGATTCTCAATATTCTCAAGATGATAACCCTCTGGAATCGTAAACATCAATTTATGATCGTATACTTTGGATTGCTCAATATAGATTTTACTGTTGCGTTCTGCCTCTGTATAGACACTCGTCTGCCAACCAATTAACATAGGAATCCCTACCATATATCCATTTCCCAATGGAGTTACTATTTCTTCAGACTCAATCTGCCCTTCTACATACAATGTATCTTTTGATTGAACATTGAGTTCAATAGATTCATTCTTCAAAGACACATTTTTCAGTGTGCTATTTTCCATTTTACTTAAAAGCAACCTTTCAACGTATCCCACTCCTTCTCCTTCCTCTGAATAATGAATTGCAGCCCTAGTTCGAATAGCTCTATCTCCATAGTACTTCTTAGTAGAAACTGACGCTGTTAGCTCTTTTTCAATGTCGAATGCTGTCTCAGACACTGAAAACTCATAATTATAGTCTTTGTTAGCAGATGGTAGTCGAACGATACTACCCTCACCATTTTTTCCATTTTTCATGATGAGCATTGCTCTGCACTCCGAGAAATAATTCGGTATTCTCCCTAATCGGTAGTAATCATTCGCTGGGTCAAGATAAACATCTTGTTCAGTCAAATGAAATAGAAAGCTTTGCAGACTAGATTCGTAAGGAAATTCTTTATCCAGATCAAGGTAATCATCATCGCTCGATAGGTACAGTGTATTATCTAAGTCGATAAAGGCAAAGAATAGATAATACAATTTGGCTAGTCCGAAATCAGTTGCTGTTTTGCTATCAAGAATCTTATCCACTATATACTCCCCATCGAATGAAACAACAATATTGCTTTTAACATATTCTTCAAATGCAACCATCTTCTCAAATTTGGATGCATCTTTCTTCCCCAATGATTTAAGAATCTTTTTAAAGAATGCATGACCTCTAATTATTTCAGATTTACTTTGCGGTAGAATACCATGTCTCCAAAAAGAAGTACCTATCTCCTCCCAAGTTGCTTTTCGTGACCTAAAATCAACCCTAGGAAGCCATTTGTATTCATGCCTGTATGCTTCTGAAGAACTAGCATAAACACTATCAACCTCATACACTTTTGTATGATCATCGGACCGTTCTTCATCTAACTTAAACCCATTATACCCTTTTGAAAGATCATACAGATAGTCTAGAGACGGAATTGCCGCATAACGCCCAACAACCACCTCCGCATGTGCTATATCAAACGGTTCATCTAAAATAATTCTATCTTGAAAACTGTCTTTTGACCGATTGTAGGAATAAAATATCTCAAGCCAGCATTGTTTTTCTATGCCTGGAATAGCCACTATCTTATATTTTCGACCATTCTGCTCTATATCTTTGATTTGATCCTCAGCATTTATTTCAAGACTGCGGATCATATTATTCGTATCGATAACTCTAAAACTAACAGATAACTGCCCTCCTTTTCTAGCATTTTCTCCCAAGTAAAGTTTGTTAATCTTATCTATAGCGCTTTCATTTTCAATCCAAATTATCTTGTGATAAAACATTCGTTTATCGGAAATGTCCTCAACTGTTTTCCCAGTATTGATGATCCCTCTTTTATACAAGACAATTGTTGCTTCCTTATCATGGTTCACTGAGGATTCGTACTTCTCCATTTTAATATCAGTCTCCCAATTATACCGTCTGTAATTGACAGTTTCCTGAGATTGAACTAGGAAAGCAACAAGAGTAATAATGGCAAACAGGCTAATTTTCATGGGTAAATTCAATTTGTTGTCGCAATATTTTCTTCATTCCTCGAAGAATTTTTGCCACGGATTCAAAGTCAGCTGAGTCGATCTCCAAAGTATCGCACACAAAAGTATAATGCACACTCACCTTTCCTTCACTTAGTTCATATTCAACGGAAAGTTTCAAATCGTTACCAGAAAGGTTTACATCATCTGGAATGTTGACAAGTGTAAACCCTTCAGGAATTTCAATTTCAACAAATACTTCCCGTTTGTACTTATGTGGAATCTCTAAATTGAGCTGTCGATCTGCAATTTTAATATCAATAACACCTCGGATGAAAGGGTTTACAAAAAGTGAATTTCCAAATTGTTGTACATATGGATCTACTTTGAAGTCATACTCAGATGACAGCACTCCCTGATTTGAGTTCGTGTTCTTCTGCACCAAATTATAAATCAAACTGCTCTCATTGCCCAAAGAATTGTAGACAAGGAACAGTTGTTCTGGAGATAATGACGAATAAGCCAAACCGTATTCAAAATCTACCTTTTCATAGCCACTCAATCTATTAATTCCGTGACCAACCACAGCTTTACCTTCAAGGTTAAAGTAAAGACTATCGTAAATTACATTTCGTTCAGCAGGTATCGTTGGGACTGGAACGATTGAAAAAACGTCATCTTCCATCCAGACCATACTTTCTTTTCCTTGCGTGAATGACGATGGTGTTCCAAATTCCAGGAAGGTATTTGTTGGATCAAGAAACCGAATTTCATCACCCACGGGATACGAAACAATCATATGATTGTCAACCATTGGTGTTGGACACGAACCATATGAGTAACATCGGTTGCGAGTTCCTATCCAAGTGAGGTATGAGTCAATACCACATTGCTTCATCATTGTATGTGTGAGCATTGCCATATCCTTACAATCACCATAACGATTTTTCATTACAGATTGTGGACTCCGTGGAATAAATCCAGCAAAACCATCCTCGAACGCTATATAATTAATATTGTGCTGCACCCAATTATAAATTCCCTCGGCCAATTCAACGGGGTCGTCCGTCTTTTTCTTTAGCTGATCCAAGACTTGTTGATACTCAGGTTCAATCTCTGCATCAGAGAATTTAACCATCCCAGTGTACCACTTAAACAAATCACTTTCATCTCGCAATACGGAAATGGTTTCTCCATTACTCTGATAGGTCGTTATATGAAACATTGAGTGTGGATAACGACATAATCCTCCAGGCGCATCGTCTTCATACGATCTGGGTGACATATCTACAGCCTTCCATTTGTGTTCAATAGCACCATTCTTTTTCTGTCGTGTTGAATACTTTATGTTTTTTGCCTTATCGTAATGATAATGTAGAAAGTTCACATCGACTCCCTTGTCAACCACTACAATCAACTCTGAAGTATCACAAGCATAATGATCATCAAAGAAAAACATCGGAAGGAGTGTCGGTTCTTTATACTTCTTCACTGACTTGCAATACAAAATACTTCCGTCGACAACATTTGCATATGAAATAACATGGCGCTTATTCCCCGAATAAAAAATGCCTTCACTTAAAACATCCTCCGTAACCATTGCCCCTACATCATGGCGAATCATTTTTCCTTTCTTACTAGGCGCCATGGTAAAGGCCTCCACCTTCTCAACCTCTTCAAATTCATCGAAATACACCATTTCTTTCAGGTCGTATGCTCCACTCATCTCAACTGAATTGATGACTTTCTGCATTAATTCAGTAGCTATAATTTCAGGTTTTTCATCCACAAGCTTTATCCTAACCTCCAACGATTTCCTCTGAATATGAACGTCTTGAGATAATAAAGAGAACGAAAACAGCAAGAAAACAAAAAAGCTTGTAATCTTACTCCAAAATTGCCTGATATGTATACCTGTATCCAATCTGAGATGTAAATATATCACTATCTTTACACCCCATTGAATTTTCTGAACAGAAATATGATCATTTATAAAACGCCTGAGGAAATAGAAATCATGCGCGAGGCAGCGCAAATTGTCAGCCGAACACTAGGTGAAATTGCGAAAGTGATAGGCCCTGGTGTAACGGGTAATCAATTGGATAAATTGGCTGAAGACTACATCCGTTCACAAGGCGCTGTTCCTGGTTTTAAAGGACTCTATGATTGTCCGAGCACAGTCTTGGTTTCTGTAAACGAACAGGTCGTTCATGGACTACCTTCAGATATCCCGTTCAAGGAAGGCGATATTGTCTCCGTGGATTGTGGAGCAGTTTGGCAGGAATACTATGGTGACCATGCCTATACATTTCAAATTGGTGAAGTTGAACCAGATGTCAAGCAACTGCTAAAAGTCACCTTAGAATGTTTAAACCTAGGTATTGAGGAGGCGAAGAATGGAAATCGAATTGGTGACATCGGGTTTGCCATTCAACAGCACGCAGAAAAGCACGGCTATGGTGTCGTACGTGATTTAGTTGGACATGGTTTAGGACGCACACTGCACGAAGAACCGCAAGTACCTAACTACGGAAGACGTGGTCGAGGAAAGAAAATTCAGGATGGACTTACCATCGCTATAGAACCGATGATCAACATGGGAACAGAAAAGGTTGTTCAATTGGATGATAACTGGACAATTGTTACTGAAGATGGAAAGCCAAGCGCACATTTTGAACATGATATAGCTGTTATTAATGGGAAACCGGAGATACTTTCCACCTTCAAATATGTTGAAGAAGCGTTGAACAAGAAATCATGATTCGCGAAGCTAGGCTTCTATTCCTCGTAGCACTTACCTACCTAATCTATGCGGCAAGTATGTTCCTGGACAAAGGTGGTATCCTTTTTCCTTTTCCATTAAATGAAGCTATTCTTCTTATTGTTGCATTGCAATTTGCCTATTGGAATCGGTCGCAGCAATTTAGTGCTGTCAACCTAATTCTCATTGGGCTTTTCGGGGTGGGCATGAACCTCTTGTATTGGGAAATGGTGCTGCCACCTGATGACATGTATGCTTTTTCCGAAAGTTTATGGACAGATTTCTTTAACCTACTCTTTGGGGCTTGGGTTCTTATCTTTGGAATTCGAACAGTCATTAAGCAAAATAGTTTGCTTAGCTATGCACTGGGAATCGTATTTGTTGGATTTTTCATCACTGGATTAATCTATTATTCTCCACTCCACTATACTCCATTCTATACCCTCGCTTACGCTGTCATGGTGATCTCTACGTCCCTCCGACCAGCATATGCGCCACTTCATCTCTATTGGGTCTTGCTATTTATGCTTGAAGGTTTCCGCATATTAACTTTTGGGGTGAATACGTAATAGACACGATCAATTTACCAATCTCCGTAACACTATTAGAACTATCTTTGTCCTATGCGAATCTTACTACTCATCTTTGTTGCGATATCCTCGTTCTCCGTTGGACAAACCGATACAATTACACTGGTATCTTACAACCTCCTAAATTTCCCGAACGGTAGGGATGATTGTGGCTCGAATACGGTAGTCCCCAACAGAGCAGACACACTTCGAAAGATCATTCAGTATACACAACCGGATATTTTTGTGGCTTGTGAAATTCAAACAGAAGACGGTGCTGATAGCGTTTTGACTCGATCTTTAAATGTAAATGGCGTAAGTAATTATGCAATGGCAAATTTCCATTTGAATAATAGTGGATCGGACCTGCACAACATGCTATACTATAATACCGATAAGCTGACGCTTCAATGGCAAGATGCAATAATCTCGAATCCGCGTGACATTGACCACTATGTATTGTATGCCAACGACCCCAATCTAGGTGTTTTTTACGATACCACATTTATAGAAGTCTATATGTGTCACTTAAAAGCTGGAAACTCTGGAGCGAACGCTACCATCCGAGCTGAACAAACGCAGCTTCTCATGGATTACATAGCATTGCGACCTTCGGACAGAAATCACTTTATCTGTGGGGATATGAATGTTTATTCCTCCTCGGAAGCGGGTTATCAACAAATGGTAAGCGGACCACTTGCCTTGCAAGACCCCATAAACTCTCCTGGAAGTTGGAATAACAGTGGAACGTATGCTGCAATCCATACTCAGTCAACAAGGTCAAGCTCAAATTACGATTGTGGAAGCACTGGTGGTTCTGATGATCGCTTCGATCAAATTCTTGTCTCAAACAATGTCATGCAAGGATTGGACAGTTTAAAATATTTGAACAATTCTTACGACGCTGTTGGAAATGACGGAAATCACTACAATACTAACTTGCTAGCTTCCCCAACAAATACACAGTATCCTGACTCAATCGTCAGAGCGCTGTATTACATGTCTGATCACCTTCCTGTATCTCTAAAGGCAGTTGTTACTTACCCGACAAGCAATGGTTTAGCACTCTACCCTGTCATTTCTGCCGTTTCATGTTTTGGGTTCTCGGATGGTGAAGCTACCATAGTACCGAACGATGGACAGCCTCCGTACTCGTTTCAATGGGATGCTAATGCTGGAAATCAAACCACTGCGACAGCCACAAACTTAACGGCAGGATCGTATTGCGTTGAAGTAACAGACAATCTTGGAGAAATTGATGATTACTGCGTCTTCATTCCTGAACCCGCAGCATTGTCTTACACAACTTTTTTAACTGCCGATTCAGACAATTGCAATGGTGTCGCTCACCTAGTAATTCAAAGTGGAAGTGGAACGTACACGATAACATGGAATGACCCGCTGGCACAAACTGGACCGTCTGCTTACAACTTATGTGCAGGAACATATGAAGCCACTGTTGTAGACGAAAATGGTTGCGAGACAATCGTTGAGATCATTATTCAATTGGTGGGTATTGACGAGCTGACAAAAGAAGACGTTCATATTTATCCAAATCCAGCAAGCAAGAAAATAATCGTTCAATTCAATGGATTTCACAATGCAGGGACTATCCAAGTGTGTGACGTATTTGGTAAAGTTGTACTCGAAACTAATTTAACAGGCTCGGCAGAACAAGCTTCGCTCGATATAGCAGCACTGAAGAATGGGTATTACTTCGTAACTATTGAAACTTCAGGTTTCCAAGCAAGGCAAGCCTTTGTGAAAGTGAATGAATAATTATTCGTTCGTAATCATTTGTTTTTCCATTCTCCAATTCATTGCTGACCAAATATGCCCTTCTATTCCGTTTCATTTCAGAAAAAAAGGCTTTCTTAGATTGCTGCACTTTTACCGTAATACCTGAAAGACAGAGTAAAAAGAACAAGACTTGTAACTGGATAAGGTCGTTTGATGAATTATAGCGATTTTTTTTCTCAAAATGTTGTGGAGATGCCATCCTTTTGCTAGTTTTGCGTCCCGATCTAATCGGATGTTCTTTTAGAATACTGGAGAGGTGCCTGAGTGGCCGAAAGGACTTGTTTGCTAAACAAGCGTACTCTTAACGGGGTACCCGGGGTTCGAATCCCCGTCTCTCCGCAATTACAAATCAAACGAGATTTGTGGGATGGATTTTTTTTCTGTTTATTGAAATTATTTGTAGAGAGTCCGACGGTGATTCGTCCTTCGACTTTTTCGGCTCACAAGCCGAGTCTTAGTCTTCACGAACGATGTTCGCTCTTCCGTCTCTCCGCAATTACAAATCAAACGAGATTTGTGGGATGGATTTTTTTTCTGTTTATTGAAATTATTTGTAGAGAGTCC
>CAJQJL010000163.1 GCA_905478665.1 uncultured Flavobacteriales bacterium
TCGCTTAGGCAAAGTAGAAATTAGTGAAGGGTCACAAAAGGAGAACTTTGGAAAGAATAACGGACCTCCCATGACACGTTTTGCTTCTAGTTCGCTTCGACTGACCACAGCCCCTGAATTCGCTTCAGATCCTGTCGCTGGAATAGTAAGAACAGTGCCAAATGGAACTGCTTCTGTAAACTCACAATTTTCTTTCTTCTCAAGCACATCCCATGGTTCGCCCTTGTACGGAATGGCCCCACTGATAAACTTAGACCCATCAATTACAGAACCTCCACCTACTGCGAGGATGAAATCTACCTTCTTTTCACGTCCGAGTTCAACCGCCTTCATGAGTGTTGAATATTCTGGATTCGCTTCAATTCCACCGAATTCAACAATGTTAAACTCAATCAGTTCAGCCATGATTTTATCGAATAACCCAATGCGTTTAACACTCCCTCCACCGTACGTAAGTAAAACCGTTTTGGCTTGGTGTTCCTTCAATAATAAAGGCAAACGCTCTAACTGTTCTTTCCCAAAAACAATTCGCGTTGGATTGACTACTTCAAAATTTAGCATAACTCTTTGGTATAAAAAACCCCGATTCCGAATAACGGAACCGGGGAATGTATTAAACTTAGTTTCAATTAAATATTACCATTATCTCTAACGGCGTATGCGACTGTAAGCGCATTTATTTCTTGTAATTCTTTACGAATGTCAAAAATGATTCCTGAAGGTGCTCCCTCATCTGCCTTTATACATGTAATAACACCTTCAATTGGTTCACTCATTCGCTCAGGCTTAGCATCAAACTTGTCAAGCTTCCAACGACGAATTGCAGTTACATTGTACAACTCATCAGGCGTAGATTGTGCAACATTGTCCATAAATAGTAAGTACTCCATTCCCATCTCGGCATACTTCGCAGCACGTGCAGGGTTTAATGGTTTACCAACATACATGAAATCAATTTCAGAACGCTGCTTGTACGGCGTCATATCCGTCGTTCTTACTCCTTCAGGTTGCGTCACTTTTACAGAAGGATCTGACTCCTTACTAGTTGTTGCCACCATGAAGAAGAACAAAAGCATAAATACAATATCCGGTAAGGACGAAGTATTTACTCCTGGTGCTGCCTTCTTTTCTTCTTTTCTAAATTTTGACATAATCTATTTCTTTGGCGCTACTTCAATGAATCTGTCTGGATAAAGAATTTTTAGAAGAGCTAACTTCTCTTTATCCTCAACTGATTTATCCATTCCGTATCTACGTGTAATTGTTCCATACGACTCCCCGAAAACATCCATCGCTGCACCGTCACGCAATTCAAATATTGCCTCTTCAATCTCCGATTGAATTTTCGCAAATAACTTGTATTCTGTCGCTTTCTGAATTTCGATACGTACGTGGGCCTGACCATGAATCTCAGGAAGTGAATTCTTTCCGTACAACTCAATTGCCTGCTTCTTCGTTTCCCACTCTCCAACAATATTCCACTTATAATCAATGATCTCAGGCATAGCCCCAGGAGTATTTTCAGTATCCTCAGCGTCTTTCTCAGCAGCTCTTAGACCAGCATCAATTTCAGACTTGGTAATATGTGAATACATCGGGAAATTATTGGCTGGATCGTTCTTCTTCTCGTTCGTTGTATAGAACTCAATAAGTCGATCAGAAATCTCATCAGGATTAGTCATGATTTCTTCCCTAAACATAAGCTGATTGAGAGCGTTTGCCTTGATTGCACAGATATTTCTCTCCTCAATTGGAGGTGGTATCTGCACTTGATCAGTCTCTATCTTCTTAGGAATACTTCTTACATACGCCTGATCTTTATCCATCGTAGTTGTAACAAGGAAGAAAATCAATAGCAAGAAGGCAATATCTGCCATCGAACCAGCATTAATTTCAGGTATACCTCTTCTAGCCATATTCTTATTTTCTAAATCTTCCCATTAACGGGCTTAGTATCCACGCTAGACCTGCAACTACAACCCCAATGATTGCTGTATAAAGTCCTGCTGTTACTGTATCAATTGTACCTTGCTCAACCTGCACAGATTCTGCCAAGTTAAGTGTAGCGTTCGTATCTGATGTTCCCATTACCCAGATAATCAAGTACAATACCCACGCGGCAAGTACTCCGATAATCGAAAGCAATGTTTTCTTTCTATTGGTAATCAATCCAATAAGGAAGAAGATCAACACCGCTGCTGTTGTAGCAATGATAACAAACACAGTGTAATTGATGGCCAATCCCATCTGTCCACCGTCTCTAAACTCAACACGCTCTTGCAATGTACTATTGTTCATGTTCGGACCGCCAATAATTAGCAGACATGCAATTACCCCAATGGCAACAAGCCCAAACTTGACAATTGTCATTATTGTATTTAGCCTTTTCGTATCCATATACGTTATGTTAAAGGTTATTAAATCTCTCTGTTTAAGGTCTTAAACCTTAGCAACTTTGTGCTTCAACATCATATCTACCAATGAGATTGATGAGTCTTCCATTTCATTTACCAAACCGTCTACTTTAGAAACGATGTAATTGTAAAAGATCTGAAGGATAATTGCTGCGATCAAACCGAATACAGTTGTCAAAAGCGATACCTTAATACCATCTGCTACTGTAGTTGGTGATACCTGACCATCTTCAACAATTTTATCAAAGGCCTGGATCATACCGATTACCGTTCCCAAGAAACCAAGCATTGGTGCCAAGGCGATAAAAAGTGACAACCATGAAAGTCCTTTTTCTAAAAGTCCCATTTGAACACCTCCGTAAGAAACGACTGATTTCTCAACCATTTCAATTCCTTCTTCTGAACGATCAAGCCCTTGGTAGAAGATAGATGCAATTGGTCCTCTTGTATTACGACAAACATCTTTAGCCGCGTCTACACCACCATTCTTCAATGCTGTTTCCACTTCGTCTAAGAATTTCTTCGTATTGATTGTAGAAAGGTTTAAGTAAACGATTCTTTCAATAGACATTGCCAATCCAATGATCAAACAAATCAAAGGTAAAGTCATCCATAAAGGATCACCCTCAATGAACTTCTGCTTCAACGTTTGGATGAAATCTAATTCTGCTTTTGGAGCATCCTCTGTTTTTGCAGCCTTATCATCATCTCCTGCTGTTGCAGCGTCAGAAACTACATTGTCAGCATTATCATCAACAATAGTAGAGTCGTTTACTACAACTGAATCTGGTTCTGCAGCAGAAAGGTTAACGAAACCAATCGCCATAACCACTGCTATTACTAAAGAACTAATAGTTTTTTTCATGTTCTCAAAAATTAATTTAATCGTGTTCTAAGTTTAAATTCAAAGCCAAAAATAATAAAATTTATTTCACAATAACGATGGTTTGTGCAGTAATGGAGATCAATCGCAAAAAGATTTGATAAGCTCCTCAGATTGAAAGTTGAGAAATCCATTTTTAAACATCCATTTTTTTCAAAATAGAATCGTCAAAATTCTCAATTCTTCATCCTCATTTTGTTCTTTTTCGTACTTTAGCCAACTGCAAAAAGGAGAGGTGGCAGAGTGGCTGAACGCGCACGCTTGGAAAGCGTGTTTACGGAAACGTAACGGGGGTTCGAATCCCCCTCTCTCCGCATTAATTTCAACCAAAGAAGAGTTCTGATATTCAGAGCTCTTTTTTTCTTTAACCCAAGCTGGATTCGAACGGGGGTTCGGAATCGGCGATAAATCTTGATTCTCGAAAACCTCGTTTTCTCTTCCTTCTCTCCGCATTAATTTCGTGAGTAAAAAGGGACGGCTTTTTTGAATTTTCTAAGACGATCTATGTTGGCGTCAACTCCCCACGGATATTTTGTGCTAAAAGCAAGGCTGCCTCTGCAGCGTTATCTCCAGTGAGTATGGTCATCATCTTTGTGAGAGCTGCTTCGGCGGTCATGTCTTGACCACTTACAACGCCAATCTCGTTAAAAATCGAGCTTGACTCATATAAGCCTTGTTGTACTGACCCAGAACTGCATTGTGTAATATTGAGTATCACACCACCGTCATCTATAAAACTGCTCATCTTACTTGTTAAACCAAGTGAAGAAGGAGCATTTCCAGCACCAAATGTCTCCAAAACTATTCCATCAACATTTTGTTTGTCAAAAAGTTGACTGTACAACTCAAACTTTATTCCTGGAAATATTTTTAAGTGTGCTATTCGGGTGTTTAAATTCAAGTGAACCTTTAACTCTCCCTTTTCTGGACGAAACAGCTTACTGGTATTGTACTTAATTTCAACACCTGCGGCTGCCAATTCCTGAAAATTGGGAGATCTAAATGCTCTAAAATTCTCTGCTGAATACTTCGTACTTCTGTTTCCTCGAAACAATTTATACTCGAAGTATACTGCAACTTCTTGAATAATCGACTGGTTGTTCTTGTCCTTTGCAGCGGCAATTTCTATTGCCGTAATCAGATTTTCCTTGCCATCTGTTCTTATAATTCCGATAGGCAATTGAGATCCAGTAAGAACGATTGGCTTTTGTAACCCTTCAAACATGAAACTTAATGCCGATGCTGTATAAGCCATCGTATCGGAACCGTGTAGAACTACGAATCCATCGTATTGTAAATAATTTTCAAAGAGCGTTTCTGCAATTCGCTTCCAGTCCTCAGGATTCATCTCAGAAGAGTCAATTGGTTTGTCAAAACTTAATGTTTCCAAATCGATCTTTAATCTTCTTAGCTCTGGAACGTGATCGTATATGTGATTAAAATCGACGTTCGTCAGCTGATCGGTTTCGGAATCTTTGATCATTCCAATCGTACCTCCTGTGTAAATGATAAGTACTTTAGGTCTTGCTTCCATCAATTATACGTATCTATTTTTTGTTTTCTATAACACTTGCTCAATAGTTGACTCATTGGTAACAACCGTTGATTTAAATGCAAATATTGAATAATTCCTTCGCATTTTGTGTAGTTCGCTCTTCAATCTCTTTCAATGGAACGCTGTAAATATCAGCTAGTTTCTCTGCAACATGAAGTAAATAGGCACTTTCATTGCGTTTCCCTCGGTGCGGCACTGGTGACAAATAAGGTGAATCTGTTTCCAAAACGAGATGATCTAACGATACGTTTTTCAACGCTTCGTCAAGCTTAGCATTCTTATAGGTGAGCACTCCTCCCAATCCAATTTTAAACCCTCCATAGCTCAAAATTTTCTCTGCATCCTTTTCAGTTCCAGTGAAACAGTGAAAAACACCTGTAAGGTCATCGTCATTTTCCTCGTCCAGAATATCATAGATCTCCTGAAAAGCTTCTCTCGCGTGGATAACAATAGGTAGTTTCAATTCTTTTGCCCATCGAACCTGCATCCTAAATGCTTTTCGTTGTGCTTCAAGATGCGTTTTATCCCAATAAAGATCCATTCCAATTTCACCAACAGCGATATACGGTTTTGAAAAAAGATGTTCTCGAATAGCCTCCAATTGCGCTTCCCAATCTTCTGCAACTGACCCAGGGTGTAATCCCATCATTGCAAAACAATTCTCTGGATATTTTGCGGCCAACTCATCCATCGAAGCAATTGTCGTGGTGTCAATGTTTGGAAGCAAGCAAAACTCCACGCCATTTTCTATGGCTCTCTGAACCACTTGATCTCTATCTTCATCGAAAGCATCAACGAATAGATGTGTGTGCGTATCAATGAACATGGGCTAGAACAATGAGATGCTTAATCCTGTTTGAATCATGTTCAGTTGGGTACTCTTCGAGTTGGAGAATATCGGGTTGAAATTATAACTAACAAACAGGGCCCAATTGCGCATTCCGATACGCATGTGAGCCGAATAGATCAATTTACTTTCATCAGGAAACCCATAACGCTTCACCACTTCACGGTGTCCATCAACCTTAGAGACATATTTAGATAAAAGGTTTGCCTGATATCCGATCTTTCCTCCAATATGGAACTTAAAATGTTTCCATCCGCTCGTTCGAAACCTAAATTCGACTGGAATCGAAAAACTATTTCCTGCTAAAATGCCCTTACTAAACACATCGTTCTCGTCTTTTTCGGCAAAGGTTGTGGTATTTTCAAGATCGTCAACCAACAATAAATTATTGTGACGAATATTTGTGAGTTGATGCGAAACCCCCACTCCAAATGAAACTTTATCGCTTTTCTTCGACATTGGAATATCAAACATCAAACTCGTGTTCAATCCTATAGACGCCCAATAATTTTCAAATGGGCCTTCGTCTCCAACCCAATCGTTATAGGTAACATCCATAATCAATCGGTCGTACTTCTCTTGTCTTTCAGGAACAGCAGGTCGTACCCCTGTATAAAACCAAAATGCCCCAGGACGATAGCGCGAAACGTTATCTCCTTTACTATCGTATTGTGCATTTGACAAAAAGCCCATGCAACAAATCCATACTATGACAAATTGTTTAATCATTTTCTAATTGTTGTTCCCAATTCCACGCATCCTGAACCGCTTCTCTCACTGTTCTCCCCGACTCCCAATTCAGTAGTTTCTTTGATTTTTCTACTCCTGCATATATCTCCTGAATATCTCCCTCTCTTCGCGGACCAAAGGTCCAGTTCAGCTTGATCCCTGAGATTTCCTCGAAAGTATGAATTATTTCCAAGATGCTTGTGCCTTTTCCTGTACCAATGTTTACCACCTCAGCGAAAGTACCGTCTTGCTTTTCCAACCATTCAATCCCTTTCACATGCGCATCTGCCACGTCAGAAACGTGAACATAATCACGTACACACGTGCCGTCTTTTGTTGAGTAATCGTTCCCATTGACAATAAGTTGTTTCATTTTGCCAGCAGCTGTTTGTGCAACAATGGGAAATAAGTTGTTTGGCTTACCCAATGGCAACTCACCTATCAAGGATGATTTGTGCGCTCCAACTGGATTGAAATAGCGTAAGCTAAGAATCTTTACGCCTGTCTCATTCTGAACAAAATCATGAATGATTTGTTCGCCAATTTGCTTCGTATTACCATAAGGTGCATTTGCTGGTTGCATCTCTTCAGCCTCTGTTACAACACTGACCCCCTTTCGCTCACCATATACAGTACACGAGGAAGAGAAGACAAAATTTTCAACACCAAATTCCTGTGCAAACTCCAAACAGTTGATTAATCCAACGATATTGTTTCTATAGTACTTCAAAGGTTCTTGCACGGACTCACCAACAGCCTTATAGGCCGCAAAATGAATTATTCCAATGAAAGAAAACTCTTCAAAAACAGCTTTCAAAGCTGAATAATCACACACGTCAACTTCACGTACAATGATTGTAGAATTTGTTATTTTACCCAGACCTTCAATTGCCGAACGATGCGAATTCCGAAAATCATCGACAATAACTGGCTCAAACCCGTTCTGTATCAGTTCAACGATAGTGTGTGAACCAATGTAGCCAGCTCCTCCAGTAACGAGAATTTTTTTTGATGCGCTCATTGGCGCAAAGGTACGAGAATTGATTTAATTTTGAACGGGCAGAATTCAATTCTCACCGATTGAAACTGTAAGCGCAATGAACAAAATGGAAGACCGAAAAAAAATAGACTTCAAACGACACACGCTCCCTCCTGTATCGCGATGGTATTTGTGGCGCATTATTTTTTACGTCGTTCTGCTCATTGTTGTGAGTGCAATTATTTATGCAACAATGGACATGAGGAAAGGCGTAAAACCTGACGAAATTAAGGAGATTGACGGTATAAATCTTGAGTTGGAGGATTCTTAAGCGTTTAGTCAGGTCCCCTTTGATATTACCTCGAATTGACTAATTTTACCACGAATAAGCTCCAATTAATGGTACAAACTGACACTCCTTTAACTAAGAATGACTTGTGCCCTTCGCAAATGAAGAAAGCTTGCTTGCGCAAAACGATTTCAACGATCCATTCTTTTCCAGCAATTTTGTCTGGTAGTTTATCCAATGAACAAATCAACATTGAATTATGAGCGGTAAGATATATGAAGACCAAAAGGCTTGGACAAAAATTATTAAAAAGTATAACAAGCCTGACCTGTTGAAGAGTCTATGGCAAATGGTTAATTCCTTTATCCCTTACTTCGGACTATGGATTTTGATGTATTATTCATTGTCTATTTCTTACTGGTTAACGCTAGGCTTATCTATACTCGCCGCTGGCTTTTTACTTCGTATCTTTATTATTTTTCATGATTGCAGTCACGGCTCTTTCTTTCGATCTCCAACGGCAAATCGAGTAGTGGGAATAATTGCCGCAGGTTTTATTTATACCCCTTATCATAAATGGACGGAGGATCATCGTATTCACCACCAAACAGCTGGAAATCTTGATAACAAAGGAGTTGGCGATGTGAGAACCTTTACTGTGGAGGAATACAAAAAGTTTACACCTTTTCAGAAAACACTTTATAAAATCTACAGACATCCCATAATGCTATTCATCGTTGGACCCTTACTACTCTTTTTAGTAATTTTCAGGTTCCCTCCAAAGGACAGATCTCTAAAGGAAAAGGTTTATACACATATTACGACAGTCGTTCTGGCAGTAGCTGTTTACCTAATGATCTTATGGATTGGGGTCGGACCCTTTATTAAAATTCAATTGCCCATTCTATTTGTTGCTGCGGGTCACGGTGCCTGGATATTTTATGTGCAACACACCTATAAAGATGTGCGCTGGGAGCGTCAAGAAAATTGGGATTACGCAACAATGGCATTTGAAGGGTCATCCTATTTGAAACTTCCTAAAATTCTGCAATGGTTTACTGGTAACGTTTGTTTTCATCACATCCATCATTTAAGTCCACTAATACCGAACTACAAATTAGAAAAGTGCTACAATGAGAATCCTTCTTTCCATGTTGAAAATCCATTGACATTCTTTTCAGCCTTGGACACCTTGAAATACCGCCTTTGGGATGAGGAACGCAAGAAATTGATCAGTTTCAAAGAGATGAAGTGATTATTTGACCACTTCAAAAGTGAGTAATCCTGTTAATGGTTTACAGTAACTCTATTCGGCTCTGTGTTAATCGTCTGATATCTTTTTCTATTAACCAGCTTCCTAATAAAACCTAAGGGCCCATCAAATCCGTTTCCTTGACTATTCTGTTCCTTCTCTTCAGAATAAAGGCAAATCAAATACGTTTTGTAATCTACCTCCAAATCGATACTAATAAAAAAACTCCTCTCGATATTCATCAAGAGGAGCTTTCAATATTTTATAGAAGATCATTACACCTTCATTCCTTTTACAACGCGATCCTTACGCTTCGTCTTTTGCAGACGCTTACGAATAACCTGTAAATACGCTGTTCCACTTGAACTTGTAGCCGTGTACGTTTCGTTTCCATATTTGATAACGCCACCAGATCTACCATTGTTCCAGTCAGCTACCAAATAATATTTACCTGATGTCGTTCCTGGACGCATCGCAAAAGTGATAGTCTTCGCAACACCTACTTCAAAACGTAAAATCAATTCATCGTTTGGACCATAACCATCAAAAACACACTTCGTTCCAATTGGAATAATGACTCTGTCTTGTTCATTATTCGATTGCGAAACCAACTTTCCGTCATCATCTGTACCTTGATTTCCGGACTGTTTGTTTTTCTCCATGATAATTGTGGCAGAGGTAAAGAACTGCACTTTCTTAACCATTTGCTCATTTTCTAGACCAAATTCATCGCGAATTTGATTCGTGTATGGAATCTTAGTTCCACAACTTGCTAGGATAATTCCTACGATCAAAAATAATATGTACTTCTTCATAGTCGACTTACTTTTTGGAACGTCTGTCCCGGTTATGACGCTAGTGCATCGCTTATTATTCGTTTTTCAGTTTTCAAATATAGTCAATGCCATCTTCAAAAATAGTGCCTTATTGAAATGTTTGTTAAAATCGTTCTATTTTTGAGCTAAAATATGAGTGATGGGACTAACAATTGAACGCTTTACTTTCAACGCATTTCAAGAAAATACAGTTGTTGTACACGACGGTAATGTATGCGTAATTATTGATCCTGGATGTTATGATCGAACCGAACAGGAGACCCTTGTAAACTATATCGAACAGAATAATTTGACTGTTCAGGCAGTGCTTCAAACGCATGCACATATTGATCATGTTTTGGGTTGTGCATTCCTGTTGAATAAGTACAAGGTTGATTTTTACCTGCACAAAGAAGATCTCATCACCTTGCATTCCGTTTCAAACTATGCACATCTTTATGGCTTCCCTGCTTATACTCCGCCGTCTGACCCCAACAAAATTCTTCAGGGAGGTGAGGTATTGAAATTTGGAGAAATTGAGTTTGAAGTCTTCTTCACTCCTGGACATGCTCCTGGGCATGTAGTTTATTACAATGCTGAAACAAAAAGCGTTATTAACGGAGATGTCCTTTTTGCGGGGAGCTTCGGTCGCGTTGATTTACCAGGCGGTGACTTAGAAACCTTAAAGAAATCTATTTTTGACATTATGTTTAAACTTCCAGAAGATACTGTTGTTTATTGTGGACATGGAATAGAAACAACAATAGGTCAAGAGAAGCGTTCTAACTACATTCTTCAATACTAAGCTACTATGCGCATAGCCGTTAACACTCGTTTTCTTCTTGCCAGTAAAATGGAAGGTTTCGGGTGGTACACGTATGAAATTGTCAAACGACTGGTTGAAAATCACCCCGAACACGAGTTCATCTTTTTCTTCGACCGTGCCTATGACCCCAAATTTGTTTTTGGTGAGAATGTCACCCCAGTAGTGTTAAGCCCTCAGGCGCGACATCCTATTCTTTTTAAAATTTGGTTTGATGTTTCTGTTCGCAAAGCACTGAAGAAATACAAAGTCGATCTTTTCTTTTCTCCTGACGGCTTTCTGTCTCTCAAAAGCAATGTGAAACAGGTTGGTGTGATTCACGATATTAATTTTGAACACAATCCTGAAGATCTTCCAAAGGGCGCACGGAATTATCTTCAAAAGTATTTCCCTAAGTTCGCCCGAAAAGCTGATCACCTATTAACTGTTTCTGAATATTCGAAACAAGACATTTGCAAAACGTACAACATTCCAGAAGACAAAGTGACTGTTTCATGGAACGGTGCATCCAACGAATTTCATCCTATCACAGAATCGCAAAAACTTGAATTACAGGAAAAATATTCGGGTGGGAATCCCTACCTCTTGTTTGTTGGAGCGTTGCACCCTCGAAAAAATGTACAACGTTTAATTCAAGCATTTGGGCAAATGAAACAGAGCGATCCTGAGAACCCATATAAACTAATTATTGTTGGCGAAGAGTTGTTTTCAAAACCACTCAGTACTATTACTATTTCTGATAAACTCAGAGAAGACATTCACTTCACAGGTCATTTGAATTTGGAAGAACTTGCCCTTCTAATGGGTGGAGCATCTGTGTTCACGTTTGTACCTTATTTTGAAGGATTTGGAATTCCATTGGTTGAAGCAATGCGTTGTGGAACTCCTATTTTGGCAGGTAATAAAACGTCTCTTCCTGAAGTTGCTGGAGACGCTGCACTTTATTGCGACCCTTTCAATGTTGATGATATCTCTGAAAAACTCATTGAAATTTGCGGTAATACTGAATTGAGAACCGAATTGAGTCAAAAAGGGCTGGAACGGAGTCAGCTTTTTTCATGGGACAAATCTGCTGAAAATGTATGGAAGGTACTTGAAGGTATTGGACTTCCGAAAAATGACTAACTTTCACTTTATGAGAGCACGACTTCTAGTGATGCTGCTACTGAGTTCCATTGTCAGTAACGCTCAAAACCGACCTGTACCCAATGGTCTACCAACCTATGATTTTTATAGGTACAACACTACAGATTTAGGGATGCATTATTTGTATGGCACCTTCAATAGTACTTCGAATTCGGGTATTAAGACCATTCAAATTCTTGACGAAAATGGATACATTGCTTGGTGGACTGCATTTTCCCGAAAGACCTTTGATTTCAAATACCACCCAGATCTAAATCGCTATTTGTATACCCAACGTTTACAAGGCGACATCAACCATTATGAACTTGATGAAAATTTTAACAAGGTCGATTCTCTCACAGGGGTTAACGGTATAGAGGGTGACATTCATGAATTCCAAGTTTTCCCCAACGGTAATCGGTGCATTCTTGCCGCTCGGCTTTACCCGATGGATTTGTCGGGATATACATTTAACGGTGTTCCTGGTGATGCAAATGCTACGGTTAAAGGAGCAGTTATTCAAGAATTCGATGTAAACGACAATCTTGTATTTGAGTGGGAGTCGATTAATCATCTGAGTCCTGATCACTTTATTGATACCTTATTCAATTATTCCCCAAATCCATTCGACTATGTACACGCCAACTCCATTGATCTTGACGATGATGGAAACTTGTTAGTATCCCTTCGAACATCGAACCTTGTTTGCAAAATTGATCATCAGACAGGAAATGTGATCTGGAAATTAGGAGGAAATTATTCCGATTTCACATTCACAAATGACAATGGCTTTCTTGCTCAACATGATGCACGTCGACTTCCAAACGGGAATATCGGTATTTTCGACAATCAATTTGGTCAATCAAACGCAAGAGGTGTTGAATATTCACTCGACACAGTGGCCATGACAGCAACATTAGTTCATTCAACAGCGTACTCTTTTCCATTCGCGGCAAATTCCATGGGAAGTTATCGGCAATTGAGCAACGGATTTGAAATTCTTGGATGGGGAAACCTCATGAGACCCTCACCGAGTGTTACGCTTTTTGATCCGCAGGGTGCCATAGCGACGGACATCTTTTTTCAGGACTCCATCATTACCTACCGCGCATTTATGCAAGAACTTCCTACGCTTCCAACTCGCCCGACAATTAATTGTCAAACAGATGGAGCTACTGTGACTTTAAGTGTCGACAACAATTACAACTACTATTTATGGTCTACTGATGAAACCGCCACAAGCATTACCGTCAATCAGCTAGGGACCTATCAATGTTGGGTAGATCAAGGAATAGGAATGCTTGGTTCAGAACCAATTATTATTGATGACTTGAGCCAATGTCCTTCTGTAGGGTTGATAACTCTCACTCCTATTGAATTAACTATTGTTGCTTACTTCGACCTTTTGGGACGAAAAATTGAACGTCCAACACCGAACAATTTCCACTTTGTTCTTTTCGAAGATGGATCGTTGGAAAGACGATTTACAACTGGCGATTAAGAATAGTATTTCTACTTTTACAGAAAAACAACCACTATGAAGATCTTATTCACTTTTGCATGTCTCGCATTGTTAGTTGCCAGTTGCGGGAACACAAAACTAAAAGTTGAACAAATAAGCTCTGTACATTTGGAATACAGCCCAGCTACTGATCTCAACTTTGGGTCTTCCTTCGAAGGTCGCATACTAGCAATGATGCACAATGGAGATGAGCTCGACATTACAACTCACCGCAAACTTGATTTTATATCTGCAGACGTTTCCAAATCTGGAAAGAAGTTTACAATCGTTAAGCTTCCATCCAATTTCGATGATAATGCTGTAGCTGTTGCTTTCTCTGTTTCTGATAAAGATGAAACGTTTCAAGCACAAGACTCGATTATCATGAACTTCCGTGGTGGGTTATCAATCTACGGTACTGGATCTTGGGGAGCAGATGGTGAAGACCAAAAAGACCGTGGTTCACGTATTCTTTTGCGCGACGGAAAACCAGGAGATGACGGTACAAATGGTCAGCCTGGCTCTTCCGGTGGAAGTTACGAAGCTCACATTTGGAAAGAAGGAGAAATGTACTACGTCTATGTACGTGATTTAAACTCCATCAATGCATGGAAATACAAAACGTTGGCTACAAGCACTGTTTTATTTGACCTTTCAGGAGGAACTGGAGGTCGAGGTGGAAAAGGCGGCGGAGGCGGCGATGGAAAAGATGGAAGCAAAGACGATGATGGCAAAGTGAAAAGACCTGGTGATGGTGGCCCTGGAGGTCATGGTGGTCATGGTGGTAACGGAGGAAATGGAGGAAGTGTCCATGTTGTGCTTCATACCAATGCATCTGGAATTTCACCACAATTGAAGTATAACCTTTCTGGAGGTTCTGGAGGGGAAGGCGGAAAAGGTGGTCAAGGTGGACAGCCTGGTGATGCGCTGGAAGGTCAGGCTAACGGAAGTTCTGGTTCTAATGGTAGACCAGGATCAGCGGGAAGCTGGGGAGCCTCTGGTAATTCAACAGTTGAATTTAAAGCTTTTGATTTCGAACAATTTAAGCAATAAAAAAAGGGAAGCCTTCCGGCTCCCCTTTCATTCTATTCGTTTGCTAATTACTTATTCAAGTTCAATTTATAAACAGCCTTTCCAGCTTCGGTAAGCACTTCTACGAAGTAGATTCCGTTCGCTTTCTGACTCAAATCAAATTGATTAACAGCAGCACTAACTTTCTGGTGAGCTACAACTGCTCCCATTGTGTTCAATACATTGATCTCGGCGTTTGTTCCATCAATCTTGCTTAAGTCTACTGTTATCATTCCTGTTGATGGATTTGGATATACCTTAACTCCAGAAAGAGTGTTCTCATCCAAGCTTAGCGTTACACAGAAATTCGTTGTTTCAGAATCAGTAAACTGACCTCCTGAAGCATATACCACTCCATTGTTTCCAACCGTGTAAGATCCATTTCCAAATCCACAGCAAATTCCATCACCGTATGAATCGTAAATGACAAAGTTGTAGCAGTCACCTAAACCTAAACATACGTCCGTAGATTCAACTGTTTGATCGTTTCCATCTGTGAAAGGCCCACCTGTGAACAATACATTTCCAGCGCCGTCATTGATTTCCCAAGTTGTCTCACTTCCGTATTGATCTTGTGTAATGTCAATTGTAACTGTAACACCATTTAATACGGCATTGAAGTTACTTGTCTTACTATCGTTTGATACGTTTAAGTCAGCAGTTCCGTTTGGCTGGTTTGTTGTAACAGTTAATGTGTTAGCACCACCCGCCAAATTAAACGTTGGTAAATTCACAACTTCTGTCGCACCTGCCGCCAATGAACCTGTCCATTGAATAGTTCCTGTTGACGCACCCGAATTGAAATTATAGTCGATATCTACCGCTGTAAGTGTAATGTTTCCATTATTCTTCAAGGTAGCTGTTGGTGTAATATCACTTTGATTACAATAGGTAGCATCAATACCGTTAATAGAAGCTATCATTGCATCGTAGTCGAATGTAACTCCAGCACAAGCACCCGTTCCCAATCCGTCTAATACCTTAACTCCTGTATTGTTTGGATCCAAGTAATCTTTTAGACGCGTAGAAGGGCTTCCACCACCATCCCACGAAATATCGAGACGACCATAAAAGTCATTTGTAACAGAACTACACGATGCACTTCCTCCGAATAACTGTCCGATGAGGCGTTGGTTTTGATCCCACAATCCTGATCCTGAAGAACCTGGTTCAGTAGTACCATCTTCCCAGTTAACAACTCTCCAGCAAAGCGCTCCACTCATTGTTCCGTGTTCGGCAGCTTGGTTATCAAATGAAATTTTCTTCACATCACCTGATGGGTGGTGAATTCCTGTTTGGTTTGTAGGAAAATCTCCTGTTGCATCCCATCCAGAATAGTAAACATTGTAACCTGCTGGAATATTTGAAGACAATTCCATTATAGAAACATCTGAACCACCATCTTGTGCTAACAATGTTGCACCAGAAACAGACTGATTTGTTGGACCGTTTGCAGTTGGTGAACATGTTGGGCTATCCCAGTTAAATCTGAAAACCCAGTTTGTAACATTCGATCCACAGTGATTTGCAGTAAGAAATAAAGGACGCTCATCTTGATCGTGATTATTCAAAACGGTACCAGTACAAGCACCAGAACCACCAACGATGATGATGCCCACTGAACTAATTTGACATCTCCAAGGATCTCCCTCAGGACAAATAACATTGTTATTACACGAACCTGAATCGCCAAGACCTTTTTCGTAAATACGTCTAGCATATCCAAAAATATCACGGTATCCATGAGTCACCTGACCAATCGATAATGAACTCTGCACTGTGGCAGCTGGACTAATTTGTCTCAATTCAATAATAATTGTCTCACCAGCAACTGGCAATGTTGCCAATCCATTCCATTCTTTGTTATTTAAATAATTGAACGGACCAATAACATCTGAACGATCTTCGTTGTAGATGAATACCTGATCTCCGAATACTAAGTTGTATTCATCAAAAATAACGTTCATGCTCAATGCACCTGGTGACTTAATAGCCAATCTCCAAACACGCTCTCCATTCGGCATATCATGCCAAACACCAGAATTGTGCGTATTGTAATCTGTCTCAAATGCATTACCGAAGCGCCATGGCCCCAATTTTTCCGCATCGTTGATTGCATCTTCCGCGAGAAGAGCATCCACATCAAATGCAGGCATTTTTACAACCGGCAATTCAGCTGTTGCTGATTTAAATATCCGCCAAGAAGTCGGTGAACCCGATTCATGAGTAATTTGGGCAGATGCCACAGTGGTGATTAATAAAGTCGCAAGCGTTAGCGTGCTGAGTAATAGTTTTTTCATAATAGTCTAATTTTAGAAGCTCTGAGCAAATGTACAAAAGAATGTGCAAAGCTCTAAATAAGACTATTCTCCACTATTGTAAAGCAAAAAAAAGGGAGTATCATACCCCCTCTTCCGTCAGAATAATGAATGTACTTATTTCACAATCATCTTCTTAGTGTCTATGCGTTCGTTATTAATAAATAAGGAAAAATAGTATACGCCAGCATCCAATCGGCTTGTGTTGATGTGTTCTTCTCCATTTCTACCTGTATAGGCTAACTTTTTCGTGGAGATCGTCTGTCCCAAAGAATTTCGGAGTACTAATTCAGCTGAGCCTGTGTCTTGAGGAATGAAATATTTAATTGTCGTTGGACCGTTCACAGGGTTTGGACTATTTTGATACAGCATTGCTTTCTCTTTTGCCACGTTAGGAAGGTTCTCTATCGTTGCTTTTTCCTCAACTGACTCCTCTTTTCCTTGAGATTTCAAAATCATCTCTTCCAATTTTCGAATGCGTTCATCATATTCTGCAAATACTGGAGTCAGATCTACGGAGACAGGCTCACCATTTTGAATTTCAATTGTTAGTTTCTTCCCGTCGAGCGTTGCACTCGTCAAACTTTGTTGGTCTGTATTATCTTTAAATTCAGATAAGTCTACACTTGGTCCCTTGTCAAGTTGGAGGTGATCATCTTTGAGTGACATGCTTTTTACGCCAAGATCAATCCATTTTGCGCCATTCCATGTCTGCAACTTACCAGCGTCAATATTGTATATGGTCATCCCTTCTTCGGCAACTCCCAGGGACATTTCAAATACATCCGCTTGCTCAGCGGTCATTCTGTTAACAAGGAGGCCTTTGTCTTTATCGCCAAGATCCAGTGAAGCCAAAGAACTTGGGTAATTTGTCCCGATTCCCACTGAAACACGATTTGCGTCGCTTGAACCTCCAAGCACCATCGTATTGTCCTCTGTTGCTGAAGCATCGCTACCTATTGCGACGGCATAATTTCCTGTGGCACTTGAATTGTCGCCGAGAGCGGTTGCGTTTGAAGCTGATTTTTTAGT
>CAJQJL010000164.1 GCA_905478665.1 uncultured Flavobacteriales bacterium
GGAGTGAGGGTTTTTTGTTTTACAAGACCTCAACAAATTTTGTAGCTCAGGCTCTTGGAACTAGAGAACCAACCTTTGCCATTAAAAGTTTCACTCCTTCTGTGGGAGAGTATCCCGATAGCTAACTAGACAAGCGCCACTCAGGATGTGTTTCCGTACTGAAGATGTCGAGTTTAATTTGCGACAGTTCTTTGTTATCTATATGGAATATTCGGGAACGGAAGTTAGAAGTTAATAATCTTGCTTCTGAATTTTGAGCAAAGAATTAATTGGCCTATACAAAAAAGAAGAAGGAATATAATTAGTCGCATTGACTGAAGACACTATTTATTTAATTCCCAAGAATATTCAGTATATCCTATTTTAGGACTTTTCAGTTTCTCTGTTCTATACTTATTAATGAAGTCCACAACAGTTCCGTTTTTCGTGAAGTCGGCTTTATACCATTCAAAAATCTTGGAAATCTTAATATTAGTTGGGTCTGAGAAGTCATTTTTACTTTTATCAGTAAAGAAATTCTTCGTTTGCTGCGTCAGCTGATAAGAAAGTGCACTTGCTTTGAATGCTTTGTTATACAAAACAGGACACGATTTACTGGCACAGTTCAGGGCAAAATGAATTCGTGGTTCGTTAAATTGCTTGCGAATGATATCATTTTCAATATTATTCAGGCTGTAAGTCTTTCCTCCTAGCTCAACAAACTTTTTATCCCATGGCTTTGCCGTGATTTTGATTATTGACGAAACAGGGTAGTTATCGACGATCAATTTAATAGTGTAAAGATTATATGCATTTATCCAATATGCTAGCTTTTGATTTTTGGACCACTCATTCTTTGGGTAGTTGCTTTCGAAGGATTTGATGAGTGAGTTCAACCTTCCAATGTCATTCTTAATACCTGCATAGTTCACCCGTCCTACTGACGAAACGTATTTTTGAAGAAAGGAACTCAGATCGGCATAGGTATGAAAGTCAGATTCGTCGGAGGTTGGCAAAGGTGTAATCTCCTCTTCTACTTGCTCCATATTCATAATTGCCTTGGGATCGTTAGGTACGATTTCAATAGTTGAATTATTTACCGCTAAAACATCATTTGGGAGAACCTCCTCAATTTCTTCCGTTACTTGATCGGTCTCAGAAATTTCCTGAATCACTTGCTGTTCATTTTGTATTTCAGATGCGAGTGTATTTGTGTTGTCATTCGTGGAGCAACTCAAGAATAACATGCCTACCAAGAAGAGTACTAATTTGATCATAGTCCTTTGGACGTTTTATTTTTGCGTTACTTACGAATTTACTGAATAGCGCGATAATTATCGATCCAATTCGTATCCATGACATCATTCATAAGCAACCAAAAGCTTGTATCGAGAAAATAATCACCATCAATGTGTTTCACTCCATAACGTTGATATAAATATTGCTCTTGGCCTGGTGAAGGCTTGTGATACTTATTGCTCCATCCTCTTTCAACGTTGTGTTTAAATGGATAAGTCGAAAATCGAATTTTCCATAGAGAGTCCATCGGAACGCAACCTACGAATGTTTCTCGAGTGATAGAATCCGTTAATAGAGCACAATCAATATTGTTCTCTTTAAAATAGTCAATGCGTTTCGGATTATAAATGCTTGGCCAGTAACCTGAAACAATTTTTACGAACGTTTCGCCGTCCACAATTCTCTTCTTGGTAAGAACCCTCCCATTATCAAGATAACAGACAAAGGAAACGACCTGAGAGTTTGGGCCTATCGACACCATAACGCCAAATACAGGTTTTGCATACGGTGAAAAAATAACCGAGGATGTAAGTAGCCAACAAAGAAGAATTCCAAATCGTAGCATAACTATACAAAATACGGAAAATCACAGATAAAGATTCAAAATGAATCAATTACAGTTTTTTGAAGACCAGATATATGATTGTTATAGAAACGATAAAATAGACTAGAGGGATCAACCAATGATGCGAAAGGAACAGGGAAATAAGGAAGCCAGGAACAAGAAATATGACGAGTAAATGAAATTTACCCTGATGCTGATTCTTAGACAAATCGGTGAATTTTTCCAGGAGTAATGCAAGCATCCAACTTAATGTCATTGAAATTAATTCCTTCAATGTGATCTTGAAATTCATCGAAGTGATTCAAACCGATAAACTTGCAACGCGGAGAACACTTCTTTAAAAAACGATCATAGAATCCTTTTCCGTAGCCGACACGATTACCTTTCGTATCAATCGCTAATAAGGGTACAAATACAATATCAAAATGTTCTGCAGCAATGACACGTCCCTTTTTAGGTTCAGGAATACCATAAGACGAAATCTCCAGTTGATCCGTCGACTCAAAGAGAATCTGCTTCAGCTCATTCGTTTTAAAGTTGACTTTCGGAACTGCAACTTCTGCATCAAAAGATGTTGCCTTTTCCCAAATTTTGTAGGTGTTGATTTCCTTTTTGCGCTCTATTGGCAAGAACAAACTGATTTTTTTCTTTTCCAGTTGAAAGTTACTGAATGCCGTATGGCAGATGCTTTCAGAAATATCTTCCAATTTCTTTGGAGAAAGCGTCATCCGCTTCTCCATATAATGTATGCGAAGTTCCTCTTTTGTCATAATTACATTCCAGGAAATAAAGATTGCGCAGATGACATCACTTCTTTCTCATTAATCTCATTTACCTTATTCATCGCCTTGGAAATTGCAACAACTAATAAATCTTCAAGATCTTCTTTTTCAAGTGTGTTCAACTCAGCATTAATTTCGACGGATAATATTTTACGATTTCCGTTCAATACAACCCGTACCAAACCTCCACCAGCTTCTTCCGAAACTTCCAATGCCTCCATTCGATCTTTACTTTCGTCGGCCTGCTGCTTCATGGCCTGCAGCTTATTAAGCATATCCTTGTTGAACATTATGTTTAATTTTTTTAGGAATTTAAAGATAGTAATTTCACCAATGCGTGCGACATCAGGAAAATTCTCTTTGTTGATTTTGATTTCGAATAATCGTTCATCAGTTTTCGTATATTTGTTACCATGGTAAGAAATGGACTTTTAGTATTTGCACTTGTATTCACAGGATTCAGTGTATTTGGACAGGATGACTTTTCAGAATTCGAAGACGAACCTGAATTCATTGAACATGTATACAGCGGTACACGTGTAATCAATGGGCACTCAACAGAAACATTGGAGAAAAATACACTCGAATTTAGAATAGAACACCGATTTGGAGATATGTTACCGAATTGGGATGCTTCTCAACTCGCGCAATCATGGCTTGGCTTTGATCAAGCGGCTGACATTCGTTTTGGATTTGAGTACGGAATAACGGACAATATCATGATAGGTATTGGGCGAAGTAAGGGGACAGGAGCTCCATATCGATCATTGCTTGATGGATTTGCTAAATACAGAATATTACGACAGAAGAAACAAGGTATGCCTATTTCGTTAACAGCGTTGGGAACCGTTGGGTTTTCTTACATGAAAAAATCTGATGACTTGTCACAAGTTTCTTCTTTTCCGAATACGGCACATCGATTTGCTTATTCTGCTCAGTTAAATGTTTCTAAGAAATTTGGTTCATGGTTGAGTTTATCGCTTTCTCCGACAGTTGTTCACCGAAATTATGTGGCTGCCAATGACAAGAATACAATATTCGCTTTGGGTGGTGCTGCAAGAGTCTCAGTGACTAAAAAAATGGGAATTATTATTGAGTACTTCCATGCATTCAGAGGAGAGAAATTTCAATTTTTCGAACGAAACAATCCTAATACATATAGAAACAGTTTAGGAATAGCCTTTGAATTCGAAACATTTGGACATAATTTCACGATTAATCTTACGAACTCTAGAGGATTTGGAGATGTTCAATACATTCCATACACTTTTTCTGATTGGATGAACGGAGAGTTTAGATTAGGCTTTAGTATTGGAAGAAAGTTCTCGTTTTAAACAATTTAAAAGTACATGTTTAAGTCGTAAATATACATGGTCAGAAATTGTATCTGGACTAACTTTGAACTATAAGAAATGAAAAACTCAGTAATAATTATCAGTATAGCAGTTGTCTTAATTGCGTCATCTTGTAAAAAGGATATTGCACCATTGGCTACTTGCGTTGATGAAATTTCATATACGCAAGATGTAAAACCGATTATTGATTTAAACTGTTCTACTAGTGGATGTCATGATGCGTCAACGGCGGGAGGATATAGTTTTATTTCTTATGTGAGCGTTTCAGCCAACGCGAGTGCAATTTTGAGCGTTATAAATCATGAATCGGGATTCACACCTATGCCTTATGGCACTGGGAAGCTAGCAGACTCTACAATTCAGAAAATTAATTGCTGGATTCAACAGGGTAAATTAAATAACTAAATTAGAATTGATTAAAAACCATATAACAAACCACAGATTATGAAAAAACACTACATTTTAGGGTTGACACTTATTACAGCAATTGGCTTTTTGGCTTTACAAAGATCGGGAGTAGATTCAGTTGAAAAATATTTGGCAAAAAATGGTCATACAAAATTTGCAGCCGGAGCGCCAGCGGGAAAAACGGGAGCTCCAGGTGAAGGTTCATGTATCGACTGTCACAGCACAGGAACAGTGCAAGATGGCTCTTCTTTGAACAACCTTCTGGTACTAGATGGAGCGACGCCAATGGCGAATTATGCTCCTGGAGCAAGTTATAATGTAACCTTGGCGCTGAATTCAGGTGATGTAATGGAGGGGTTCCAAGCAACAGTACTGGACGTTTCAACAAATTCAATGGCTGGATCTTTCCCCGGAACAGGTGGATTCGGGACTGCAGTTTCGAGCGGAAGTGGTAGAGATTATGCAAATCATACTGCAACAAGCAATACTGAAGGAAATCTTCTATGGTCTTGGACTTGGGATGCACCAGCAACCGATATGGGGCCTGTAAGATTCTATGTTGCGACGAACGTCGCGAATGGAAATGGTGCAACATCAGGTGATGTGATTTATCTTTCAGAACACACGCTAGGAAGTTCAGTTGGCTTGAACGATGAAGTTCTTGATGCTTCAGACTTCACGGCTGGATATGCTGCAAATGGAAATAACGTTAAAGTGAATTTTAACTCTCTTGCAGTTGATAACATGTTCTTCAATTTGGTTGACTTGAGTGGTAAGTCGGTATTTACTTCAAACTTGGGTGAGTCAAAAATTGGTAATAACGAAGCATCAGTTTCATTGCCTTCGGGTATTAAGTCTGGAATTTACGTTGTGAACTTCTTTGTTGGAAACAAAGCAATGTCAAGTAAGATAATGATTCAGAAATAAACTTTTAGTTGGTAGCGTAAAGCGACAACGAACGGAATAAATGAAGATCCCAGTGGCGTAAGTTACTGGGATTTTTTATTTCCACCTACTTTCTACAATCTCGCTTACTTTTTCAAATAATTGATTCGGAAGGTAGGTTCGCCATTCTAACATTTCCATTTCACCGCCAAAGACAAAATATTGATCAATACCAACTTGTTCCATCTCAATTTTCACATGTTCGTGAAAGTTAATCATGGCAACCCAGCCATCATCAATGTCATCAATCCATTCTTCATAATAACAGTCATCGGAACTATGAAAATTGAGGACATTTTCTCCGATGAGTAAGAATTTATCGATGCCGAAGGAGGTCATTTCATCAATAACATCTCGTTTCAGCGTCATAATATCGTTTTCGATAGCATCATTCCATTCTCCCATTAATTCGATAACGGCGTAGTTAAAATCGTAATCAACGAATAGAATTTTGAGAAAGAGTGTAGATGAACCAATGTCATCCCATTGCGGATGAATGTAGAAATTGTACACCCGATTGTGGAATTCAAATTCACTATACTCCCTTTCGTAAAAAGGGGAAGCTTCATCTTCGTCAGCTACGTAAAGATTCCTCCAACGGTAATATGGTTCTACCAAATGCATGGGTACAAAGTTAAAAATCCTTAAAACGAAAATGGTATAATATGTGCTTGTAAATAATGCGTAAATTTGAAATACATATACCAACCAATTATGAAGAAGATTAATCTACTCCTTAAGTTTAGCCTGATAGCGGTTCTAGTAAGTGTTTTTGCCGCATGTTCAGGGTCGAATGTCGATGAAATAGAACCCCAAAATGCAATTTCATCTTTCATGGGTGCAAACGATAAAATTGTTGCATTTGGAAGTGCAAACCTCAATGAGATCTTAACGAAGGCAGATTATAAAAGCGTGCCGAAGCTAGGATTAATTCTTAGTGGTGAAATTGATGAGTTTGAGAATATGATCGATCTGAATTCTCCAATTTTCTATGCGGTTGAAGGCCCAATGGATCGAGACGGAGTTCCAGCAGCAACATACGGGTTTCTGAAGGTGAAGAGTGCCGATTCTTTGGTAGCAAAGCTTATTCAGATGGGATATGATATCGACGAAGAGGCTGAAATAAGAACTGGACATGATGAAGGATTTGCAATTGGAATAAGAGGAAGTCTTGCAATTATCGTCGCGAAGGAAGGAGAGTTTGATGGAAAGAAGATGTTGGAAAAAGCATTTGAGTTGACCGAAGGCGAAGCTGCAGGAGGAAAGATTGATGAAATTCTTGCTTCCAAAGCTGACATCGTAATGGGCGTTAATGTTGAATCATTATACGGTACTTCGGAAACTGATCTTTCCAAATTGAGCGAAGAGAAGCAGAAGGAAATCAAGGACATGGTAGCTAATTCATTTGTTCAAACGACTTTCAAGTTTGAAGATGGAGCCGCAATAATTGAAACGAAAAATCTCTTCTCTGAAAAATTAATGAGCCAGATGTTTATGAAGACGGATGACAATGCGTTGCTAATTGCAAAGCTGGGTAAAGGGAATCCACGCTTTGGATTTACGATGAATATTGATGTAAAGAAGCTGCAAAACTTCATGAAGGAATTCTCTCCTGAGGCGGAAGACGAATTAGCGCGTAGTTTGGGTGGACCATTTCAATTAGCATTGATTGCAGCAGGTAATGATGGGTTTTCGGCTCTAATTGATGGAAAGTTTGGAGTTGTAATGTTGGGTGATGAAAATGGAAGTATAAGTGAGCCTAACTTCAATCTATTTCTTGGTCTAGCGAAGAAGGGATACGATTTAGGTAAACAAGCGGAAGAGTTTTTGTCCTACGGAGAAAGTGTTGTGAAACTGGAGAAGAACGGATTGTCAATGTATACAAATGCAAGTTACGCTCCTCCAGGTAAATTGAATTTACCAAAAGGGTGTGAGAATTTTGGGAAAGGCGGATTTAGTGCTTTCCTTAATTTAGATGGTTTAGATTTTGATGAACTAGACTTGGAGGGAGAAGAGAATGTTATTCGTGTCGTAAAGTACGTCACAGTTGAATACAACAACGATGGAGGTAGAATCTATATCAAGGCCAGAGACGGTAAAGAAAATGTTCTTGAACAAGCCGTAAAGGAAATAGTGGGAGAACTTGCCGACGAAATAAGTGGAATTTCTATTTAATAGATTGAATGGCAGACTGGAACGAACTCAACGATGAGGAAAAGCGCGTTATCTTAAGTAAGGGGACTGAGCGGCCATTTACTGGAGAATATAATGATCATACGGAGCGCGGAGTATACCTTTGCCGACAATGCAATGCAGAACTTTACAATTCTGGAGATAAGTTCCATTCAGGTTGTGGTTGGCCATCCTTTGATGATGAAATAGAGGGCGCTGTTAAGCGTGTAAGAGATAGAGACGGGCAACGTGTGGAAATTGTATGTGCAAACTGTAATGGTCACCTTGGGCACGTATTTGAAGGGGAGCGGCTTACTGATAAGAACACGCGTCATTGCGTGAATTCTATTTCCCTAAAGTTCCAGAATGTAAAAAGCGATTGACGAAGAAAAGAATAATACTGATGGGTATTCTCCTTGCAAGCTTAATGCTATACGGAGGCTCATATATGTATTTACGTCAGAAAAAATCCATCGTTCATTATCACACATGGGGTGGTAATGATTCTCACAGAGTTGAAGCCGTTATGGCTGAGGGTCCTCTTATTTTCGCTTCATCTATTTTGAGCGGAGAATCACCAAGGGCAATCATGTTGAGAGAACTTCTAAAAGTTGAAGTTATCAGAATAACGTATTTCCCTTTGTGTAAACTAGAAGAGCTATACTGGTCCTTGAGCTAGAGTGAGTGTAATATTCTCATGTTTCGCTCACCGCGAAGAATACATGTTATGCATTAATTCAATTTCGCCAAGACTCAGAGAAGATAAATTATCGCTTACTAATACAATCAAGTAAATAATCACAACTTTCGTATACCATTTCATGGAGGATCAGCTGTGAGGCAAGTGCCAATTGAGAGTAATTCTGTGAATTATTTCCAAAGTTTGCCGCGGTGTTTTGCCACATAGATTGGATTAGACTTTGTCCTCCTTCTTTAGGATTGATTTTGTTTACAACCGCTGCAACGTTGAGCGAACCGGCGTGATAAACATGCAATACAAATAGGCGAAACCAAATATCATCTTCATTGTAGGCAAGATTGTGAGCATCAAGAATTCGTTTTGCTTCTGGAATACAAATTCGTTTGATTAAACGTGATGAGCCATAGGCGCTGCGTTCAAAATCTGCGCGTTCATCAACACTTCGATTGACCGTTAGGCCTTGCTTTCGCGCTACCGTAGGCATCAATTGGAATGGGCCGTAAGCACCAGCTCTCGATTTTTTCAATTGTCCTGGACTCTCAATTAATAGAATGGCTTGCGCATACCAAGGGTCGACGCCATGCTTCTCAAACTCTTCAACGCCTCTCGATAGATCTGGATAAACCGTCTCGAATTTGTAAAAATCGTTTTTCCCGGTTGTCACAAAAATGCGAGCCTCGCTGTCAAGATTGTGTGCTAAACGAACACTATCTCGATAAAGACCTTTTTGTACTTCTGTTTGTGCTTTCCAATCGCGAATACTCATTGTCGCGATGATTACTCGCGATGATGCAATGTTTATGATACACGAATCTGGAGAAAGGTTCATGATCTGTTTCCAGAATTTTGGTTGTGCCAAATCGGACCACCCCTCAGCGATAATAGCCGAAGCGCTTAATATCGTATTTGACTGATTTCCCTTTTTTACATCGATTTTTTCTTCGTCCCAAGTGCTCTTAGGTTGAGCATAGGGAATGGAAGTTATGAAAAGGCAAAAAATGAAAAAACTAGTCGTTCGCATATTGTTCGATTAAGGAGATACTACTAATTTAACGCTAAAATGTAGGAATTCGTTACATTCTACGTCAATCAATTCACATAAGACCGTTAAAAAACAATAATTTTGTTCTGAATGAACATCCTAAAAAAGATTTTTAGCTTTCCCATTGTTGTTCTTGTGAAGATCTATCAATGGATTATAAGCCCAATTTTTCCACAAGCCTGTCGATATACACCCACATGTTCTAGTTACATGATTGAAGCACTTAACGAGTGGGGTCCAATCAAAGGATTGTATTTGGGACTTAAGCGCATTGGTTCTTGCCATCCATGGGGAGGTCACGGGCATGATCCTGTTCCAAAAAAAGGCGATAAAAAGTAGACTAAGAATTTTCTTTAGACATCTCCAATTGTAGAAAACGAAGCGGAGATTTTTTGCTGATCAGTTCATAAATAAACAATCCAAGCAATAGAACGTATTCAAGATCAATAAACCACCT
>CAJQJL010000165.1 GCA_905478665.1 uncultured Flavobacteriales bacterium
TGATGGAAGGGTAACGGATACATAATTACACCCCATACCGTTTGAATCGACTTGATTAATTACGCCAATTCCCGAGCCTTGATCAGGCAAGATTGTTCCAGCAAGCGCTATTCTATCATCGGATAACATAGCCAACCCAACAGAACCGCTAACGAGACCATCTCCCAATACACGTGTCCATTCCATGTCTCCAGCGGCATTCGTTTTGAAAAGCATGGGTCCTGTGGCACCGTCCAAATTTTCTGTGAAACCACTAACCACAAAACCACCGCTGTTGTGTTCCAAAATTCGAAATGCTTCGTCGTGATCTGGTCCACCATAATCGTAGAGCCATAGGAGCTGCCCAGTACTACTCGTTTTGCCTATAAAAACATCTCTGTTGGCCTGATACCTTGTCCCAACAAATGCAATTGAGTTATCCGTTAGCATCACCAAATCATTAATTTTTTCCGAACCACCAAAAGTACCGTAAGACTTGTACCATTCAAGAACACCTGTACTCGATATTTTAAACAAATACGCTTCATCAATAAAATTGACACGTCCAATTCCTCCTATAACATAACCACCATCAGGATGAAAACCCAATGCTTGGGCTTCCGCGTTAGCAGTCGGAAAATAGACAAATGAATTAATCACGGTTCCGGCTGAGTTCATTTTAACGAACCAAAAATACTCATCACTCGTTGCTTGAATTGAAGACGTCCCAATCGCAATGACATCACCAAGTTGAGATTCGTATACACGCGTAAACTCTTCGTCTTCTGACGAGCCAACAATCGTCATCCATTCTACATTACCGCTTCCGTCAACCTTCAGGACATATCCATCATCAGAACCGCCAACACCAATGATTGTGTCTATTTGTCCAGCTACGAGAAATCCACCATCAGCAGAAGGCGAAATACTTGCTGCGCGACCAATTCCTGAACTCTCGTACTCTTTTGACCAAAGTACATTTCCAGCATTATCTACACGTGTAAGAAAAGGTTGAAATGGTGTGAGCGAGACAAATGGTGTCCAGTGTCCTGCAGTCACCAGTTCGTCATTCGCTGATGCACACACGTCAGTAAAAATTTTGTATTCTGTATCTCCGTAAGTCTTCTGGTACGTAACTTGCGCAGAAGATGCGAAGGGAATTAAAAAGAGTGCCGCGCCAATAATATGGTTAAAAAGCTTCATAAGGTCAATTTTGACCTAAGATAGAGATTGGAGAAAAGAATCGGAATGACATTGGTCATTCATTTAATTGAGATTTATTATCGTCTCATTTCTCACTAGATCAGCAATTTCAAATTAAGATCAGTGTTCGCGTCAACTATTTTTTTGTTAAAAGATCAAACACAAATCTCATGAGTCAACCTACATTTGAACGTGATTCTTATTCTCAAATGGTTCAGGAATATTTGCAGGATCCTCATCAATGATCTGTAAAATATCACGGGTGATTCCTCGGGAAATATTTGAAATCGGAACATCATTTGGCGAGCCTTCAAATGGATTTTCTCCTGCCAAGCCAATTCGCAACATTGTATTGAAAACCCAAATAACAATTACAGTAAATGGAATATTGAACCAAACAAAATACTCACCAATAATAGAATTTTCTTCAGCTATTTTAACCCCAGAAGATGCGAAAAATGGAATAATTGCCAAAGGTAAAAGCCACATAAATATATGCACAAAATGATACCCAATACTCCCATACTGTTTTGGGTATGGAAAGTTCTTAATCCGTTCTGACTTCCCTTGTAACGCCGTAAGTTCTTGAAGCATCTGCTGTAAATTCAGCAAACTAAAATCCCATAATTTCTTCTCATTAGTCAATTCTCGAAAATGCTTTGACTGCAAACTAATAAGCGCATTCGGCTTATTATCTTTAGACATAACGTATTCAAACTCTTCCTTTGACAAATATGGCTCCAATTCCTCCTCAAGAGTAGTCATATATTCAGGAATGTTATATTCAAAATTAGATGCCTTCCCCTTCTTCCCCACTTCGTAAGATGTCTCCCAAAGTTGCTTTTTACGCATTGCATAACGCAAAGCAGTGAGCCAAGCAATGTGCCGATTCGCAATAATTTTCAGCACTTCAGTCTCTTCTTTTGTTGCTTCAGATCTGTGCATGTAAAAACTATCTCTTACCGTAATAATGAGCGATCTAGAAGTATTGACAATTCCTCCCCAAATTTTACGTGCTTCCCAAATTCTGTCATAAGCCGCATTATTCTGGAAACCAACCATAAAAGCCACTGCAGTACCAATCAATCCAACAGGTGCTAAAGGAATCTGCAACCATTTGATATCTAACAATTCATATAAAACTGTAATTAGGGTCACGAAAACTGTAAAGAAAATAATTTCTCGCTTTGTCCATATTAACACACCTTTGAGAGGAAACCTTCTTTGTACGTACATTCTTTTTTTTTCTAAAAATAAAAGAAACTTATAGACTGAGATTGTTTTTTCTTTTCATTCAACAGTTAAGATCCTCTATATTTTCCGTCACGAATCGCTTAACACATGGGGTAACTGACTATTCACTATTAGTAGGGCTAGATTGGTTTAATAAATTTATCTGCTGTTGTGACTGGTTCGGCGGTCGGATTGGAGTGATCGAAAATTGATTCGAAATATTTCAATTATTCTATATCGCAATATGTCGATATTGAATAATTGAACAACTCATTTAAATCAACATAATCTACTGTATAACTGAAAGTTAACAACCACTTGTCTCATCAACTCAAATTACCAACTACTGAAAAAAACAGGTATTTATACCCGCTTTTTTCTGACTTATTTCAATTAGATTTGAATCAAGACCCATAACCACTAATTCTTTAAAGAAGATATTATGAGAAAAGCCGCACCTAATTTCACAAAAAAAGTTTTTAAAGATTCTTCATGGATTCCTGTAAGCAAAGAAGCTACCGCCGATTACATGAATACTTTGCGAAAGAAAATTAATCAACACGTTGGTACGGGCGCACGAAAACGTTTGGATCCCATCTCATTACTTCACCCAGTGATGGTAGAGTTTAAAGATTTGATCGATAATGACTCCATTATCAGAATGAACTTCACCAACATGATAGATCAGGTGCCAGCTTATTACAAGGAGAAAAAGGACGGAGAATATGTACATGGATACTACCTCCAGAGCATAGATGAAATGATCTTACTCATTAATGCAATTCTAACGACAGCACCAGAATACAACGATACTGAGCTAGTGGGTTTCCCAATCAACACAATTCTTAATTGGACAATGGGAGTACCTGCAGGAGCCGCAGCCTTTAGAAATGATAAGGTTAATGATATGTTTCGCAAAATACTTGCCGTATGGACAGAATACTTAGAGACGAGAGAATCACTTAGTGTTTTCAATGATTCGCCAAATGGATGGACTTGTCCAGAAGCACTAGCAAAGTTTAATATGGAACAATATTTAGATCCAGAACAGCTAGACCGTTTTATTAATTCAAAGGATCCAGTACATGATCTAGATTTCCCATATACATCATGGAATAATTTCTTTATTCGTCCCTTTAAAAATAAAGAGCAAAGACCTATTAACGATACACCAAATGGAATAGTTAGTGCATGTGATTCTGGAGTTTACAATACACAATTCAACGCCAAACTCCACGACTGGTTTTGGTTAAAATCACAACCGTATTCTTTATGGGATATGTTAGCCAATGAAACTGGCAAGATGGAAGGTCCCGAAAAAGTGAAAAGTGATCAACAACACTTTGACGAATATGTAAAACCTTTTGAGGGCGGAACAGTCTATCAAGCATTCCTCTCTGCATTCAAATATCACAGATGGAACAGTCCTGTTGATGGCGTAATTAAAAAAGCATATGTAAAAGAAGGCACTTATTATTCTGCTACACAATCGGAAGGAATGGACCAAGGAAGTCCCGATCTTTCTCAAGGATATATTGCTCACACTGCAACGAGGGCTATTATTTATATTGAAGCAACAGATCCGAAAATTGGATTGATGTGCGTGATACCTATTGGAATGGCGGAAGTATCATCGTGTATCCTTGCAGATTATATCAAACCTGGATACCCAATTAAAAAGGGCGAAGAACTGGGATATTTTCAATTTGGAGGTTCCACACATTGCCTAGTTTTCCAGAAAGATGTCGTCGATCATTTCCTAGTAGAAGCGGATGAAGATGTGAAAATGGGAAGCCTAATTGCAGTTGCTAAATAAGGTATTATTTTATCCTTGATGAATGTAGAGTGCAGGATTGACATTTTGAGTGTATGCACTCGGTTTTTCCTTAGCACTCTCCTTTGACCGTGAATTGCGAAGTTCAGGCATTGCGACATGTTTCCAACTATTTTCGATTCTTTTTTTATATTTGAGCAAGCTTGTCTAGATGAACAAAAAAACTACTACGACTTCGATTAAGACGTCTACCGCGACCGTCGAAAGAATACATGAAAAAATCGTGTTGTTGCGCTATGACAAAAAAATTGAACTTGAAACACTTGAAACCGTTCAAGAAAATTTGACAGCGCTCTACGAAGTTGGGAATATAGGCTATCATTCTTGCCTCATCATTCCATCTAGGTACGCACTACCCACAATTGAAGGTCGAAAATTAATTGAAAAAGAACTTTCAAAATTCCCATATGTTGCCGTCGTTTTGACAGGCTTAGCTCAGAAAATTCTTATGAACTTTGTAATGAGCGTAATCGGAAAGACAAAAATGAGAATATTTTCGAATGAGGAAAGTGCAATGGCTTGGCTTTTAGAGAAGATTCAGGACTGATTTTCTTCGATTAATAAAGGACTTTAGTAGCCCCTAGATTTGTATCTTTGCACGACCGAAGCTAATTTACTTTTTTAAATGATGACAAGAATTATTCATGGTCATCATTCTAATTACAAGAAATAACTGACCAAATCATGAAATCGAAACTAAAAATTACATTGCTTAGCCTTTCATTATTGATGGGGGCAAAATCTTCATTTGGACAATGCGCCAACGCGGCCAATATCCATTCGTTTACATTTAATGGAATTGATTATGAAGTTGTTAAAGAAAATAAAACATGGGCTGACGCTGCAGCATGTGCAGTTGAAAGAGGAGGTAAATTAGCCGAAATAGATAGTGGATTTGAACAGGACGGGCTCTACAATGGAATTGTCAACAATGCGGGAATAAACAACAGCAATACTGTTGCTCCTGACGGTGGGGGCGCCTCTTATGTTTGGATAGGGGGAAATGACCTTGCTACAGAAGGAGAGTGGATTTGGGATGGAGCAAATACAGGTTCTGGAGCACAATTTTGGCAAGGAACTGCAAGCGGAAGTACTGTAGGTGGTTTGTTTAACAACTGGGGAAACGAACCTGACGATTTTGGAACGGGACAAGATGGATTGGGCTTTGCTATTACTGATTGGCCTTTGGGAATCACAGGGGAATGGAACGATGTCAATGACCAAAACACACTTTACTATGTGATTGAATATCCATCAAGTGTCGGACTCAACGAAATTGAAAAAGGAATTGAAATTTATCCAAACCCTGTTGAAAACACTATATCTCTCATGAATGCTGAGAATAGTAAGTTTTCAAAGCTTTCAGTTGTGAGCCTTTCTGGAGAAATAATTCTTCGTTTTGATCTCAACAATGAATTGCCAAGTACACTTGATGTTGCTGGTTTGCATACTGGATTTTACTTTCTTGAGATACAATTGGAGGACGGCAGCAGTGTAGCCGTTAAATTTCAAAAGCAGTAAAGTGGATAACGGGTTAAGCTTGATTGGATATCTAGCCTTCAGCAATCAATGAAGAACAAAACGATATACATAACACTACTTATCTATACGGTAATTGCCGTGTTAACGCTTTGTTTTTTTGATGGTACAGGCGATGCTGGAGACAGCGTTCATCATTACTTGTTTGCAAGGTACGCGCCGAGTCACCCTGAACTTTTCTTCGATCATTGGGCAAAACCTGTTTATGTATTATTGGCAAGTCCTTTTGCGCAATTCGGTTTTATTGGTGTGAAAGTTTTCAACGTTCTCGTAATGCTATTCACACTGTTATTCACATTTAAAATAGCTCAGAAACTTGACCTTAAAAACGTTGTTCTCACAAGCGTATTCATCATATTCGCACCACTCTGTTTCGCATTAACCTTTTCTGGACTCACTGAGCCATTGTTTGCATTATTCATTAGCATTGGTATCTATTCTGTCCTCAAGAAAAATTACTTAACGGCTTCACTACTCATTTCATTCTTGCCGTTTATCCGCTCTGAAGGCTTGATTTTCCTTGGTGTTTTCGGTTTGTACTTCTTGTTGAAAAAGGAATGGAGAGCAATTCCCGTTCTACTTTTTGGACACCTCGCCTACTCCATTGCAGGTTACTTCGTTTATAACGACTTGTTCTGGGTCTTTAACAAAATTCCATATGCTCATTTGAGTAGTGTTTATGGCAAGGGAGGACTCTTTCATTACGTTGATCAGCTGACTTACGTGATTGGGATACCGATCTACATTTTTCTTGGTCTTGGTAGCATTGGCGTTCTTTGGAAAACGTTTAAAAAGAAAACAACACTGGAACTCCAAGTATTGATTTTTCTTGGGTTTTTCGCTTTCTTCATAGCCCACACACTATTCTGGTATCTTGGTATTTTTAATTCAATGGGACTCAAACGTGTGTTTGTAGGCGTCATTCCTCTAATTGCAATTCTGTCGTTAGTCGGTTTCAATTTTCTAACAGAAGAAGTGCTTCGAATGCAAAAAACTCAACGTCGAATTGCTCAAGGATTGCTTATTGGTTTAATCATTATTTTCCCGTTTACATCCAATCCCGCTGCGCTTAATTTCGATCGAGACCTGAAGCTTTCACAAGACCAACGAACTGCAGATAAAATTGGGCAATACGTTGTAAAAAACCTCGGGATCGATCATCGTTTTCTTTTTTCGCATCCGTATTTAAGTGAGGCACTCGACATAGATCATTTTGATCAAACCAAACATTTTGGATTGGACATTCCAACATTGGAACGGTCTAAATCGGGTGATGTCGTTATTTGGGAAAATTGGTTTGCACTGGTTGAAAGTGGTGTTACGCAAGAGTGGCTTGACTCCAGAACAGAATTTACGCACCTCTACACGACTCAATCAGTTGACAGAGGTCGTGACATCATCTACTCTGTGTACGTACGGAATTAACGGAATTTCGTGGCGTTATAACCTGAACTCCCGAGCATTACCCCAAGTACAAGTTCATGCCCTCCGCTGTTATAACCGATCATTTTTGAGATGCTCAAATCGTATGAATAACCAACCTTAAACTTATCCGAGATAACTGCGCCAAACATCGCAACGATGGCGTCCTTATGTCTGTAAGTTGCTCCAAACCAAAAGCGTTCTTGAAATTCGAACTGAACCGTTCCCTCTATGGTTACGGGGGCTGGTGTAACATATTTCAGCAACAAAGCAGGCGTAATCGTCATTTTATTATTCACTTCAATTTTATAACCTCCTGTCAGGAAATAATGTCTTCTAGGATCAAAATTGACTGTTCTGTTACCAAATTTCACGAGATCACCTGTCAACTGATTCGCTGAGATTCCAGCAAAGATCCCTTTTCCATGGAAGTAAATTCCAGCTTCCAAATCCATTGTGTATTGAGCTGCCTGATTACTCGTATAGGTACTGTACGTTTGATCCGTGTAGCCTGCACTGGTCATCACACTTAATACCTGTGCTTTGTCAGGTAAAAACCTCCGACTCGAAACTCCTAGGTTTGTGCCAAATGATAATGAATATTCGCGTGTTAAAGGTAGGTGGATCGCATATGTTCCCATTGCCTTAAGTGTCCTGAATGGACCATATTGATCAACCAGCAATTGTGCCCCATAAGCATGCGTGAGGGTACCTACTCTCATTCTTGGGTGTCGCACTTGTTTGTTGTTTCGTTTTACTTTGCCATAAGTCCGCTTCATACTTGCCACTCTCATCTTATCTGCAGGAGCCGAAAAGTAGAGATATGATGTTTTCGGAGCGTTCTCAAAACCAGTCCATTGCATTCTTCCTCCTAATGTGATCCCTACATAATCGTACACGCCAGTTGCCCCAGGGTTAATCATGTATTGATTTCTTACATATTGGCTGTATTGCGGCGTCTGCTGTCCAAAGGAGAACATTGCACCCATAAAAATACATATCAACGCGAATCGAATCATTCCTCAAATTTACGGATAAATTCTTCGAACTTTCGCTCAAATAGCCTATCCTCAAGTCTTTCAACAGTTTAACTTCGTATTCAAGCTAAACGATCGGCTAACTATTTTATTATTTCAATTCAAAAATGTAGGTCACTTTCACAGAAAACGTTTTGTAGAACATATCTCGCTCTACTGATCGAAGTGCAATCGAATCAAATCCCTACATTTGCACTCGCAAAGTATAATTGAATGAGTACAGCAGAAGAAGTAGAGAAAAGAAGAACGTTTGGAATTATCTCTCACCCCGATGCGGGTAAGACAACACTAACAGAGAAGTTATTGCTTTTTGGTGGAGCTATTCAAACGGCAGGAGCTGTGAAGAACAATAAGATTAAGAAAACAGCAACCTCCGATTTCATGGAAATTGAAAAACAAAGAGGGATTTCTGTTGCTACTTCTGTAATGGCATTCAATTACCAGGACAAGCAAATCAACATTCTAGATACACCTGGGCACAAGGACTTCGCTGAAGACACCTTTCGTACCTTAACAGCAGTCGATAGCGTTATTCTCGTTATTGACGTTGCAAATGGTGTTGAGGCGCAAACAGAGCGATTAATGGAAGTTTGTCGGATGCGGAAAACACCTGTTATTATCTTCATCAATAAACTTGACCGTGATGGTAAGGAATCATTTGACTTACTTGATGAGTTAGAAGAGAAGCTAAAGATTAAAGTTTGCCCTCTGACATGGCCGATAGGAATGGGAGACCGCTTTAAAGGAGTATACAATATCTACACTAAAAGCCTAAACTTATTTTCATCCAACAAAACCGGAATTTCTGATGACATTCAGTCGTTTACAGACCTAACGTCACCTGAATTAGATGAAATAATTGGTGAAGAAGCAGCCGTTGAACTCCGAGAAGAAATTGAAATGATTGATGGCGTTTACGATGCCTTTAACAAAGATACTTACCTGTCTGGAGATGTTGCTCCCGTGTTTTTCGGATCTGCCGTTAACAACTTTGGAGTTCAGGAATTATTGAATACTTTTTGTGATATCTCTCCATCACCTAGAGGTCGCGACACAGATTTAAAACGTATAGAACCTGCGGACAGTAAATTCTCGGGATTTGTCTTTAAAATTCACGCAAACCTAGACCCTAAGCACAGAGACCGAATTGCATTTTTACGCATCGTTTCTGGTGTTTTTCACCGAAATACCTTCTACAATCATGTTCGGTTGGGAAAAAAGATCAAGTTCGCCAATCCTACTTCATTTATGGCTCAGGACAAAAGTGTTATTGAAAAAGCTTACCCTGGAGATGTTGTTGGCCTGTATGATTCTGGAAATTTTAAAATTGGAGACACACTCAATGAAGGAGAGAAGTTTTCATTCAAAGGAATCCCTAGCTTTTCACCAGAAATATTCATGGAATTGGAGAATCTAGATCCAATGAAGTCGAAACAAATGGAGAAAGGAATTCGTCAATTATTAGACGAAGGGGTGGCTCAACTCTTTATTCAACAGCCAGGAAGTCGCAAAATTGTAGGAACCGTGGGACAACTGCAATTTGAGGTCATCAATTACAGATTGGAACATGAATATGGTGCAAAATGTCGATTTGTTCCTAAAAACTACTTCAAAGCTTGCTGGATAACTACAGATAATCAAGAGCAACTTACAGCTTTCAAAAGAGCGAAGTCGAATTACATAGCATTGGATAAAGACGAAAACCTTGTCTTTTTAGCTGAAACGCCTTTCCTTTTGCAGATGGCAGAGCAGGACTACCCAGATCTTACTTTTCACAAAACTTCTGAGTTCAAATTGGAAGAGTAAAATTAAAGAGCCTTTGTTATTTGTGATAAGTTACTAATTTCTTGTTGGCGCGTGTTTTGTTACTTTCATCATCCTAGGACATTCTATTATTGATATATTCAAGACATGGTTAAACTCTTTTGTACACTTTTCATAGTTTCTCTGGGCTACCTTTCATTTGGACAAAACAATGACACAACGTGCATTCTGACACGTTGGATTGAAATTGAACCTTCTGAAGCCAATGCCGCAATTTTCAGTTCAGATGAGAATAACATCGTAGAACTCCTCAAGGAATTGTCGCTGTACAGTAAATTAGAACTGTACACGGAAGAGGGAAACGGAATCTATCCTGAAAGTGATTGGATCAGAATAAAAAGCGAAAAGGACACTACTGGAGCAAATATCAATTCGCCACCCTATAAAGAGAATCTATTTGCGAGCGTTTATACATCATGGCCAATGCTCACAGATGAAAATGGCGATCCTATCTTTAGAACTTTGCCTGATAGCACAGTAGAAATTGCTTATGGAGATGCTGTAGAACATCCATTATCAATGGATTTGATTAATAGTATTCGAATCCGAGAGCATTTGATCTTTAATGAAGAATCTATGTCTAAAGAGTTCACAACAACAGGATTTGCAATTGTCGTTGACATGGGAGATTATAGTGAAGACAAGGTGCTTTTTTGGGTGAGTATGTTTGAATTGAATGAGTTTATGAAAAATGAAAAACATCCTTCATGGATGACAGCATTGAATGAAAACAATTACAGTGGTTTTCAATACATGCAAAAAAAGTGTCCTAAAGAAGACTAGATCCGTCAGGCAGATCTCTAAGGTACATCACTTTTCCTGTTTCTTTATCAACTGAGCAAAAGACATGCTCCAACCCATTCGTTAGAAATAAATAATCAACGTTCAGCTTGAAGTTGTATTGAGCGATTTGTTGCAACGTTTTTTCTGTTATCGGGACTGTCGTCGCCTTACATTCAACAATTAGTACAGGCTTCTGAGATCGGTCAAACACGACAATATCAGCTCGTTTGGCGAGTCCATTGTACTCGAGGCTGTATTCAGAAGCAATTAGGCCTTCAGGGATGTTTTTATCATTTATCAAGAAATGAATGACATGTTGGCGCACCCACTCTTCAGGTGTGCAAATTAATTCCTTCTTGCGTAAAATACACCAAACGTAAACATCACTGTCTTTGCGTTTCAAGCGTAGATCAGCTTTTGGAAAATTAAGAGGCTGGATTTCTGACATCACCCTGGGATTACTTCATTCCCATCAGCAACAATTCAATATCCTTATAACGGAGATCAAACACTTTTCCAAGTACTTCACTTGTAAGAATTCCTTTGTAGATATAAACACCATTTCTAAAGCCAGGATCACGTACAATCAATTCTTTACAACCGCCTTTATTTCCCATATCAACCAAAATTGGTGAGAAAATATTTGACAGAGCAAAAGACGCCGTTCTCGATACGCGCGAGGCAATATTCGGTACACAATAATGAATTACACCGTGTTTTTCAAATGTCGGATTATCATGTGTTGTAACCCGCGAAGTCTCGAAACAACCACCTTGATCTATGCTCACATCAACAAGCACCGATCCCGATTTCATATTTTGGATCATATCTTCGGTTACCACACACGGTGTTCGACCTAATGGAGCACGAAGCGCACCAATAACAACATCAGCTCGCATTAGCGCCTTAGCCAATACCTTCGGCTGAATAACTGAAGTGAATACACGCGTACCGATATCATTCTGTAATCTTCTTAGTCTAGATAGTGAGTTATCAAAAACCTTCACAGACGCACCTAAACCTAATGCTCCTCTTGTTGCATATTCTCCAACTGTTCCTGCACCAATAACGACAACTTCAGTCGGCTGTACTCCAGCAATCCCTCCTAGCATAATTCCTTTTCCGCTTCCGAAAGACGATAACAATTGACCTGCCATTAAAATAGCTGTTGTCCCTGCAATTTCTCCCAACGTTCTCACAACAGGGTATACTCCACTATCATCGCGAATATAATCCCACGCGATTGCTGTAATTTTTTTCTCCATTAATTTCTGGAGCATAATTTTGGGCTGTATAGAAATTTGCAACGCTGATATCAAGGTTTGATTTCCAGGCATCATCGCTACCTCCTCTTCTGACGGCGGTGCTACCTTAAAAATGATGTCGCAGGAAAAAATTTCTTTTGAATCATGACAAATTTCCGCACCAGCCTCGCTATAATCGTTGTCTGAGAAATTGGCTCCTTCTCCACTCTTCGTCTCAACCTTAACACGATGACCATTGGCAACAAGTACTGCTACTGTTTCAGGCACTAATGAAACTCGACGTTCCTGAAAAGAAATTTCTTTCGGAATCCCGATAAACAAATTCCCCTTCTTCCGTGCTATTTCTAGCATTTCCTCCTTAGGAAGTAAACTTCCTTGCTGCATCAGATGTTTTAAAATTTCTGGATCCGTAATCATATATTAATGGTTAAGGTTCTTGTATTATCTTCATTTCTACGAATATACGACCAAATCACATTATCTGGAAGAAGATGTTCTATTTTTTCAGGCCATTCAATCAGGCAAATATCATCAGAATACAACATCTCTTCTATACCGATATCCAAAGCTTCTCGCTCATCTTCAATTCGGTACAAATCAAAATGATAAATCCTGCCGAACATTATACTATCGTAAACATTAACGAGTGAATATGTCGGTGAACCTTCTGGATCGGTAATCCCCATTGACTTTAGTAATGCTGTAATAAAGGTAGTTTTTCCAGCTCCCATTTCAGCTTTAAAAGCAAAAACCTTTCGATGCCCTACTGCCTCTAAAAACTCTGTCGCAGCTCTGGGTAAATCCAGAACTGTTTCAATATGTATAACCTTGTTTTCTGACACAATAGATTCTACCTTATTCCTATGAAAAAGTTACAAAGAGCCTTAAAAATTAATTACTTTTTTCTTCTAGAAAACCTTGACACATCACGCTTTGGAGCAGCGGATTCACTTGCAACGACCTCACTTGTAGCTGTTTTCTCAGAACGTGGCTCCAATTCTATATAAGGGATAAGCAACTCTTCCAATGATATACCACCATGTTGAAAGGTATTGTTGTAATAATTTACAAAATGATTGTAATTGTTTGGGTAGACAAAATAATCGTCATCACGTGTAAATACGTATTCACTTGAAAGTCCAGATTTTGGCAAAAAAGCATCCTCAGGATTTTTCACTTGAAAAACATCTTTCCCCTTATACGAAAGGTTCCTTCCTGTTTTGTAACGCAAGTTGGTATTTGTACTTTTCTCTCCAATGATTTTCACCGGATTCGTAACACGCACTGTCCCATGGTCTGTAGTGATAATAAGTCTCCGACCCGATTCTGCACATTTACGAACGATGTCGTGCAAAGGCGAATGCTCAAACCAAGATAAGGTTAACGAACGATATGCATTTTCATCATCTGCCAATTCACGAATCACCTCCATTTCTGTTCTGGCATGTGACAACATATCGACAAAATTATATACGATGAAATTGAGTTGATTATCGAGCAATTGATTGAAATTATCAGCGAGTTTCTTTCCTTTATTGAGATTAGTTATTTTGTTGTATGACCATTTTAGGTTTCTTCCCAAACGTTTCAACTGTGTTTCCATCAGTTCCTTCTCGAACATGTTCTTGCCACCTTCATCCTCTTCACTTTTCCAGTACTGAGGATATTTCTTTGCGATTTCTGACGGCATTAACCCTGCAAAAAATGAGTTTCGTGCATATTGAGTCGCCGTTGGTAATATCGAGTAAACAACCTCTTCTTTTTGAATTGAATAATATTTGGAAAAAATAGGACTTAGAATCTTCCATTGATCATAGCGAAGGTTGTCAATTACAATCACAAACACTTCTTTATCGTCCAATTGTGGATTAATGTAATTCTTGAACAAGGTGTGAACCATTTGTGGTCCCTCTTCCACTCCATTCAACCAATCAAGGTAATTATCCTCAATAAATCGCGAAAACTGAGTGTTTGCCTCTTTCTTCTGCATTGCAAGAATTTCCCGCATTCCAGTTTCCTCAACATTCCCCAACTTCAATTCCCAGTGAATCAATTTCTTGTACACTTCAGTCCATTCATCGACATCAAGGTTGCTATTCAATTGCATTCCTAATTCTCGGAATTCTTGCTGATAATCTGAATTTGTTTTCTGAGAGACAAGTTTATTCTTATCCAAGGTCTTTTTAATGGACAGCAAAATCTGATTCGGATTCACAGGCTTTATTAGGTAGTCCGCAATATTGTTTCCAATTGCCTCTTCCATAATGTATTCCTCCTCACTCTTAGTAATCATTACGACAGGTACATATGGCTTTTTCGCCTTTATTTTCTCGAGGGCATCAAGCCCTGAAATCCCTGGCATATTTTCGTCAAGAAAAATAATATCAAAATCCTGCTCGTTACTTTTATCAACAGCGGAAGATCCGTTGTTTACCGTTACGACTTCATACCCTTTTGACTCCAAAAACAATATATGCGGTTTCAAAAGGACTATTTCATCATCGGCCCACAGGATTCTTATTTGCATATGCTTAATATTTTATAGTTTTACTATCGGATTTAAAAGTATGCAATTGCAATCAAAAGTCAACAGTAATAACAAGAAGAAAATATTTAACGACCCTGTCTACGGTTTTATTTCAATTCCTCAGGAGATTATTTTCGACGTTATCGAACACCCTTACTTTCAACGACTAAGGAGAATTAAACAGCTCGGATTAACACATCTCGTTTATCCTGGAGCTTTGCATACACGCTTCCACCACGTGCTGGGAGCTATGCACCTTATGACCAAAGCGGTAGGGACTATCCGTCGTAAAGGACATGAGATAACGGAAGACGAAGAACAAGCTGTTTTGCTTGCCATTTTACTGCATGATATTGGGCACGGTCCATTTAGTCATGCACTTGAACACGACATCGTTAGTGGTGTAAGTCACGAAGAAATTTCATGCTTTTTTATTGAACGTTTGAGTGCTGAATTTGACGGTAAATTGGATCTTGCGCTTAAGGTTTTCAAAAACGAACATCCTAAGAAATTTCTATATCAGCTAGTCTCTAGTCAACTTGACATGGACAGGATGGATTATCTGAACCGTGATAGTTTTTATACGGGCGTGAGTGAAGGAAAAATAGGAAGCGACCGAATTATTGAGATGATGAATGTTTCCAATGGTGAACTCGTCATTGAAGAGAAGGGAATTTATTCGATTGAGAAATTTATTGTTGCACGGCGTATTATGTACTGGCAAGTGTACTTGCACAAAACTGTTGTTGCAGCAGAATTCATGTTGATTCACATTCTGCGCAGAGCAAAAAAACTTGTTCAAGAAGGGCACAATTTATTCGGAAGTCCCGCACTACTCTACTTTATGAAAAATAATATTTCTGCGAATGACTTTCGTGAGAATGAAGAAGTACTGCAGCAATTCGCTCAATTAGACGATTATGATATCCTCGGCGCAATTAAGGTTTGGCAATTTGAAAGCGACACTGTACTATCTGAGCTTTCCAAAAGAATGGTTGACAGAAACCTTTTCAAAATTGAAGTCTCCAAAGAAGTTTTTAGCACAGAAAGAGTAAATGAAGTAAGCGCAACTATTCAAACCAACATTGAAGTCAAAGATATTGATGTTGAGCACTTTGTTTATACAGAGAGATTGACAAACAATGCGTACAGTGATGACAAGCAAAACATTAAGCTCTTGAAAAAGTCGGGAGAGATTTTGGAGCTATCGAAAGCATCTGATAATCTTAATATTTCTGCACTCACTAAACCCGTTGAGAAATACTTTTTAAGCTACCCAGTGTTCAAGTAGCCCCTTTCTAAAACTGAACTAATCCACTCTGATAACTCCAGCGAACCCCAGTCTTGCATCAGCAAAACCATTTCTTGAACTAACATGGTTAAAAAACTCATTGCCTAAATTGAAGTATTCCCACTCATTGTCCTTATAAGGTTCACTCCAGCAATTATCCTTCTTTCGAAACATTGCTATTTGGCAGCCATAGAATTTCTCATCGTTGATTACTATGCGAGCTATTCGAATTTGAAGAGCCATTTCAGCGGTGATTCTGAAAATTGAAGAATTCTGATCAAATGTTGCCTGATAAAAGTAGTCGAGCGCAATTGTTTTCTCACCGATCATTATACTATCAAGCTGTACGGTCAATTTAAATTCATCTGCGAACGATTCTACGGGAAGGATTTTACTGAAATCTGAAGACTCGTCACAAACCTTTGATTCTTCGACAATCCAAGAGCTTTGCGCAACTGAATTAAAACTCACAAAAAAATGAGATAGACACAGTAGGGCAATTATTCTAAACACAATTCAATAAATAAAAGATTACTCTCGCTTCAACCTACCCTCTTTCCAATCTTTCACTAGCTTGGCCCATGCATATGGATTAAGCAAGTTATTAGCAGGAAGCTGACCATTTGTATACAATTGAGTATTGTATTGTCCCTGTGCTGTTCCAAACGCTAAAGAAGCATCTCCCTCTAGACGGGCTGCAACAAAGGCAAGGCTCTCTCCAGACAATTCGCGTTGTGCTCTTCGAAGGGCATCATCGTACGGTTGCATTTCAACAAATGCACGGGCAAAATCTTCACGCGACGGCCATGGATAGACCGTTACCGATGGAAGGTTAACTGTATCTTTCTGCATCATGTGTATAATCGAATAACGATTATCTGTTAGTGTGTCTGGAACAATATACGTTGAGGTCTTATGTCCATAATAAGAGAAGTAAAGTGTATCACCAGGAAACGTCACAAGAGAGAAATACCCATAAAAATCAGCAATAACCCCTCTTCGTATCGTCTTATCAAAAACTGTTGTATAAGACAATGCTTCCAGATCGTCATCTGTTACGACAACCCCAGAGAGCTGAATCATTGTCGAATCCATTAATATGGTGTCCTTTTCTTGAGCTGATGCTGCGAAAGAAAGGCTGCACACAAGAAGTAAAATAGAGATCTTCACGCGGTTTATCTTTAACATTAAACAAGTGTACATAATATAATTAAAATTCGTGAAAGATTTTGATTTCTTTAACAAAAAGAGTGCCTAAACAGTGACTTTATTACTTGCTTCTCACAATCAATCTAAGGATTATAGCATTCAATCGCCTTAAGGTGTCGTTTTCTCGGAAAAAAATTTTAAGTTTGCAAGAATTTATTTCTAAAATAGGTTCACATATGTCTCTCTCAAATCTTATCGAAATCAAAGAAGGTCTCACCTACGATGATGTTTTATTAGTGCCTGCATATTCTCAGGTACTTCCGAAGGATGTTCTCCTTAAAAGCAAGGTAACACGTAACATTGAAGTGAATACCCCCATTGTATCAGCAGCTATGGACACAGTGACTGAAGCTAGTCTTGCGATAGCAATTGCTCAACAAGGAGGAATTGGTGTGATTCACAAGAACATGTCGATTGACTCACAGGCTTTACAGGTACGTAAAGTGAAACGTTCCGAAAGTGGGATGATCTTAGATCCTGTTACATTGTCAAAAGACGCAATCGTATCTGACGCACTTACCTTAATGCGTGAGAATAAAATTGGCGGAATCCCAGTTATTGGTGAAGATCGTACGTTAATAGGAATTGTAACGAACAGGGATTTACGCTTTGAAAAGAGCCAAAGTCGACCTATCATTGAAGTGATGACCTCTAAAAACATTGTGACAACATCTGAAAATACAGATTTAGCAACTGCAGAGCAAATTCTTCAAGCAAATAAGATTGAAAAGTTACCCGTTGTCGACGCAGACAATAAATTGATTGGACTTATTACCTTCCGAGACATTATTAAAGTAAAGGAACACCCGAATTCATGTAAGGATACTTACGGACGTTTGCGCGTTGCAGCGGCTCTTGGTGTGACAGACGACACTATGGAGAGAGTGAAAGCGCTTGTCGACGCGGGTGTGGATGCTGTAGTTATTGATACTGCCCATGGCCACACTGCGGGAGTTGTCGTAAAATTAAAAGAAGTAAAAACAAAATATCCTGAGCTGGATGTTATCGTTGGAAATATAGCAACGGCGGAAGCAGCAAAATTTTTAGTTGAAGCTGGAGCCGATGCAGTAAAAGTTGGTATTGGACCAGGGTCGATTTGTACGACGCGTGTTATCGCAGGTGTTGGTGTTCCGCAGTTAACAGCAATAAATGATGTCGCAGCAGCATTGGAAGGAACTGGTGTTCCGGTGATAGCGGATGGAGGAATTAGATATACGGGGGACATTGTTAAGGCAATCGCAGCTGGGGCAGACACAGTTATGGTTGGTTCGATGTTTGCAGGTGTGGCTGAATCTCCTGGTGAAACGATTATATATCAAGGACGAAAATTCAAAACATACCGTGGAATGGGTTCATTAGAAGCCATGCAAAAAGGATCGAAAGATCGTTATTTCCAAGATTCTGAGGATGATGTGAAGAAGCTCGTTCCAGAAGGAATTTCAGGGAGAGTGCCTTTTAAAGGAAATTTAAATGAAGTGATGTATCAAATTATTGGTGGGTTGCGTTCAGGAATGGGATATTGTGGAGCAGCTGGAATTGAGAATCTTAAAGGAGCGAAATTTGTTAGAATAACTAATGCTGGAATGCTAGAAAGTCATCCACATGATGTTACAATTACCAGAGAAGCACCAAACTATAGTATAAAATAATTCGTTAGGGTGTAGAAATTATTTGATTAACGTATATTTGACAGCCTTAAAAAAACTTAGAAAAATGAATAGACTATTTGTATTTGCACTTACACTCTTTTTGGGATTGAATGTATTTGGACAGGGAGATCCTGTAATCATGACCATCAACGACGATGCCATTACAAAATCGGAATTCCTTCAAATTTATCTTAAGAACAATAACGACCCTAAATATGACAAGCAGTCATTGGATGAATACATGGAATTGTTCAAAAAATTCAAATTAAAGGTTGCTGAAGCTGAAGCAATGGGATACGACACTATTCCGCGATTGGTTAAGGAACTGAATGGCTATCGTAAGCAACTTGCTCTACCCTATTTGGTTGATTCTGCAATGAACGAATCAATGGTAAAGCAAGCATATGAGAGAACACAAAATGAGGTTAGAGCTTCTCATATAATGTTAAAAGTCTCTCCCAATGCCACTCCTGAAGATACGTTGCGCATTTACAATTCTTTATTGGCGATGAAGAAGCGTATTGAAAACGGTGAGGATTTCGCATCAGTTGCAAAAGGAAAAGGAGGCTCGGAAGACCCTTCTGCTGCTACAAATGGTGGAGACCTAGGGTATTTCACAGCATTCCAAATGGTATATCCATTTGAGGAAAAAGCCTTTACAACTGAAGTCGGAGAAGTTTCAGAACCTTTCAGAACTCGTTTTGGTTTCCACATATTACAAGTGACGGATAAGCGAGAAGCAAGAGGAACAATTGAAACAGCACACATTATGGTTTCAGTTGATAGAAACGCTAATAATGAAGGTCTACTTGCAGCCAAGGCTAAGATTGATGAAATCTATGCGTTGCTAGAGAATGGTGAAAACTTTGAAAAACTTGTAGAGAAATATTCTGACGATCCTACATCGAACAAAAAGAATGGTCTGCTTCCAGCTTTTGGATCAGGAACAACAACACGTATGGTTCCCGAATTTGAAAACGCTGCGTTCTCCCTGAAGAATGATGGTGACTACAGCAAGCCATTAAAAACAAGCTATGGATACCATATTGTTAAGCGAATTAGCTTAAAAGACGTTGCTTCGTATGAGGAAATGAAAGACGGACTAAAGAACAAGGTTACAAAAGATGAGCGGTCTAAAGCAACGCAAAATTCATTTGTTGCCAAGTTGAAAAAGGAATACGGATTCAGTGACAAAAGTAAGAAGACGATTAAATGGTTCTATACCAATATGGACTCAACTTACTTCAAAGGAAAGTTCGATCCATCGTTGTTGAAAAATGACAAAGCTTTATTCATCCTAGATGGTCAGTCATTTACACAAAAGCAATTTGCACAATTTCTTAAGTCGAACTACAGAAGTGTTAGAAGAGATGATAACATGAAGGCTATCGTGAATGCGCAATATAAGAAATGGGTCAAGCAAGCAGTTTTAGATTATGAAGAATCAAAACTTGTGGACAAATATCCTGCATTCAAGGCATTGGTAACTGAGTATCATGATGGAATCTTATTGTACGAAGTGATGTCTGACATGGTTTGGAATAAGGCTATGAAAGATACTACTGGACTAAAGCAATTCTACGAAGAAAACAAGGCTAACTACATGTGGGGCAAGCGAATTGACGCTGATGTTTATGAATGCTATAGTAAGGAGTTTGCTGATCAGGCATATACAATGTTGCAGAACGATACAATCCAACCTGTTCATGTGGTTAAGAAAATCAATGGTGATTCTGAGTTAAACATTCGTCATAGAAATGGAAAGTTTGATCTAGATCGCACAAACTATCTTAAAAACACGAATCTTAACAGTGGTCTGAATGCTGCCTACGAAGTAGACGGCAAGTTTTATGTGATTGTGGTTTCGAAAAAACTTAATCCTTCGCAGAAAGAATTTGGAGAGGCAAAAGGAGCAATCACTTCTGACTACCAAAATTACCTTGAGAAAAACTGGCTCGAAGAGTTAGCGAAAAAGCATACGGTCAAAATCAATAACGAAGAACTGTACTCAATTGGTAAATAGGCTCAAAACATATTCGATTCAGGCTGGCATTGTTGTCAGCCTGTTTTGTTTATTCCTTCTTCCCAGTTGTTCAAACAAAGGCAAAGTAGTAGCCAGCGTTGGTGAGGTTGAACTTCTCGAAAATGAAGCTTACATTCTCATGAAGCATCAAGGTTACGATCCTAAAGATGTAGGTGAATACAAAACATTCCTTGAAGACTGGTGTGAGAACGAAGTCTTGAAGGCAGAAATGAAAAGCGTGTATCCCGAAGATTGGGAATTAATTCGCTTGCGTTCTGAATCATTTTCTGGGGAACTTGCCAGACTCTATCTCGATGAAATTGAACTAAAAAAAGATTTAGATACGATTGTTAAAGAACAGGAAATCAAAGACTATTACGAATCTCATAAAGATGAATTCGTTTTACACGATTATATTGTAAAGGCACTCTATTTAAAAATTCCAGCAGGAATAGACTACCAAACTGAAGAGGTACAACTTAATTACCTGTTAAAAAATGATAAAGACCTCATGAAAGTCAATTCTTATGCTAAACTTTACGCTGAGAATTATTATTTCAATGATTCAACTTGGGAGTATTTTGGTGAAGTAGCCAAAGATTTTCCAGTAACAAAATATAATATTGATAACATAGTTTTAAACAGAACAAAAACCTACTTTTCGGATGACAACTTCACTTACTTTGTCAACATCATTGATTATAAATTAAAAGATGAAGCTCCTCCGATTGAATTCTTGCAAAACGAAATAAAAAACATTATTGTTGCGAATCGTTTGCAGGTCCTAAGAGAAAAAAACGAATCGAAAATGATTCAACGAATAAAAGCGAAACATGAAGTTACTATTAACATATAGCATCGCCCTATTAACTGTATTTCAATCAAATGCACAGGGGAAAGTAATTGAAAAAATTGTAGCTCAGGTTGGTGACAACGTTGTTCTCCTTTCGGATGTTCAGGCGCAAAAAATTCAAGCATTACAAGCTGGAATGACGATGACTCCAGAAATTGACTGTCAGATTATAGAAGACCTGATGTATCAATACCTATTGTTGAACCAAGCCAAATTAGATAGTATTGTAATTCAAGATCAGCAGGTTGATGCAGAAATGGAAAACAGACTCCGCATCATTGAGCAACAAATTGGCGGGCGTGAAAAAATGGAAGAATTCTATGGCAAGACTGTAACGCAGATTAAGAAGGAATTTCGTCCGATCATAAAGGATCAATTACTTTCTCAGGAAATGGAACGGCAGATTACTGCTGAAGTCTCTGTGACACCTAGAGAAGTTGAGAAATTTTACAAAACAATTCCAATGGATAGTATTCCATTGATCAATACACAATTGAGCTTTCAGCAGATAGTTCTTTATCCAGACGTCACCGATTCTGACAAAAAAGCAGCTTTCGAAAAGTTGAAAGAAATTAGAAACAAAATTGTTCGAGACGGCAAAACTTTCTCTACACAGGCAAGAATCAATTCAATGGATCCTGGAAGTGCTGCTGAAGGAGGTAAAATTACTGCGACACGTGGCATGATGGTTCCACAATTTGAAGCTGCGGTTTTCAATCTTGCCGAAGGAGATGTATCCGACGTTTTTGAGACTACTTATGGTTATCACATTGTAAAATTAATAGAGCGGAAGGGTGACAATTATACGTGTCGCCATATTTTGATTATTCCTGAATTCAGCAACAGCTCATTAGAAGGTGCAGCATTGCGTTTAGACACTTGCTATAATCTACTGAAAAGTGGTGAAATAACATGGGATAAGGCTGTTATGAAATATTCTAACGATGAAAGCACCAAACAGAATCATGGAATCATCACAAACCCCATTACGGGAGATCAATTATGGGACATGGAAGATCTAAATCAGGTCGATCAGCAGATTTATCTGCTAACAGATGCAATGGAGAAAGGTGACATCTCACAGCCAAACTTGTACATGAACATGTATGAAAGAAAGCAAGGAGTTCGAATCGTTCGCTTAATGAAAAGAACCACACCACATCGTGCAAACCTCGAAGACGACTACGCGTTAATAAAGCGTGCAGCTGAAAATGAGAAGAAGCAGAAAATTGTTAAAGAGTGGACTAAAACAAACATTAAGAAAGCTTTTGTCCGTATTGATGAAGAATACCAAAATTGCCAATTCACTAACAATTGGCTGGAACAATAACATTTGTATCTTTAACTTTCAAAAAATAACGAATACCCATGTCAGATAAAGAAGGAATTGACCAACTCGTTCAACATTACACGAATTTAAAGACGGAGATTCACAAGGTAATTGTGGGACAAGATGAAGTTGTTGATCAAGTATTAATTTCCATCTTCTCTAGAGGACATTGTCTTCTTGTTGGTGTTCCTG